>SKVR01000052.1 GCA_007129355.1 Bacteroidales bacterium | reverse complement strand
TCAAGGGTCTCAGGATTTCCGTTAATCATCTCTGTTTCAATGTTTACACCATTTTTCAGCACATTGATCCTGGTAAGACCTTCAGGTGCTGATACAGTCAAAGTGGTAATTGCAGCATTACCCAATGAATTGAATGCCTGCTCTGAACTAAGCGTAATGGCAGGTCTGTTACCAAGTATTTTATCTTCATCTTTGTCGCATGATTGCAACAAAAATCCGAAACTTAAAACAGCAAAACTCATAATTAATGAAGCTGTTCTCTTTTGTAGGTTTTTCCAGTTAAGATTCATCTTTTAGTTTTCTTTTAAAATTTAATTGTTTTTTGATTTGCAAAAATTGATGGTTGGTTTTAGATAATATTATTCGGCTCAAAAGTAGTTTGCGAATATTAATTTCAGGTTAAAATAATCTGATTAAATTATTAAATAAACACATCTAATATCTTGCATGTCAGTATTTTAATATTTAACAATTGGCTAACAAAAACATAACATTTGCTTAACATCCATACAGCTTTCCAGGTCTAATTTTGCACTGATATTTTAAAGAGGAAAAACCAATTAATCTGATTATTTCACTTAAGTTTTCAAGTTCAAAACAAATTGAGCAAATCATTAATACCTCCAAAAAAAATGAATCTTCCCATAAGAAAAACTACCTTTTTGTGCTTCACATTTCTCCTTGCTTTTCTAAATACCTACAGCCAGGGAGGTACAATTGAGGGCATTATAGTTGACGTACAAACCAATGAAACGATGGTAGGTGCCACAGTTATGATAGAAGGTACCACAACCGGAACCACAGCAAACCTTAATGGTGAATTCCGCATCAGTAATGTTCCTTTAGGAATGGTGGATCTGCGGGTTTCATTCATATCTTATGAGCCGGTGGTAATAGAAAAAATAAAAGTGGAAAGAGGTAAAATCATTACCCTGAACATTGAAATGAATCAGGTTAGTCAAACCCTTGAAGGTGTTACTGTTACGGCCAGAAGAACTACGTATACAGAAACATCCTTAATCCAATCCATAAGAAATAGTCAGGTGGTAACAAGTGGTATTTCTGCACAGCAAATTACCCGGTCGCAGGATAGTGATGCCGCGCAGGTTGTAAGAAGGATACCCGGAATTACTATTGTGCAAGATCGTTTTATTGTCATAAGGGGATTGAGTGAAAGGTATAATCCTACATTACTGCATAATACTTTAGCTCCAAGTATGGAAGCAGATGTGAGATCATTCTCTTTTGATATGATACCTGCATCGCAAATAGACCATCTTCTAATTTATAAAAGCCCCTCACCTGATTTGCCGGGTGACTTTGCCGGTGGGATAATCAAGGTTTTCACCAAGTCAATTCCTGATAAAAGCGGTTTTGAGATGTCTTACACAAACCAGTATGACGATGGCACCAGTTTTAACCCTTTCTATGGATCGGAAAAATCTGACATTGCATGGACTGGTTTTGGCGCAGGCTATTTCGACCTGCCCGAGGGATTCCCCAATGATCTCAGGACTATTACCAATGATCAGCAGGCATTGCAGACCGCCGGCCAATCTATGAATAACAAATGGATACCCAGAGAAACCAACGTATTTTTAGGCCAGAGCGGTTCACTTACCGGCAACCTGATTTTTAACAGAGGGAAGATAAGAGTTGGAAATATAACTACACTAACATTCAATAACTCCAAATCTTCAAATAACGTATTCCGTTCAGACTATAATGCATATAATATGGTTGAGAACAAAAGCCTTCCTCTCTATGAATTTGAAGACTCCCGATATAGTAATAGTATAAAACTCGGAGTATTGCACAACTGGGGCATTGAAATTGGCGATAATCACTCCCTCGAAATTGTTAATCTGTACAACAATATCAGCACATATAACTATGTAAACAGGCTTGGAAATCATATTGATTTTGGATTTAACATGAACAATCATGCATTTCAGCAGGTTTTCAGGGGGTTATATTCCGGTCAGGTGAACGGAAAGCATCACTTTTTCAGCAAAAACACCACTTTTGACTGGACATACGGACTCACGAGCTCTTTCAGGGACTTACCTGATTACAGGCAGTATAGAAGCGAAAGGGGAATAAATTACATAGATGGGCTGGATGAATTTCAGATATATGTACCCATAGGTGGTGCGCAACCTTACTTTATGGGTAGGTTTTTTTCGCATATGGAAGAATCGGGCAACACATTTGCAGCTAATATCAACCACAAAATCCATCTCAGTTCCTTATTTAATGGATTTGTTCCCGAAATAAAGGCAGGCATTGTTCAAACCCAAATGGAAAGAGATTTTCGTGCCCGTAATATTGGCTATACTCAAGCACCTTTTTTTAATCAGGGACTCAGATCGATAAGTATCGATTCATTGTTTCATCCTGATAATATCAACAATTTTGGAGGTATTAAAATTGATGAACAATCCAACCCCTGGGATTCATACGATGCAACAAATGACTTGTTAGCTTATTACGCCATGATTTCTTTACCCTTTGGTGAAATACTTTCTGTAACAGGAGGTTTAAGGGTAGAAAACAACCGCCGGATTCTGAACAGCCGCATATCCAGCGGACCGGTAAATCTTGACAACAAGGAAACACACATTCTTCCCTCGGTAAATGCTACTTTCAATCTAACCGACAAACTGCTTCTCAGGGGTGGTTATGGTAAAACATTAAACAGACCCGAATTCAGGGAGCAGGCCCCCTTTGCCTTTTTTGATTTCGATAATAACCTGGTAATAAGTGGTAATCCATTCCTGAAAACTGCCGAAATAACCAATTATGATTTCAGGATTGAATATTACCCGTCACTTTCTGAAATTATTTCTCTATCCGGATTTTACAAGAACTTTGAGAATGCAATTGAGCAAATTGTTCTTATAGGAGCCGGCTCCGGAGGTTCAAAGAACTTTTCTTTTGGTAACGCAGATAAGGTATATATGTATGGTTCGGAAGTCGAGATTAAGAAAAATCTGTTAGGTTTAACAGCATCGAAATTTTTAAATGACCTTTCCGTTTACTTTAACGGTACAATATTAGTAAGTGAAGTTGAAATCGGTTCAGGCAGCCGGAGTGAGGGGAGAGATACCGACCCTCGTCCATTACAGGGGCAATCTCCCTACATTGTTAATGCCGGATTGTTCTATAATAATATCAATGCCAACCTCGAAGTCAATATCCTTTATAATATCATTGGAAAAAGGCTTTTTATCGGTGGATTTACTGAATTAAACAGGCCTGAAGTGCTCTCTTACCCTGATATTTATGAGATGCCCCGAAACTATATTGACCTTACTGTCTCGAAAAGAATTACCAAAAACATGAATATCAGGTTAAAAATAGAAGATATACTTAACGAAAATATCGTATTTATTCAGGATGCCAATCAGGATGGAATATTTGACAAGCAAAATGATCAAATTCTGCAACGTTACAGACCCGGCACTTCCGTAAAGGTAAGCCTGGGAATAAAAATTTAAAGCCTTTCTGCTTTCTTTCATTGAAAAAGTGGCTGCATCAGAATTCCCTTCTGTTCGTTGAGCTTGTCGAAACGCTCCCTGTATATCAGGCTATCATAAGCTTCGACAGGTGCTACGGTGAGTTTATCGAACTGCTCAGCGTCCGGGTAATTTTAGTCTTTTCAGACAGCCTCTTATTATGTTTTTCCGTAAAGGGTAAACCCGGGAATCAATCATCCAGATCAAACTCTTCAATTTCATCATCTTCACTACGATTGGCATCTTCATCTTTGTCGTAATCGTCATCATCCAGAAAATCCCCATCACCAAGATCATCATCTTCATCTATGTGTTGCGATTTAAAAATATCCGGGTTTATGGAAAGAATCTTTTTTACTTCCTTTTCCACATCGCTTTTCTTACCGGCTTCCAGCAAAATTTCGGTTTTAATCAGCAATGCCAGCAATGATTTAGGATTAAGTTTCAGAGCAATGGTAATAAATTCAATTGCCGCTTTTTGTTCTTTATTAATATGAGCCAACAGGGCCTTCCCTATCCAGGCTTCGGAGCATTTCCCGTCAATATTGATGCATTTTTCAAAACACTGGGCAGCACGCATATAGTCTTTAATAACAATGAAAGTGCCACCGAGATCCAGGTAGGCTTCAAAGCTGTCATCGGCAAGTTCAATGGCCTTTTCAAGGTCTTCAACAGCCTTTCCGTGCTTATTACCGGCACCAAAGGCAAGAGCACGCAGGTGAAATGTTTTGGCATTTTCACCTTCGAGTTTTTCAAGTTGATTATATATTTTCAGTGCAGCACGTGCGTCTTTTTTCCGCAAAAGACACCCTGCCAGGCCGTGCATTGCATCTATATTTGAATTATCATTATCAAGAACAGCTGAAAAAATATCTTCTGCAGCATCAAACTGCTTTTTCCCGAATTTTTTCCAGGCCTGCTCAAGCATTATATTAGTTTCAATACTAATGGGTTTCTTCATGAGAGGAACAAAAAAATTTGTGATTTTAACGTGCGGCTAAATTAAAAAAACAGTTCATTAAAAAAAATTTTTTATGTACAAAAGCCTTGCTTTTCTTACTTTTACATCCAAAACATCATAATATGTGCGGAATAGCGGGCTTTATATTTAAAGATAAACAGAAATGGCTGAATGGAGCAGTCCATTCTGCTAAAAGCATAGCCCATCGTGGTCCTGACGCCAGGGGCACTTACTCTGATGACCTTATTCTGCTCACACATCTGCGGCTCAGCATCATTGATTTGAGTGAAAAAGCCAACCAACCCATGCATTCTCATTGTGGCAGGTATGTTATGATTTATAATGGTGAAGTTTACAATTTCAGGGAATTACTGGAAGAATTAAAAGAACATCGTCCGGGTTTTCAGGCCAAAACTCATTCCGACAGCGAAATCATCCTGGAGGCATTTGCTACCTGGAATACAGATCTGCCGAAAAAGCTTAACGGAATGTTTGCCATTGCTATTTGGGATAAGCAACTTAAAACGCTTTACATTTTCCGTGATCGAATTGGCATAAAGCCCGTTTATTATTATCATAGAAATGGAGAAACAGCATTTGCATCCGAACTTAAAGCCCTGGTGGCACACCCGGAAATAAAAAAGAACCTTACCATTAACTACACAGCAGTAAACCAGTTTCTGAATCTGGGCTATATTCCTGCACCTAATAGTATTTACAGCGAAATACAAAAATTCCCTGCTGGACATTATGCAATTATTAAAAATGGTGAGTTTAAGCTTTTCCCTTACTGGCAACCGGAAGAAAAAATTAGTCCTGACAATAGAATAACCGACCCTGATATTGCCCGGAATGAGCTGAAAAAACTTATTGAATCATCGGTTAAATATCGTCTGATCTCAGATGTTCCTTACGGAACTTTTCTGAGCGGCGGAATTGACTCAAGCCTGGTTACCGCTGTCGCACAAAGCATGCATTCAGATGCCATTAATACATTTTCCATTGGCTTCTGGGATAAGGGTTACGACGAGTCAGGCTATGCCCGGGAAATAGCAGAATACCTGGGCACAAATCATCATGAGCTCATCGTTACCGAAGAGGATGCCCTGCAATGGATGCCACGCCTGAATGATATTTATGACGAACCCTATGCCGATTCTTCTGCAATACCTACCCTACTGGTATCGTCCATGGCAAAACAGCATGTTACCATGACCCTTTCGGGAGACGGTGGCGATGAATTATTTATGGGATACGGAGCCTATAAATGGGCCGAAAGGTTAAATAATCCGCTTATTTCGCTTTTTGGCAAACCTATTTCGCTGTTGCTGAAACACGGTCCTGAAAAATACCGACGGGCATCTTCACTTTTTAATAAGATACCCCAACATCAAATCAAAAGCCATATCTTCTCGCAGGAGCAATACCTTTTCAACCGGAAGGAGATAGGAAAGATCCTGAAAAACCCTTTTTTAAGAGATTTTGAACTTGATGAGAACTTCAGTGGTGAGTTATCATATCTGAATGCAGATGAACAACAAGCATTATTTGATCTTAAATACTACCTGCCGGATGATCTGCTTGTTAAAGTTGATCGCGCCAGCATGCATTTTGCTCTTGAAACAAGGGTACCGTTGCTTGATTACAGAATTGTGGAGTGGGCTTTAAACCTACACCCTTCTCTTAAGTTAAATAATGGAGAAACCAAATGGATATTGAAAAAACTGCTCTACCAGTATGTTCCTCAAAAATACTTTGATCGTCCTAAGCGAGGGTTTGCTATTCCGCTGCAAAAATGGTTGCAAAAAGAGCTGAAAGAATATGCTCTGGACTATCTAAACCCCGATGCCATAAAAAAAACCGCAATTCTGGAGCCTTTAGAAACCGAAAAACTTCTCAGGAATTTCTATAAGAATGATCAGCACTACCTGTATAACCGGGTATGGCAGTTGCTGGTTTTACAGAAATGGTTAATGGATAAGCAATATTAATACTTTCCTAACTTTCTTTTAATTTTAGCTTAACAGGAAAGCAATACCTATCAATTATCTTTGTTCAAGTAAAAAATCAAACAATTATATTGTTTAGTTTTTTCTTCATGTTGTGTTTTGTGTTTAATGAAGCCGGAGTTTAATTCTCCGGCTTTTTTAAAACCACATGTATTTATTTCTTTATAATAAAAAAATTCACAATGACTCTTCTTCCGGGCTATTCAGATACAATTTCCGGGTCAGAAAAAACCGAAGAACAAGCAAGACCGGCAGAAAAAAAATTCTGGCTGGTAAGTGCCCAAATGGGTTACGGACATTTACGGGCAGCCTACCCTTTTAAACACCTTTCGCAGGAAGGTTTATTAATTGCCGGAAGCAATGAAAGCACAACGACAGTTGAACGAAATTTATGGAAGAGAACACTCTGGTTTTACGAATTGCTTTCCAGGGCTAAAGGAGTTCCGGTAATCGGAAAAACACTTTTCAATCTACTGGATTTATTTCTGAAAATACCATCCTTTTATCCCCGGCGGGATTTATCAAAAAGCACCTTTCAGGTAAGAATGCTAAATTCAGCCATTCGAAAAGGACTTTGTAAAAGTGTTCTGGATAAAATTCGTGAAAAACACATTCCATTGGTTACTAGCTTTTATGCACCTGCAATTGCTGCGGACTTGAATAACTTTGGAAAAATATATTGTATCATTTGCGATACTGACCTTAACCGGGTATGGGTTTCACATGATCCCTGGGAAAGCCGCATTGAATATTTTGCACCTACTGGTAGAGCTGCCAAAAGATTAAAAGACTACGGAGTACCCGAACAAAGAATACACTTGACAGGATTTCCGCTTCCACCAGAAATTCTCGGAAATGAAAACCTTGACATACTGAAACATGACCTTGGACAGAGGTTACATTACCTTGATCCTTCAAACCGATTCTGGCCTATTCATAAACAAAACCTGCTGTACTTTCTGGGTGAAGAAAACTGTAAGTTTAAAAATGAAAGGATTCTTACATTAACTTTTGCCGTTGGTGGAGCAGGGGCACAAAAAGAAACAGGAAAGAAAATTGCATTCAGCCTGAGAGAAAAACTCATTACCGGACAAATAATGCTAAATCTTGTTGCAGGTACCCGATCTGAAGTACAGGATTATTTTCTTGATATCCAGGAGGAAGTTAATTCAGCCAATGTACATGTAATTTACGGAAAAGATTTTGAAGAGTATTATCATAAGTTTAATCAGGTAATAAGAACAACAGATGTATTATGGAGCAAGCCCAGTGAACTATCTTTTTACACAGCTTTGGGCATACCTTTAATCATGAGCCCTACAATAGGCGCACAGGAGAGAGCTAACAAGAAATGGGTCAGAGATATACAGTCGGGTTTTAAACAGGAGTACCCTAATTACACTGATCAATGGCTGTTTGATATGCTTGATAAAGGCAGGCTTGCTGAAGCCGCATGGGCCGGATTTCTGAAAGCAAGAAAAAGAGGAACCTATAACATCAAGGAGTTTCTCGAAACGGGTAAGTTCTCAACTCCCAATCAGATTATCAGGTAACCTTATATTTACAAAAACTTAATTATTACATAAGAATCTCTTTAAGCTAAGTTAATAATCAGCGGTTACTTTTGCGAGTACCTTCACATCAAGTCATGCAAAAGAAGCATCTGTTTCTTTATCTGAAAACCGGCGGAGGACATCTCGCTCCCGCCCGCTCCATAGCCAACTATATTAAAGTTAAACACGGGGACAAGATCACTCCGGTGCTAGCCGATGGTTTTCAGGGAGTTAACAAATGGATAAGATATTTTATAGAAGATGGTTACCGTTTTTCGCAGTCGAAAGCAGTCTGGATTTTTGAATCTTTATATGCTATTAATAAAATCAGGTGGATGGGAAATGGTCTTATCACATTCCTGTCTTTTTGCATAAGGTCTCAGCTGGAAAAACAAATTCTGGCAAACATCCCATCAAAAATTGTGATTTTCCACTTTTTTCTTATCAAACCAGTTTTACAGATACTAAAAAAAAACAAGCTTGAAATACCTGTTACGGTTGTGGTTACTGATCCTTTTACGGCGCATCCCTTCTGGTTCCTGGAAAAAAGCCCGAAATTCATAGTTTTTTCAGAAAAACTGAAAGATCATTCCATCAAGAAAGGAATACATGCTGATAATGTTTCTGTTTTCCCTTTTATCCTGGATGACAAATTCACCAGACCTCTTAATCCCTTATTATCTCACTCCATCAAAAGAAACCTTGGTTTTGATACCAGTAAAAAGCTCGTTCTGATTCTTGGAGGAGGTGACGGCATACCTAAAGGAAAGAAAATTCTTAAAAACTTTCTGAAAAATAATTCAGGTGCACAAATAGCCATAGTCTGCGGCAACAATCGTAGCCTTTACAAAAAAGCATGGAAACTAAAAAGTAAGTATAACTCCAGCTATCTGAAGATTTATGGTTACGTTGATTTTGTTTATGAACTTATAAGTATTGCAGATGTGGTTGTGACCAAATGTGGCGCAAGTACCTTTATGGAAATCCTGATGTCGGGAAAAATTCCGGTTATAAGCAATTATATATGGGAACAGGAAAAAGGCAACATGGAGTTTGTAAGAGATAATTTTCTGGGTCTTTATGAAAAAAAGACTTCAGTTCTTCCCAACAGAGTAAATGAGATCATTTACAATCCTCACATTGCCCAGTTATATAAAACCAATATAGAAATAATGTCATTGAAAAACGGAACACCCCTTGTTTCTGATTTCATTGCATCACAATAATAACTAATACCATGAATCTGTTAATCATATCCGACCTGCACATTGGTAATAACGATCATTTCGAAACCTTTGGCTGGAAACCGGAACAGTTTATAACAGCTCTTAAAAAAGTAATTAATGAAGAAAAGATTGATCGTATTATTCTCAATGGAGATATTTTTGAACTTTACAAATATAGCTTTGAAGAAATCTACAACCGGAATAAAACTCTCATAGATTTTTTGCTTAACACGCCTTATTTTATTTACTTAAAAGGCAACCATGATGCAATATGTCGCTTTGGCTTAACAAGCACTGAAGTGGAAAACAGTCATGGACAAAAAATCTATATTGAGCACGGCCATAGTGCTGATTTTCTGAATGGGACAAAGCTGGGAAGAAAACTACAAACCTTTGGTTTTAATATTTTGAGATGGATGAGCACCACCAGGTTGGTTTGCAGAATTTATTTCAAAATTGTTGAGCTGGATGAAGCCATTAACTCTATTCCCAAAAAATATCACTCCATTAGATATCTGACACACGCTTTGCGTTTACTAAAAGATTATGATATGGTTGTTTTAGGGCATACCCATAAAATAGAAGCTCATAAAACCTACTACCTTAACAACAAAAAACAATACATCAATAGTGGTTCTTGCTCAATGGGTCGTTTCCAGGGTGTAATAATTAATACGGAAAGCCTCAAATTTGAAACCCTGAAATTTAAAAACTTCAAGGATCTGATGAAGGAATACCAAAAGCCTGTAAAAAAGGAATTAGCCTTGATAGCCTGAATCAGGCCAGGTGCAATCTGACTATTTTAACCAATACAAAATCAGAGCTGACCATCCGGACAAGGAATAGATCCCTGTCTTTTACTGGGTGCTCCCTGGTTGAACTGGAAGATCAAAGAGATTTCATGAGCTCCTGCTGTTGAATTTATCAGCCTGCTGACAGTAAAGTCATAGCTGTAGGCAATTCTAAGGTTCTGTGTACGTAGTCCACCTGTAATTACGAGGGCATCATTGTTGGAAAGGCCGTGAATACGGTTATTGAATATGGGTATACCTCTGTAAAGCAACCCCAGGGAGATGGGATCTTTTGACCAGTAAGCGCCGAAGTCGATCTGGTTAAATTTACCCTGGTTTTTATATAACAATGCCAGAGAAATACTTTCAGGCACTTGTTGCGAATATCTTCCGCCGTAAGTGATTCTGTAACCACCAAATGCCGAAAATTTCATGGGAATTCTACTCTCTTCGCCGGTCATAGATTGATTAGGCATCATCATATTATCTACTGCAAAGCCCATCCATGAATTGGGATTATAAACCAGAAGTGATGAAGAAGCATCAAAGTAACCAACTCTTTCAATAGGATTAGGAACGTTGGTAGTGGGTAGAATATCGTTAAGAGTGAGCTGGTCGCCGAAAATATGACGATGAAAATCAACGGTGCGTTGTGCATAAAGGAATTGCAAGCCAGGCCTCATGGTCCAGTTGTGGTCAATCTTAAAATTGTAGCTGTAAACCAGCCCACCATGTGTAGTTGCCAGACGGCCTGAACCGGCCTGGTCTCTGAAAAGCAATACACCTACTCCACTGTTATACTTGTGGAAATAATGATCGAAAGAAAAAGCATAAGTAACAAAGGCTCCGGGAATTGAAGGCCATTGATTGCGGTAGTTCATTACAAGGCGGCTTCCATCTGTTGCTCCTGCAAAAGAGGGCGCCAGGTATAAAGGTGCAGCATAAAACTGAGAAAACTGAGGTGCCTGCCCCCTTACCTGAAGCAGGGTAACAGACAAAAGCATTCCCAGTGCAATCTTGAGCACCCGGATGTTTTTACTGTATGTCCTCATGAGCTTGTTCATTTGTTTATAATTAAAATAATTTCTCAGTTTCCCTGTTATATTTTTGCTTGCCAAATTCTTATCGGTAAAGTGTAACATCTCCTGCATCTCTTATTTCAGTTCCGTCGTGACAGGTAACCCATACTTTCCAAACATATACATCCATAGAAGAAAGTCTGTCCCGGTAATAACCGTCCCAACCTATTTCCAGATCTTCAGAACGGAATAAAAACTCACCCCACCGGTTATAAATTTCAAGCCTGTAGTCTTTAATCCCGGTATGAACCGGATAAAAAACGTGATTTGCAGGATCATTTACAACGTAGGCACCGCCATTGGGCCCGGTGGTATTAGGTGTAAAAGCATTGGGAAACACAATCCTGCAGTTTTGCTCTGCTTTTATTCCACTTTGTTTGGTAAATTCATCGAAACATTGCGGATTGGTATCAGTACCCACAATTAAGGTAACATCATACTCCCCTGGTTCTTTATATTGATGCTCAGGTTCGTATTCGTAGTAAACATTGCCATCGCCCATATGCCATTCATAATAGGCTCCCAGACTTGACAGATTGACCATCTGTACTGATTCATATGGCAACTGAATAACAGGAGGATCCGCTCTGAAATTAGCCTTAGGAAGTTCAAAAACAGTAATAGTCTGGTAGGCAGAATCGATACCACCTTCTCCGCTCACCAGCAGTTTTACCAGGTATTCACCAGGGTCATAAAAAGTATGACGCGGATTCTCTTCTGAAGAATAATTCCCATCATCAAAATCCCAGAAAAACTCAAGCCCATATTTGGTATCATTACGGAATTGTACTTCAAGTGGCGAGCAACCCTGTTCCGAAGGTTCAAAACCTACTTGCGGATGAGGTGCCTTAATAACAACGTCCTGACTGATGGCATCATAACAGAACTCATTGCCAACCATGAGATTTACAGTAAAACGACGTGTGGCATAATCCTCACTCTGCCAGGTGTAAGTATGATCAACAGGATTGTTTTCATTCGTTGTAATGCGCGTACCATCGCCCAAGTCCCAATGATACTGCCAGCTGCCCGGTGCACTAAGGTTGTCTGCAACTACACTGGTACCTGGAAAAACCTGGCTATGCGGACTTACAAACATATCTGCCACAGGAACGGGATAAACTCTTGCCTGCTTTACAATACTATCCTGACAGCCATATGCAGACTCTGCCCTGAGTATTACTTCAAAGTAACTTTCATGTGTACTTTGGGTAAAAAAGATATTAGAAGGATTAGAAGCGGTTGAATGCGTACCATCGCCAAATGACCATTGATATTGATGAGCTCTTTCTGAAAGGTTCTCAAAATTCAGATTCAAAGGGTTGCATCCTGCCAACAAAGGATTATCGGCAGTAAACCCGGCATGTACTTCGGGGTATACATTGATTAGCTTCTCCGATTGTCTTGTACATCCATATTGATTAGCGGTTGTTAACCCGATATTTAAGGATTGGGGTTCGTCCTGCAGATTGCGGAATATATGAGTAAACAAGGGTTCCTGGGTATAACTGGTATTACCCCCAAGATTCCACGCATAATTACTGCCTCCATCCGAGAGATTCTCAATGTCAACATGCAGGGGAGAACAACCATGATTGATGCTGATATCAAATTCAGACTTAGGCCTTGGGAATACGGTAACTTCCTTGCTGATTTCAGCTTGACAGCCATAAGAAGAGAGTGTGTGAAGATTTACCCTATATTTTGCAGGGGTGTCGTAGCTTTCATTAAAATAAGTATATTCGTCAACTTCATCGGTTACGGTACCATCGCCCAGGGTCCAGGTGTACTGATCTACTCCCAGAGAGAGATTATCAAAACTTACCTGTAAAGGATGGCAACCTTCTGTTTCCACATCAAACTGTGCAGTAATATCCGGGAAAACTGTAATCTGGCGGTTTGTAAAATCATCGCAGCCATATTGATTCTCAACCAATAATTCAATGTTAAATTCACCGGCTCCCTGATCATAGGGTTGTTGAAAAACATGGCTTACGGTACCTTCCTGCTGAGTATGATTGCCATCTCCAAACTGCCATGTATATATTCCTGCTCCTTTAGATGCATCAGTAAACTGAACCGGAAGCGGAGAACATCCTTCCAGCACCTCTGGTTCAAAGACTGCTTTTGGACGAGGATTAACTGTAACAGTTACCGAAGCTGAATCCTTACAACCGTAGTTTGATTCGGCATTCAGGCGGATCAGGTAATCCTGGGTGTGTGTATGGCTGAAGTTTTCAAATACGTAAGTTTGCACCTGCTCCTGGCTGGTTGAAGAATTTCCATCGCCGTATGACCAGAAGTAAGGAGTTGCAGCAGTTGCTCTGGTAGAGGTATTTCGTATATCAATTTCCAGTGGATGACATCCACTTATTTCTGAAACATCAATGCCTGCCGAAATAAGCGGAAACACCTGTAGATCTTTTTGCAGTGTATCTGTGCATCCGAAGCTATTTTTAACCACAAGACTGGTTGTAAAATCTGCCGCCGTTTCGCCTGTGTGTGTATAAGTATGTCTGTTATTACCCTGCGTGGTAACATCATCAGTTCCATCACCAAAATTCCAGATGAAAGAGCCTGCCCCCACAGCATTTTCAGTAAAATCTACTGCAAACGGAGCGCAACCTGACAATTCAGAAACAGAATAATCCGCTTTAGGTTTAGGATGCACAATTACCTGCTGCACAATTGAATCAATACATCCGTGAATTGATTCGGCAATCAGCTTTACTTCATATGTTTTTGATTCCTCATGGCTGCTATTGGTAAAGGTTCTTACCTGGTCAAACTGCTGAGAAGACCCTGCATCCCCAAAATTCCAGTAGTACTTTGCCGCTCCTTTTGAGGAGTTCCGGAACTCCACATCCAGAGGATGGCATCCTGATGTTGTCATATCGAAATCAGCCTTTATTTGCGGGAAGATGGTTACTTCACGTATCACAGTATCCATACATCCGCTGGCATTTTCAATGATCAGTTTAACAGGATAAACGATTTTCTCAGAGGTATTATTGATATATTCATGTGCAATTTCTGCATTGTTACCATCACTTGTGTTGCCATCTCCAAAGTCCCAGTAATAATTTAATCCTCCCACCGATGTATTGTAAAAAGTAACTTCCTGCGGAGTGCAGAAAGAAGTATAATCGAAGGTGAAATTTGCTCTTATCCTGGGGAACACCCTAATTTCCATTTCAGATTCATGAGAGCAGAACCATTCCGATGCAGCCAGAAGGTTTACATTGAATACAGCAGTGTCGGTAAGACTTGGATTCTCAAAAACCATCACAGGGTCAATATCGGAACTGGTGCCTTGGTCATTGTCAAAATCCCACAGATAAGTGTGAGCATGTCTTGACTCGTTGGTAAAATCAACTAAAAGGGGATTACATCCTTCAATAACATCCGCTGTAAAAACAGATTTAATAAGAGGATTTACAGTTATGTCCCTGATGGTAGTATGTTCACAGCCAAAATCGTTTTCTCCAACGAGCCATATTTCATAAGTTCTTGGCTCGGCACCTTCATTTAAAAGCGTGCGTTTAAATTGCAAACTATCAATGTCTTCAAATGTGTTTCCACCGTTAAAGCTCCAGCTGCACGATGTGGCTCCATAAGATGTATTTGTCAATTCCATCGGGTAAGGATGGCAATGCACAGGCGGATCAACATGGAAGCCGGTTTCAATGTAGGGCTGAACAACGATTTCAATTATATCCTGCGATTCACATCCAAATCGGGATTTGGCATCAAGCACTACCCTGAAAGTTTTTTCTTCGTTACTGTAATTATGAAAAACGTGCGTGGGTGTTTCTTCTGTGCTGGAAGAACCGTCACCAAATCTCCAGGTAAAACTATCGGCATTCGTTAAGATGCTGGTGAAGTTAACCTCTAGTGGAGCGCACCCACTGATTACATTTGCCTGGGCAATGGCATGTACTTCAGGATATATTTTTACCGTCGTTCTCATAGTATCACGACAGAACAGTGAATTCCGCCCTACCAGCATGATCTCTTTTTCAATTACATCGTCGGTTGTGTTTATAAAAGTATGCGGGAAATAACTGGCACCGGTTGTGTAAACTGTTCCGTCGCCCATCCGCCACGAATAATTGGAAATACCATAAGATTCATTTTGGATCATCAGTTCAAGAGGAGAGCAACCCTCCGACTGATCAATAGTAAATAAAGCAGCTACGGGATCACCCACTTCAATAAATACATCGGTTGAATCGACCATATTACAGGCCCCGCTTACGGTAACCGTATATTTAATAGATGCATCAGGCAAAGCTATTGGGTTAGGAATTGTCGGATCATCAAGAAAATCAACAGGATGCCACATATACTCAGTTCCGCCCCGTGCAATAAGCTGCACAGGATCGCCGAAGCAGGCTTTATGAGTGATACCCGTACCTGAAATATTGGCTTGAACTCCCAGCTGGTTAAAGTCGGAGAAATAGCCGTACATGGTACCACTTGTTGGGCCACCATTTATGATGCCCAGGTGAAAGACATCCTTTGTGTTTTCAATCAAAGTTGCTTCGCCAACAGGAACACCAAGAGGAACCGGCGCATTGGGGCTAAACTCAAATTCTGCAGCAAGCCAATCAGTAGTGCCAGGAACAACTTCAAAGTCGGATGCCTGAATAACTGTATTGGGCCCCATTCCGCCAAATATAAATGCATCTTCAGCCCCTGCCCTTACAAGAATATTTAAGAAAAAACTTTCAGCTTTTGAACGGGTAAAAGAAACGCGGGTAGAACCGGTGCAAACATTAATCGGAGGTAAAACAGCTCCACCCATTTCGCAACCGAAGCCGGCAACATGGTAAACGTAACTGGGTTTACTGGTTTTAATAAAATGCGTTTGTTGGCTAAACTGCCAGCGAAACTGTTCACCGGGTTGGAGAACAGTCTCCGGAAACCCATCAATCTCAACAATGGTATTGGGTTCAGTAGCCAATACAAAAAAGAATTCAGGAATTGTGAGCCGGCCTCTCATGGCTATATATTCGGTACCTATAATGCTTGTGGGGATCAGCTGATCACCAATTAAATCTCTACAACCCGCATATGGATTTGCCCCTACTGAATCATCACTAGAAGTTATTGCTATTGGTTTATTTGCTTCTACACGTGTCCCCCCTAAATGATTTTGTGGTAATTGACCTGTGTTGTTATAGTCATTAGGGACAACTGCTATGGATTGACCCCTATTAAGGGTCAAATTAAATGGTACTCCAGCAGGTCTACCAGGGAAAACAGGTCGGGTTGGAGTAACGGTTATTTCAGTATTGTCTTCCGTGGCTACAATATAAATTCCAGAGTAGGGCTGGGGATCATAGTTCCCATTGCGAAAATGATTTTGGAAAGGAATAAAAAAATCTGTACCCAATGCATTTCGGCCTTTTAAAGAGAAAATATCGGGATTCCAATGATTACCCACTTCAAAGTATGCCGTAGTTAAATTAGTTGCTGTTATCCTCACCCCACGATTATATATCTCATCAGGGTTAATGTTCCATAATTGAAGAATCAAGTCCGTAACATTTATTGTATGAGCTTCATAAGGAGCCAATATGGCTTCAATGGGTGTAAATGCAGGATCTGCAGGTAAAGATATAGTAATATGGTTTTCAAGTTCAAGGTTAGCAAAACGAAAAAAATATCTCCATCTATCTGGATGAGTTGGTGGGTCACCCTGATGACCTTCGGTAAGCTTTGGCACCGCAAACCAAAACTCCGTATCAGTCTGAGCCACTGCCGGACTTATACCTTGAAGCAAAATCAGAAAGAAAAATATGGTAAAAAATCTCTTCATGCAAATACGGTTGTTTGACGTTTGATTTGAACCTGCGAGCTAAAAGATTTAAACTGAAGTTTCCTTGTAAATCTTTCAAACTCATTAATATTTACAAAGTTACTTAGCCCAAAATCCCAAACAACAGCGTATTTTCCCTATTTTATCCCCATTTTCCTACATGAATTAACCGGGTGTTTTTACCTGTTTTTCATTTTTTTAAAAAAGCAGTAACGCCTGAGCAACAAATCGTTATGCTACCTATCGCGAAAAGTTTAAAATGTTTGATTTCTTAAAAAAATAACAGAAGATATAATCGTATAGTTTGCATTTTTGGAATCTAAAAAAAATATACTAATCCGGTTTATTATTTCTGAATCTGCAGTTTTCCGGTAAACATCCCTTCAGTAATCAGTACCTGAACGAAATTCATTCCGCTTTCGAACTGACGTACATTGATCTGATGCTGGTCAAACTCAATTGCGCTGCGATATACCATGCGTCCACTGATATCAAAAACCATCACTTCCTCCACTGTACTTTCGCTGTGCAGATTTACAAAGTGGTTACTTGGGTTGGGAAAAATAGAAATATTACCCTGACCCAAAGTAATGTCTTGTACACTAACATAAAGTGGTAGTTCAATCAGATTACCACCTGCTGTTGTTGCAACCTAGAGACCAAATCCGGGTCCATCGCTGTTGTTGGCAGGATTAAAGAATCCGGAAGCAAAGGTCCGGGGATCATCACCAAAATGAAGCAGATTGGCCAGCTGATTAAAGGCAGCAACTTCTTCAAAGGCAGAAGGAAAAACACCAAAACCCGGTTCGTCAATCTGCCAACCAATCCATAGTTTCTGGCCGGTTTCAATAATTTTCCAAAGACATATCCTGACTTACCATTACCGTGAGATCAGAGATGTCCCCCTGCCAGATCATTGCCGTGGCAGCATACATATTTTTGGCCATTACATAACCAATACTCATCAATATATTTTTATGTTTAATCCATTCATTCCTTTGTCTGATTAATGTATTTCCTGATCGACATTGTTTAAATTTCTACATTTTCATTAAAGGCATTTAAATATTTGATTTTTTATCTTTTTTCCCAATCTATTAATAGAGCCAGAATAACCAGTAATATCTTTTAACCAGTAAAGATATTTTTCGGAACAAATTCCGGATTATCGGGTTAAACATTGAAAAACAACTTTCTGATCAAACAAATAATATTAAATTTGCATTACACCCTTAAGCCTTTGAAAACAACACTTATGGAAAAATTCACATATCTGGGTAATGCAGACCCCCAAGCCATAGAATCTCTTTATCAACAATATCTTTCCGATCCTGACAACGTTAGTGCCGACTGGCAGAATTTCTTTCGAGGTTTTGAATTCTCTCAGACCCATTACCCCGACTCGGGTCATTTATCAGAAAAAGCGAGCCGGGTTTTTCGAAATGAATTTAAAGTTATAGATCTCATTAATGCATACCGCCAGAGAGGTCATCTTTTTACCAAAACCAATCCTGTAAGAACCCGTCGTCAATACTCTCCTACTCTTGATTATCAGAACTTCGGTTTAAGTGATGATGACCTTCAGCATGAATTTCAGGCCGGAAGCGAAATAGGCATAGGCAAGACAAGTCTGAAAAAAATCATTGAACATATGCAGGCCACCTATTGCCAAAGTGTGGGAGCCGAATATATGTTTATTCGTATACCCGAAATTGTTGATTGGCTCAAAAACAAAATGGAAAGCTGCAGAAATACTCCTGATTTTGAAGCTAATACCAAAAAACAAGTCCTCAAAAAGCTTACCGAAGCCGTTGGCTTTGAGCATTTTATCAGGAAGCGGTTTCCTGGTCAGAAACGGTTTTCTCTAGAAGGCGGAGAAACTCTCATTCCTGCACTTGATGCTGTAATTGAACTGGGAGCCGAATCTGGTATAAAAGAGTTTATTATCGGTATGGCACACAGGGGTAGGCTTAATGTGCTGGGCAATATTCTTCACAAACCCTACCGGAAGATCTTCAGCGAATTTGAAGGTATGGCCTATGAGGATGAAACCTTGCTGGGTGATGTTAAATATCATCTTGGATGTACCCTTGAAACAGAAACTTCAAAAGGAAAAACCATCAATGTAAATATCGCACCCAACCCAAGTCACCTGGAAGCAGTAAATCCTGTAGTTGAAGGAATAGCAAGAGCAAAAGCCGACCAGAAATATGAAGGTGACTATTCGCAGATTGCCCCGATACTGATTCATGGTGATGCATCTATTGCCGGGCAGGGAATTGTTTATGAGGTTATACAGATGTCGCAACTTCCTGCATACAAAACCGGCGGCACCATTCACCTTGTTATCAATAATCAATTGGGCTTTACAACCAATTATCTTGATGCAAGAAGCAGTACCTATTGCACTGATGTGGCCAAAACCATTCAATCACCTGTTTTTCATGTTAATGGTGACGATGTTGAAGCTGTTGTTTATACCATAAAGCTGGCCATGCAATTCCGGCAAAAGTTTCAGCGTGATGTGTTTATTGATTTGCTCTGTTACAGGAAATACGGACATAACGAAAGCGATGAACCCCGCTTTACTCAGCCATTGCTTTACAAAATCATTGAAAAACACCCTGATCCAGCAACCATTTACATTGAAAAGCTCATAAAAGAAGGTATCATCAGCAACGATTACGCAAGAGGTCTCCGCGACACTTTCAATGAAATTCTTGACAAAGAACTGGAAGAATCAAAGAAAATTGAAAAAGGGAATATTGATCCTTTTTTGGCAAACACCTGGAAAGGATTTCCCAGGCCCGATGCCCTTCATATTCATAACGATGCTGATACGAGAGTAGATTTGGAAACACTTCGTTTTCTGGGAAAGAAAATAACAGAATTACCCGATGATAAATCCTTTTTCAGAAAATCCATCCGCCTGATGGAAGAGAGAAGAAAAATGATTGAAAACGGAATAAAGCTCGACTGGGCCATGGGAGAGCTACTTGCTTATGCCAGCCTGGTGCATGAGGGTATTCGTGTAAGATTTACGGGTCAGGATATAGCGAGGGGTACATTTTCGCACCGTCATGCTGTCCTGATTACAGAAGACACTGCCGAAGGATATTCGCTTTTGAATCATATTTCAGAAAACCAGGCCCCTTTTGATATTTACAACTCTCTGCTATCTGAATATGGTGTTTTGGGCTTTGAATACGGATATGCTATGGCCAACCCCAAAAGCATGGTAATTTGGGAGGCCCAGTTTGGTGACTTTATTAACGGGGCGCAAATTATCATCGATCAGTTTATCAGCAGTGGTGAAGAAAAATGGAGGGTAATGAACGGTCTGGTAATGCTTTTGCCTCATGGGTTTGAAGGACAAGGCCCGGAGCACTCCAGTGCCCGTATGGAAAGATTCCTTGCTTTATGTGCCGAAAACAATATGCAGGTTGCCAACTGCACTACTCCGGCTAACTTCTATCACATTCTGAGAAGGCAAATGAAAAGGAATTACAGAAAGCCGCTGGTGATTCTCACCCCAAAAAGTCTGCTTCGCCACCCCAAATGCGTTTCTTCTCTTGATGAACTGGCCAGTGGCAATTTCATGCCATTGATTGATGATGAAAATGCTGATCCCGAAAAAATTGAACGTGTTGTGATTTGCTCTGGCAAAGTTTACTACGAACTGGAAGAACAAAAACAAAAAGAAAATCATCATAATACTGCCATCGTAAGGCTTGAACAATTATACCCGGTTCCTGAAAAAGAATTAAAGACTCTGAAGGAAAAATATACCAATGCCAAACGGTGGCTTTGGGTGCAGGAAGAGCCTAAAAATATGGGAGCCTGGTACTTTATCAATGATTTTCTTGGATTTATCAATCCTGGTGTTATCGCCAGGCCACCCAGCGGAAGCCCGGCAAGTGGCTCGAGCAAGTTTCACACCATACAGCAAAACAAGATCATTGAAAAAGCTTTTGAAGACTGCAACTGTGAGAATGTTTGCCGCGAATGCAAACAACTTTGCATCAGCCACCTGGATCAATTCAATACGATTTAGTTATTCAGTATTAAGATATCTAATATTTATTTAACTTAATAACCCAATAACTCATTAACCCAATAACCCATTAACTCATTAACTCATTAACCTAACAAAAATGATTGATATCAGAGTTCCGGAAGCAGGAGAATCCATAACACAGGTTGAATTGGCCAAGTGGCTGGTTGAAGATGGAGATTATGTAGAAAAAGATCAGGAAATTGCCGAAATAGACTCCGACAAAGCAACCTTAACCATAAACGCTGACGATGATGGTGTAATAAAGATTATAATTGAAGAAGGAACAACCATTGAACCCGGCAAGGTAATCGGCCAAATAGACAATTCTGTAAAAAGGGAGAAAAAGGCAGAAGCTAAAGAATCTCCGAAACAGGAACAAGAAGATGAAAAAAAAGAAAGAACAAGTTCTGAAGAAAAAGTTGAAGATAAAAAGCCTGAACCTGAACTCAAAGAAAACCAAGCAGGCAAGACAGTTCCAGCTGAAGAATTCACCCTAAGCCCACAGGCGAAAAAATTGCTTGATGAGCTGGATGTTGATGCAGAGAAGATTATTCAAAACCCCAACCATAAAAGGATTACCCGCAAAGATATTTTACAGGCCATAGCAAGCCAGGTTGGAAAAGAGAAAAGCTCAGCCACCGAAAGTAATGCAACTATTGCTTCATGGGAAGGAAGCAGGGAGATTAAAAAAATAAAAATGACCACTTTGCGTCGGAAAATTGCCGAACGCCTTGTTGCCGTTAAGAATGAAACTGCCATGCTTACAACCTTCAACGAGGTTGACATGTCGGCCATTATTAATATCCGCAATAAGTATAAAGACAAGTTTGAGAAAAAATATGGTGTCAAACCGGGTTTCATGTCCTTCTTTGTAAAAGCTGTAACATCGGCTATACCGAACTATCCCCAGGTTAACGGTCAAATTGACGATGGACATATTATTATGCCTGATTATGCTGATATCGGAATTGCCGTTAGCACACCCAAAGGTTTAATGGTACCCGTAATCCGTGATGCGCAAAAGAAATCGCTGGCCGAAATTGAGAAAGTGATTGGAGAACTTGCTAATAAAGCCCGCGAAAATAAAATTACCATTGAAGAACTTACAGGAGGTACTTTTTCCATTACCAATGGAGGGGTATTTGGCTCCATGCTATCTACACCCATAATTAATCCGCCCCAAAGCGCCATACTGGGCATGCATAATATTGTTGAACGCCCTGTTGCTATAAACGGAAAAGTTGAAATCAGACCCATTATGTATTTGGCACTTTCCTACGATCACCGTATTATTGATGGAAAAGAATCAGTAGGATTCCTGGTAGCAATCAAAGAGTTTCTGGAAAATCCTGCTTCTATGCTCTCGCCAGGGAAAAAGCCTGAAGAGCTTTTACTGGGGCTTTAATTTAAAATGCGTTTTCATTAAATTGATATGGCTTTAATAAAGACAATAAAAGGTTTTACTCCAAAGTTTGGAAAAGACTGTTACCTGGCAGAAAACGCCACGGTTATCGGCGATGTAGTAATGGGCGATCAATGCAGTGTATGGTTCAATGCAGTGGTAAGAGGCGATGTGCATTATATCCGTATTGGCAATAAAGTTAATATACAGGATGGAGCGATTATTCATTGCACTTATGAAACAGCTCCCACGACCATTGGAAACAACGTATCCATTGCCCATAACGCCATAGTTCATGGATGCACCATTGATAATAATGTGCTTGTGGGGATGAATGCCATTATTATGGATAATGCTGTAGTTGGCAGCAACAGTATCATCGCTGCCGGCTCTGTTGTGCTGGAAAATACAATAATTGAACCCGGAAGTGTATATGCAGGAATACCCGCAAAGAAAATTAAAAGCACAAATCAGGAACTGACCAGCCGTTTGCTGGACAGAATTTCAAACAACTATATCAAATACGCAGGTTGGTACAAAAATGATCCGGGAGATATAGATTAGACCCCCGGTTGTTACTTCGTTTTGCAGGTCTTAATTCCAACCAGGGTATAAAGTGGGCAAAAACTTACCAGGCTCGTAAGCAAAAATACAATACCCAATACTCCCAATACAATTGCCAAAGTGCCACTTAACACATTTGTATAAATAAGCACACCAATTACTACGGCAATCAAAACACGGATAATTTTATCCGCAGTTCCCATGTTTGCTTTCATTTGTTTCTGTTTTTAATTTGTTTAAAAGTAATAATGACATAACAATATATGAAAAAGTATTTTTCGGCTTTTCCTTAAATATGGCCACAAAAAACATTCTGCTCAACAATATAAAGATTGAATTAAAACCTCATAATAAATTCAAGTCATAAAAGAAAAGCCAGCAAAAATAAGTAACAAAGAACCCAAATATATGAGCCAGTATGGCTTTTGATTGACAGGGTTCCTTCCCCACATGGCCACAGCCAGTTTGTACATGAATGGTCTGTTTTTCGAAATAATCCTGTAAGTATGGTCAGCGATAAACTCTGCTATTTTACATTTCTCATACAGAGGCATTAGCCAACGGTATCTTTTACCATAACGGAAAGACCGGAAAGCTGCAGCCGGACCGGTATAAATCCTTCCGTCCACATCAATTAATCTTACTGCCTGCCTAAAATGACGAAGATCAATATCAGGAAACTTATGCGCAACCTTTATATAGGGTTCGTAAATTACCTTATCTCCTGAAAACTTTTTCCATCGAAGCACCCAGTAATGGCAGAATCCGCAATTTCCATCCCAGGCCAAAATGGGCTTATCCCCCGGCAAATATTTAGTTCTTTCTAACTTAGTAAACATATATATAGTGATTTTTTTTGACTACTTAACCAATTTACAATAAAATTATTGGAACTTCCGAGTAAACGGAAACAACATCATACGTCCATAAAATGTTAGTATTAATTTTCTCTGATAACTTTTTTACCCACTATTTACTTAAACCTTTATTTGCTTAAAGTTGTTTGAACTATGTGATCTTTTTTCAGAAAAAAGACAGAATTATTAATGAATCTAACAAAAGTCAATAATAATGAGCAAAATAGCATTTTTTTCAACCCAGGTTTATGATCGTAAACTTTTTGAGAACGCATCAGATAAACACGATTTCGAATTTTTTGAAACACGCCTTCGGGCCCAGACTATAAATCTCACAAATGGCTATGATGGAGTTTGTGTATTTGTCAACGACAAACTTGAAGAAGATGTCATAAGAGGTATTTCAGAAAATGGTGTTAAGCTTATTGCCTTGCGATGTGCAGGTTTCAATAACGTAGATCTTAAAGCAGCCAATAATTACAATGTCCGGGTTTTGCGTGTACCCGCTTATTCGCCCGAGGCCGTTGCAGAACATGCTCTTGCACTGATGATGACACTTGCCCGAAAAACTCATAAAGCTTATAACCGGGTGCGCGACAGCAACTTCTCACTGGTAAATCTCACCGGATTTACCATTCATGGTAAAACCATCGGAATTATCGGAACGGGCCAAATCGGGCAAGCCTTCTGCAGAATACTTTCCGGAATGGGAGCCAAAATAGTTGCTTACGACAAATATCCGTCGGATGCAATGAAAAAACTGGACGTTGATTATAAAGACATGGATGAGGTATTGCATGAAAGTGATATAATAAGTTTGCATTGTCCTCTAACACCCGAAACGCATCATATCATAAATGAAAAAAACCTGGGGAAAATGAAAAAAGGAGCCATGCTCATTAATACAAGCAGGGGTAAACTTGTAGACACCTTATCAGTAATTGATGCGTTAAAATCGGAGCATCTGGGTTCCCTTGCCATTGATGTTTACGAAGAAGAAGAAAAATTATTTTTCAGAGACCTTTCTGAAAAAATCATCAGAGACGATCAAATATCCAGGTTAATGATCTTTCCGAATGTATTGATTACAGCACACCAGGGATTTTTTACCCAGGAAAGCTTAAACCAGATCAAGGAAACCACTATTAAAAACTTCGATGATTTTGAAAACGGCAATGAAAGTAAGAATGAAGTAAGCTGCGAGCTTATCAAAGATTGCTGACAGAAACCACAGTAATTGTAAGAGTTATACTTTGAAAAGGTTGTTCCTGATAGCGAAAGTAACCAGCTTTACGCTACTGTCTACACCTGTTTTGCGGAAAAGATTGGCCTTGTGTCCATCAACGGTTCGTTGGCTGATAAACAACTGTTCAGCGATTTCTTTGATGGTAAATCCCTTGCAAATCAGATTGAGTACTTCCATTTCCCTTTTAGTGAGTTCTTCCCTGAGTTCGGGCTCCTGCCCGGATGTTCTGGATTTTCTGTTAACCAGGGAATTTGTGAGTACTGGTAATAGCTCATCAGAGAAATAATTTTTATTGTCAGAAACCAGCTCAATAGCTTTATGAAGCTCGTATTCTTCTACCGTTTTAAGCAGAAAACCTTTTATGCCTGCTTCCAGCATACTTACCAGGTATTCTTCTTCGCCAAACATACTAATGGCAACTATTTTTAGCCCCGGATACTCTTCAATAGCTTTTTTGGTAGCTTCGATTCCGTTCATTACAGGCATCTGAATATCCATAAAAACGATATCAGGTCTTTCATCCTTAATCATATCCAGAAACTCCTGACCGTTGGAAGCCTCACCGAATATTTCAACACCCGGAATTTCCTTTAATAACAATATTAGTCCCTTTCTGAAAATATGCTGATCCTCAACGATCATTATTTTGAGCTTCTTACTGTTCATGACCGATTTTATTTATTTACTTACAAAAGCTAAATATTTATCTCAATTGCAAATGTAACGATAAAAATATATGCTAAAGCTAAATTTTCAACTTTTCAAAGAGGTATTTCCATGTAAAAATGAAGAAAACCTTTTTTGTCAACGTTGTAGTTTCCTTTACCATTTAAAAAATTTATCCGGCTGAAGATATTTTTCAAACCCTGTCCTCCTCCCTTTTTTTCATAGGCTTTTTTAAAATCAAAACCTTTGCCATCATCTTTATACTCTACTATCAAAGATTTGCCTTTAACAGAAATGGCAATATAAATGTTGCCGGCATCTGCATATTTAAGGGTGTTATTTATAAGTTCAAGTATGATGCGGTATAAATGTGTCTCTATATTTTTATCCGGTATTTTCAAATCATCAGGGTAATTGAATTCAAAGGAGATACTTCCGGTCTTGCTTAGTGCATCGCCAAAAGATTTGAGTGCTTTTATGAGGCCATGATCTATAAGTAAACTAGGCATCAGGTTATTAGCAATTGTGCGGGTTGATTCGACAGCCTGATTAATGGCGGACTTCATTTCTTCAAGCAAATCCTTTTTTTCTTCTGCGGTTCTACTCTCTTTTTGTAGAAGACCTGCATAAATTTTTAAAGTTGAAAGAATTGCCCCCAACCCATCATGGAGGTCTCTGGAGAACCTTTTTCTTTCGTTTTCCTGCGTTTCCAGAATAGCATTAAGAATTTCCCGATCAAGCTCCTTTTGTCTGGTAATATCTCTTACAGCCAGCACATTAATCATTTCACCTTTATATTGAATGGGTTGATGCTGGACTTGTCCGAAAAATGATGAACCATCATTTCTGGTAAATACAATTTCCCAGGGTCCGTGTTCAGTTCTTTTGCTAATTTTATGCAGAAGTCGTTCTCCATCTGAATCCAGGAAAGCTGCTATCAAAGGGAGGTTTGCCTTGTTTTCATTCAAACCAAAAAGTTCACGGGCAGCTTTATTGGCTTCAATGATAACACTATCCTTTAAAAAAACTACTGCTTCAAAGGCTGTTTCTGATAGGGCTTTAAACTTTTCTTCTGCCTGCCTTCGGTTTTCAATTTCAAGCAAAAGACCCTTATTTACATTGGCAATGTGATCTTTTGAATGCTTTAGTTCAAGATGCGTGCTCACACGAGCCAGAATTTCAGCTTTATTTATAGGCTTGGAAATAAAATCAACTGCGCCGGCATCAAAACCCTTTACCATTTCACTGGTATCATTCGCCGCCGTAATAAATATAACCGGAACACCTTCAAGGCCTTTGCTTCGCTTAAGCTGGGTACATGTTTCATAGCCATCCATCCCCGGCATAAGAATATCAAGCAAAATAAGATCTGGAGTTTTTTGCTGCACGTTTATCAAAGCATCTTCACCTGATGTTGAACCTTCAACGATATATCCGGCAGATTCAAGAACACGGGATAATAATTTTAAACTTGATACATCATCATCAATAATAAAAATCAGGCTTTTATTGGGGTTCATGAATTATGGTTTTTTATCAATATTATATGGTGCTTATTTTTTAAACCCGTGCATTTAGGTTATTCTTAGCTCTAACTTCTGCCAAAAGGTTCTTTACTCCAACCAGAGATTGTAAATAATCGTTCTTGCCAAAAAACAATGAAATTTTTTTAATTAATTTTCAAGACTAAACTACAAAACCTGCATGTGTAAAGTTATAAAAAATACACAAAAGCACATTTTTTTTCTTTGGCAACCAAAAAAACCTTATCTTTAATCTTAAGTTTTCATCTTCATTGAACTTATAATGTCGTTAAAAGAACTATAATGCAGGTAGATTTTAAAAATAGCTCAATATACTTTGAGGAATACGGTAGTGGCGAAGTACTGGTACTTTTGCATGGCTTTACTGAATCATTAAAAATATGGTATGACTTCAAGGAAAAACTGGCAAAGAATTTCAGGGTTGTATTGATTGACCTGCCCGGGCATGGAAAGAGCAGTATCATTAATGAAATACATTCGATGGAGTTAATGGCTGACTCTGTTAAGGCTGTAACAGATCACCTGGGTATTTCCTCAGCAGTAATAGTTGGTCATTCTATGGGAGGTTACGTTAGTCTGGCTTTTGCCAGAAAATATTCTTCACTGCTAAAAGGCATGGGGCTGTTTCACAGCACATCACTTGCCGATAGTGACGAAAACAAAGAGACCAGGGAGAGAGCCATTGATGCAATCAGGAATAATCATAGCCGATTTTTGCTGAATTTTATTCCCGACCTTTTTGCCCCGGAAACCCGTGAAATTTACAAAAGTGAAATACAGGTACTCATAGACCAAGCCTCCACAATGAACCCACAGGCCATAATTGCTGCCCAACAGGGAATGAGAAACCGCACCAGCACCCTTGATGTTCTAATCAATGCACCTTTCCCGGTTATGTTTATTGCCGGTCAGAAAGACAACCGCGTACCTTTCGAAAATATCTGGGTTCAGATGGCGCTAACAGAAACAGCTTATTCATTGATTTTGCGCAATACAGGACATATGGGCTTTATCGAAGCCAGAGACAAAACCCTCGATTTTACTGAGAATTTTACAAGAAGTTGTTACAACAAATAATTTGAAATCCATACAAAAAAGGCTCCATTTCAGTAGCCTTTTTTGTTATGAGTCGGTTTTAAAGTTTTATTTATAGTAAACTTTGTATGCCCAGGGTTCCATTTCCAGCATAACGTCGGTTGTAATGGTCTTTTCCTGTGCCGAAAAAAGTTCGGTGTAGTTACCGGCAAAGTTTTCTCCGGAGAATTTAACTACTTTGGGTTTTGCTGAGATGTTAAGAACAACAAATACCTTGTCTTCATCTTTCTCTCTTGTAAAGGCAAAAATGCTTTCATCATCATTGGTGTTAACACGCTCCATTTTCCCACCTGCAAGACCATTCCAGAGAGCCCTGTTGCTGGCTTTAAGTTCGAAAAGTTTTGTATAAAAATCCTGATACTTTAAATCATTCCAGTCAATCTCATCTTTTTCGAAAAACTCGAGCATCTTATCAAGCCCTGCCTCCTGACCATTGTACAAGAGGAACATTCCTTCTACGGTATTGGAAAGGACGGCAAAAGTTTGCATGGCATCACCCAGCCTGTCGAAGACTGTTCCGGCCCATGAGTTTTCATCATGGTTAGAAATGAAGTTGATTTTATAAGTACCCAGAGGATAATTGCCCTGGTTTTCTTCGAAGAAATATTTATCCAGAGCACTCACGTCATCTTCCCCTTGTGCGATGCGATTCATGGTGTGGTGGGAAGTCCAGGAGTAACCGGCATTAAACGCATGTTCATTAAGTTCGGGATGATCAGCTTCAGCAAGCATAAAAACAGGTTTAACACCTTCCAGTTCCAGGCGTGCACGGTTCCAGAACTCAGTCGGCACCAGGTATGCCACATCACATCGAAAACCATCAATATTTACCTCTTCAACCCAATAACGCATTTCTGATATCATGGCATCCCAGAGATCATGGTTCTGGTAATCCAGTTGAATTACATCAGACCAGTCGGTATCGTGCGGTGGAGTGAAACTTCCATCGGCATCGGTATAATAAAAATCCGGATTGGTTTGTGTCCATGCATGATCCCATGCAGTGTGGTTGGCAACCCAATCGATAATAACATACATACCCATTTCGTGAATCTGGTTTACGAGAATGGTAAAATCTTCCCTGGTGCCAAATTCAGGGTTGATGCCTGTATAATCCTGCACAGAATAATAGCTGCCCAGGGTGCCTTTTCTTTCTACTTCACCGATAGGTGTAACGGGCATAAACCATAAAATATTAACCCCCATTTCCTTCAGGCGGGGCAAATGTTCAGCAAATGCGTTAAATGTGCCTTCAGGGGTAAATTGTCTTACATTCACCTCATACAATACTGCATTTTTGCTCCACTCAGGATGCGAAACGGTGCTAACCAGTTGCTCGATGGTGCTATCAGCAGGTTGCTGCATCTGGCATGAGACTGACAGCAAGCTTACCATTGCAAGCAAAAACAAAATTTTACCAGATAATTTTAAATTCCTTTTTTCCATTTTTCCGATTTTTGGTTATACCATATTTATTTCATGTCAATTTTTCTGTTGAGATAATCTTCCACATCCATGGGGTTGGGTGTATATACTCCATCAAAAAAGTCGGATGATATGAGAAAATCTGCAGTAGCTCTGTTAGATGCAGTGGGAATATTGTAAAGCACAGTTATACGAAGCAATGCTTTCACATCCACATCATGCGCCTGTTGTTGCATGGGGTCCCAAAAAAATACCATCATATCGATTTTACCTTCCACAATTAAGGAACCTAATTGCTGATCGCCACCCAGCGGACCCGATTTAAGCTTGGTAATATCAAATTCCAAGTCATCTTCTTCTTTTACACAATTTGATTTTAGTGTTTCTTCCAGAAGTTTTCCTGTGGTGCCAGTACAAATCAGGTTATGACGTGATAATATCTCACGGTTCCAGCATGCCCATTCTACAAGTTGCTTTTTGCGGTTATCATGCGCAACCAGGGCAACGTTTTTTCTTGGTTTTTTTGTAGTCATAGTCGAGGATTGAAAAGGTTTAATAAGTAAGAACTTCAAAGCTGTTGGGAGCCAGAACAATCTCAAGTTTGTCTCCTTCCGTATAAAAATCAGAGCCAAAATGCGGAGTATAATTCACATGCATAAAGTTAGGCAGTAAATCAACGGTTAGGGTTTTCGGCTCCCAGCTTTTATTGAAAACCACAATGGCCCTGTTGCCAAAATAAAAGCGGGAATAAGCATAAATATCATGGGTTACTTTAAGCGTATTGAAGTCGCCGTATACAAAGGCCATATTTGAACTTCTGAGCCTGGTTAGTTTTTTGAGATTTTCTTTAACCTTTTGCTGGTTTTCGGTAAGCCCTTCAAAAATCATGGGTCTGCGGCTGTCGGGGTCGTTGGCACCTGGAATTCCTATTTCATCGCCATAATAAATTACCGGAATTCCTGGAATGGTCATAATGAACGCCGTAAGCGAAGAAAGCTTATCGTACCCAACAGGATCACCAACCCCGATAGTTCTTTCCCAACCGGATTCTGTGTCATCTTCTTCAAAACTAAGATCACCACCGGCATAGGAAATAAACCTGGGCATATCATGATTTCCTGTAATATTACCCATGAGATTTTGAAATCCGTAATAACTGAAACTCTGGTACAAAGAATAATCAAGGCGCTCAAAAGACTCTTCATCAAGTGCAAAAACTGCACGGGCATCCCAGTAAAGGTTGAAATCAAATTTTCCATCCAGCAAACCTGATCCTATATAACCACTGATAAGGTCATGGCTCCCGAAAGTTTCTCCAATCTGGAACAGGCGCTTATTTTCGGGGTACATTTTTTCTTCCTTAAGCTTTTGGGTAAGCGCACGCCAGAATTCAAAAGGTACGTGCTTGGTGGCATCGTGCCGGAAACCATCAAGATTGAAGCGGTCAATCCAATAGAAGGCACTGTCAACCATAGTTTCAATTACCTCGGGTTTTGAAAAGTCAAGACTGGGTAAAAAGTCATCAAACCAGGTGGTAAGTCTGTGTTCATCCCATATCCTGATGTTCTGACGGCCATCGGGAAGGTCAAGTGTGGTTTTCCAGTCTGGGTTTTCAATGATCAGCGGATTGTTTTTGTGTACATGGTTGGAAACAAAATCCAGCAGCACACTGATTTCTTTTTCATGTGCACTTTTTACCAGTTGCTCCAGCACTTCATCATCACCAAAGCGATGATCGATGGTAGTAAGAGTAATGGGCCAGTAACCATGATAACCGGTGTATTTTCTTTTGGGTTCGGGAAACTCGATATAAGCTTCCAGCGGATTCTGTGTGATGGGCGAAAACCATACTGCATTTACTCCCAGATCGGTAAAATAACCTTCTCTGATTTTTTGCAAAACTCCGTCCAGATCGCCCCCATGGTAGTTTGCCCGGTCAGCCACTTCGGGGTCATCTACCGGGTCATCCCTGTCGGGGTTGCCGTTAAAAAACCGGTCAACCATAAGGAAGTACATTATAGTCGCTTCTCTGTCCTCGCGGGTAAGTTCTTCAGGACTGGTAACCGGGAGTCCTTTTTGCAAAGGAATGAGCAGATCATTGGCTACTCCATGCCTGTTATAGGCCAGCACTCTGATGAAACTTCTTTCCTTATCAAAGGCATCGCCAGGAATATAGAGATGCATATGTTGCCCGTGCCTGATAAGGTTTTCTTCGGGGATACGGAAATTTTCCCACAATACAATTACCTTGTCAACATCATTTACCAGTTGCAGATTTATATCATTCCCTTTGTAACCTGTGCCATAAATTCGCGGAAGTAAGCTGCGATCAAGATTGCCGATTTCTATAAGTGAGTTGTAGCCGCCTGCATTGTTGGAAACAATCGCGGGATTGGCCGGATCAAGCATGTCCTGCCCGTTGGCAACCATAAGGTACTGATAACGTCCGGGATTCAGACTGAGTGTAACCTGCCAGTTGCCATCCACAAGGGTCATGGGCTCAGGAACCCAGTCAGTCATTTCGCCTCTTATGGCAACATTACGGTACCTATTCCCATCAGGATCAAAGGAAAATGTATGTTCCTGCCGCAAAGATTTGGAGGTAATCAGGCTGTAAGGTTTACCATCGAGCCACACACGCACTTCGGTATAATGTGGTATATTCAAGCTTCTGGGGCTAAGATAAAGTTTGCTGCCATCATTTGAAATTCTTGCCCGAAGAGAAGGATGTGCAGTTACGGAATCTATCTTACCTACTGATTCGGAATGAAAATAATCGGCAAGTATCACTTCCGTTTCATCTCCCTGCAACTCGATGAATGTAGCAAGACCAAAAATATCATTGCCTTCGGGAAACAATGAAACGGGACGGGGGGTACAACCCAATATTACAAACACAAGAATCCATAGCATTCTTTTAAAATCCAAAACTTTTTTGATGGCTGTCATGATGAAAAGTTTTTTGTTGAAATTATCAGGTTTTCCGTCCTCATCAGATCACTTTCACAAGATAGAAATTCTTTTTGCCTTTTTGAGCCAATATGTATTTATCATTCAGCAGAGCAGATCTGTTTACCACAAACTGGTCATTCACCTTATTTTTATTGATACTTATACTGCCCTCCTTCAAGGCTCTTCGGGCTTCACCCTTCGATGCAAGTATCTGTGTGTTTCCTCCAAGGAAATCAATAACCGGGATGCCTGTTTCAATTTCACTCTCAGGGACATCAAACATAGGAACGCCATCAAAAACATCCAGTAAAACGTTTTCCGGAAGTTTCTGCAAAGTTTCCGTGGTACCTTTACCAAAAAGTATTTCAGTAGCTTCCAGGGCAGTATTGTATTGCTCCTCCCCGTGAACCCTTATGGTGATATCCTTTGCCAGGGTTTTTTGAAGCAAACGCAAGTGGGGTTGCTGTTTATGCTCCCCGATCAAAGCGTCAACTTCGCTTTTTGAGAACAGGGTAAAAATTTTGATGTATCTTTCAGAATCTTCATCAGAGCAGTTAAGCCAGAACTGGTAAAACTGATAGGGAGATGTATAGTTCGGGTCAAGCCAGATATTTCCTTTTTCCGTTTTTCCAAATTTGCCGCCATCGGCTTTGGTAATAAGCGGACAAGTGAGTGCAAAGGCTTCGCCACCGGTTTTTCTTCTGATGAGTTCGGTACCGGTGGTTATATTTCCCCACTGGTCGGAACCGCCCATCTGGAGTTTACAATTCTTTTGCTGGTAGAGATGCAGGAAGTCATAACCCTGCACAAGCTGATAGGTAAACTCAGTGAATGACAAACCTTCGCGTGATTCGCCACTCAGGCGTTTCTTTACCGAATCTTTTGCCATCATATAATTTACGGTAAGATGCTTGCCCACATCACGAATAAAATCCAGGAAAGTATAATCCTTCATCCAGTCGTAGTTATTGACCATCTCTGCCCTGTTGGGTTCATCACTCTCAAAATCAAGGAAATGTTTAAGCTGTTGCTTGATAGATTCCTGGTTGTGGCTAAGGGTTTCTTCATCCAGCAGATTGCGTTCCGATGATTTCATGGAAGGATCCCCAATCATTCCGGTTGCCCCGCCCACAAGGACTATAGGCTTATGACCGGCTACCTGAAAATGTTTCAACATCATTACACTCACAAGGTGACCGATATGGAGCGAGTCGGCTGTAGGGTCTATTCCTACATAGGCTGCAGTAACTTCTTTTTTTAATTGCTCTTCGGTACCCGGCATTATATCGTGGATCATGCCACGCCATTTCAATTCTTCAACAAAGTTCATTTTTCTCTGTTTGTATATTAAATTATAAAAAGGATTTCAAGACAGTCAGTTAGATTCCTTCTAAACTAAACTCCGGGAGGGAGGATTTTTAAAAATGGTTCAAAAAAAAACAACCTGCCATGGTTAATGATAAAAAGCCCAAACGTGCAAAATTACATACTATGAGTCAAAAAACTGCACATTTTCAGGTTTATTTGAGAAACAAAACTGCCAAAAAATCATTAGGTTTGTGTTATGATACTATTAACAGGAGGAACAGGGCTGGTTGGCTCACATCTATTATACGAACTCACTATTGAAGGCAAAAAAGTTCGTGCTCTTAAACGCAAGGGAAGCCGTATTGATATAGCTGAAAAAATTTTTGAATGGTATAATCCCGAAAGATACCAGGATCAGTTTAAACTTATAGAATGGGTTGACGGGGACCTTTCCGATATTTTTAGCTTGCGCGATGCATTGCAGGGAGTAAAGCATGTATATCATTGTGCAGCGGTAGTATCTTTTGTTCCATCGGAAAGGCCCAAAATGCTGAAGATCAATATTGACGGAACTGCCAATCTGGTTAATGCCTGTTTGATGGAAAACGTGGAGAAGTTGTGTCATTGCAGCAGTATTTCCGCCTTAGGCCGCCCTGACAGGGGCACCTGGGTTGATGAATCTCTCATCTGGAAAACTTCAAGAAAAAACTCCTACTACTCCATAAGTAAATTTGGCGCTGAGAGGGAAGTCTGGCGTGGCTCGGAAGAAGGGCTGAAGGTTGTAATAGTCAATCCTTCTGTAATCATTGGCCCTGGCGATCCTTACCGTTCCAGTGCACGGCTATTCACCACTGTTAAAGACGGTCTGAGGTTTTACAGCAGCGGTTCCACCGGATTTGTTGATGCCCGTGATGTGGCAAAAGCAATGCAGGTACTTACAGAAAGTGATATTAATGATGAAAGATACATCCTGAACAGTGAAAATATTAGCTATAAAGAGCTTTTTGAAATATTTGCACGGCACGCCAAAGTAAAACCCCCGTTTTTCAGGGCCGGAAGAACACTTAGCGAAATTGCATGGAGACTTGAAAAACTCAGGAGCCTGGTTACCGGGAGCAACCCCTTGATAACCAAAGAAACTGCCCGCAGCGCCAATAGTCGTTATCAGTTTTCTAATGAAAAAATCAGCAGTGAACTCGGTAGGAAGTTCTACACAGTTGAAGAAGCCGCAGAAAATACAGGAGGATTTTTTGAGAAGTTTCCGAAACTGAATTAATACATAATCGGGTGTTATAATTTACCTGCACCCGTTTTACGCCTGATGATCCTTTGCGAAATCATGTAAAGAACCAGCAGTATCATGAGAAAGATGGCGAGCCTGCCCAGGTAATCCCCGTTTTTTACATAAAAAGTCATCTCAGTATTCTTGTGAATTTCGTGTTTTACAACTGCCGGCTCCCACCATGGAGTTTGCTCATAGAATTCTCCCTTTGGATCTACAAATCCTGAGATCCCTGTTTTGGCAGCCCTGGCAATACTTCTACGGGTTTCTATGGCCCGGAGACGGGCATATTGATTATGTTGCTTATAACCGGGGGTATCTCTCCACCAACCATCGTTGGTTATAACGAAAATCAGTTCTGCTCCGCTTTTGATGTAATCGTTGAGATATTCACCGTATATGGATTCGTAGCAGATGACCGGAGCTACTTTGGTGCCGTCAATACCGGTAAACACCCCTCTATAATCCTGAACACCCATACTCCCTGCCGTACCACCAAAATATTCTACTGCCTTGCCGATCAAACCAAGATAACGTGCAAAAGGCATTCGTTCGATACCGGGAACTAGTTTTGATTTAAAGTAATTATCAGAATTCTCATCGGAGTCAATCATTAGCGCTGCGTTGTAAGCATCAAAATAACGATCTTCATCGTTGCCAAACTTCCTGGCTGTTTTGGAAAGCTCATCTCCGGGCTCATACAATCTGTACATCATTGCACCAGCAACCCATGTTAGCGAGTCGTGAGCCATGGCATGGCTTTTTAAAGTGGTATAACCATAATGAGCATGCTTGTTATGCAACCAAAGATTTACAGGAAGTGCTGCCTCGGGTAAAACTACGAATCTGGTTTGAGAAGTAATCTCAGAGTCTGCCAAAGCAATAATCTCATCAACCCATTTTCGGGCCTCAGCCTCTGAGGAGGGACGCAGATAAGGATCACGACCTGGCTGAACAACAACTACTTCAACAGGATCATCGGGCATTTCATAGCGGTTCCAGATAACAAGTGAGATTGCAGTGGGAGTAATTAAAAAGAAAAAAGTAAGAAGCCCCATTATCGCTCTTTTTTTAACCAACTGGTACTGCTCAAAATTTTTCAGATAGATTTCATGGCGTTGCTTTTCAGTATCTTCGGTGGTATCCAAACTTCTTTGAACAGTAATTTTCTGCAGTGGTGTTGACCAGGCTTTATAAAGGGAGAAAAAGCAGAGGTTCAGAATAATGATCCAGGCGGTACCTCCCAGGGTGCCTGTATATTCATACCATTGCACCCACATGGGAAGGGTGGCAAAAGCATTACCCAGGTTTAGCCAGCTCCAGCTCAGGTCCCAGTCAAGGTGAAGAAACTCAAAACTCAGCCAGAAGATCAAAACTGATAAAGCACCCTGCTTTCCCGGGAGTACTCTTCGGGCAGCATGCATCAGGGCAAAAGGGATAGACATGAAAAAGGAGTTCAGAAAAACTGCCATTAAAACCCCGGGCACAGATGCAAAAACGATCCACCAGGTAGTAAGACCGTTAAAAACCGCAAATGCAAGCCATGAAAAAAGCAATACACTGTAACGATTATATTTTTCCCTGTTCCTGAAAATGTGATCTTCTGCCAAAAGCAAGGGAACCAAAGCAACAAAAATTAAAAGCGGTACACCGCGTGCCGGCCAGCTCAGTGATAGTAAAATACCACTAAACAGCGCGAGGGCTAAAGGATAGTTGGCTCGAAACAACTTTAACATGGATTGATATTTTAATCTGAAAAAAGAAAAACCAGGCTCTGCATCTGATTTCGGAAACGGTAAAAGTAATTAATTTCGATGAAAACAGGCATAAACGAGACCTTTGCAAATTTTGCCGAAAATTTTACAGTAGCTGAAATAAATATTTCAAAATAAAGATTAAAACTCCTTATTTGCAGTTGTTTAAAATCTAGTTTAAATCAATATTTTTTCTACATTTGTGTAATCATTCCAACACAAGTTAAATCGTATAACAACACACGTTATGGCTAAAAATAAAAATACTGAGCAAAAAATTTTTGACGCTGCTACAGAACTTTTTATGGAAAAAGGAGTAGACCGCACCAGCGTTAGAGATATTGCATCCAAAGCCGGTATCAACCTGGCTTTGATGAATTACTATTTCCGCAGCAAAGAAAATCTTTTTGATGCTATATTCACCAATCTGGTTAAAGAGAATACAAAGGACCTGCTTCAAATTCTTGATTCTGATTTGGGTCTGGAAGAGAAAATCCGGAAATATGTTGATGCTTACATTGACATGCTAACAACCAACCCTCTGCTGGTTCCATTTTTCATGGCCATTATACACAGGAGCCAGGAAAAGATCACCCAAATGAAGGTTATCAGTAATCTTTATGGCACAGAAATATTCAGTCAGCAAATTGTAGATGAAGGGAAAGCCGGAACCATCCGCCGCACCGACCCATCTCACTTTTTTGTTGATATGATAAGTCTTATTACTTTTCCCTTTGCTATAAGACCATTGATTATAGATCGCAATGAAATGAGTGAAGAAGATTTCAATAATTTCATCGTTGAAAGGAAAGAGCACATTACAGGTTTATTACTGAAATGCATGAAAGAGTGCTGAAAGCCATGTAAACTAACATGAAAAAGCCCCCGAAAACTTAGCTAAGCAATAGTTTCGGGGGCATTTCTTTTTATTGAAAGCGGATTCAATTCCAGATAAAAATCAGCATCCGCATTTTTTCTCCTGCATAAAAGGATAACGGAAGTCTGTTGGTGGCAGGAAAGTCTCTTTTATAGTTCTGGGAGAAATCCAGCGCAGCAAATTCAAATAACTACCAGCCTTATCATTGGTACCTGACTGACGAGATCCACCGAAAGGCTGCTGCCCAACGACTGCACCGGTTGGTTTGTCATTCATATAGAAATTACCTGCGGCATAACGCAAAATCTGACAAGCTTTAACGGTTGCATATCGGTCCTGTGAAAAAATAGATCCTGTAAGACCGTAGGGTGAAGTGTTATTGCATAGTTCGAGAGTTTGCTCAAACTCATCGTCTTTATAAACATAAATGGTAAGAACCGGACCAAAAATTTCCTCCTCCATGGTAAGGAAGTGAGGGTTTGTAGTGAGAATAACGGTAGGATCAATAAAATAACCCACAGAATCATCATACGTGCCACCGGCTACAATTTCGGCATCGGGAGATTCCTTAGCTTTATCAATATATCCGGTTATGCTTTTAAAAGCTTTGCTGTCAATAACTGCATTTACAAAATTGCAGAAATCTTTAACGTCGCCCTTTTTAATCAACCTGATGTTTCTTTCAATTTTCTTTCTTAGCTCAGGCCACATGGATTCAGGGATATAAGCTCTGGAAGCAGCAGAACATTTTTGTCCCTGGAATTCAAAAGCACCACGCACAAGTGCAGTGGCAACTTCTTCAAGGCGGGCAGATGGATGTACAAAAATAAAATCTTTGCCACCGGTTTCTCCAACTATACGAGGATACGAACGATAGTTTTCAAGATTATTTGCAATCCCTTTCCATAACTGGTTAAAAGTGCCGTTGCTGCCCGTGAAATGAATTCCTGCAAGATCTTTATGATTCAGAACAATTTTTCCTATTTGTGATCCCTGTCCTGGTATGAAATTAATAACTCCATCAGGCATACCTGCCTCTTTATAAATCTGCATGAGGTAATAGTTTGACAAAAGAGCTGTAGTTGCGGGCTTCCATACAACCGTATTTCCAAGTATTGCAGGAGCCAGCGCAAGGTTCGAAGCAATAGCTGTAAAATTGAAAGGTGTTATTGCAAATACAAATCCTTCAAGAGGCCTGTATTCAACACGGTTAAGGTTTCCTATTTCGCTGTGTGGCTGGTCATTATAAATTTCTGAAACATAATGTGCATTGAAACGGATAAAATCAATGGTTTCACAAACAGCATCAATTTCAGCCTGAAAAGCGTTTTTCCCCTGACCCACCATAGTGGAGGCATTGATAAGATTCCTGTGCTTTTTACTTATGAGTTCGGCAGCCTTAAGAATGATTGACACCCTTTCTACCCATGACATTACCGACCATTGCTTATGTGCATCAAGAGCAGCATCTATAGCCATCTGCACTTCCTTTTCACCAGCCTTATGGTACGTTGCAATTACATTCTGATGATTATGAGGACTTACAACCTTACCCAAATTACCGGTTTTTATCTCTTTTCCTCCTATAATAAGCGGAATTTCAATCTGGGTATTACTTTGCCGTTCCAGCTCCTTCTCCAGGCCAATTCTTTCGGGCGTTCCCTCCGTGTAAGCATAAGCAGGTTCGTTCTTCGGACGATCAAAAAAGAATTGTGCGTTGTTCATAAAGTATAGTTTTGAGTTGTTTTATTTTGATTATATTTTTCCTATTTCGGTTTAATGATTCTTAAGCAAAACAAGCTCAAAGCCCAAAAGTTTAGGGCTCTGCACAAAAAGAAAAGGCCTTGAACAAAGGCGTAAGACCACAAAAAAAGAGAAAGTTAAAGATGTGAAACAGTCAGAGTCTTACATCAAGCCCGAAGCGGATAACAGGGTTTTGATAATGCACAACACTCTCGGAATTAAAATTGTAAAGCACTATGAGATTAAGGTAGGCCCTTGGACTTATTTGTGTCCTGTAGCCGCCACCGGCAAAATAATTATACTCCCAAAAGCGACCATCAGCAGGAGAGCCGGTGTTAAAGCCCATTTGCGAATCAAGATTAAGAGCCTCGAATTCAGTTTGAGCAAAAAACTGCCTTGTAATGCTATAACGGGCAAATATATTGCCTCCTATTATATTAGTTGATGTTGAAAACTCAGGGCTTATACCCCAACCCCTGTCGCGATAATACTGATAGGTCCCCCCTACACCCATTGTAAATCGGTTGGTAAAACGGTAGGCAACAGTTGGCGAAATAACAATTGCTGTAATGGTACCTATTTGCAAGCCGATATACCCTCCCACAAATATACGTTCGCGTGCAGGCAAATCACGCACATTCTCTTCATCGTCGGCAATGACCAGAAACGGCAGAATCAACAATAAGAATACACTGGTAAATAGAAAAAACTTTTGCATAGGATATTTGGATAAACTGAACTCATCTTTTAACAAATTTAATACCAATTTGTCAGGCATTTCAGCTTTTAACCTTTATTATTTTTTAATATAAAGCCCTTTCATGATCCGCGATTCAAACTTACTTCCCACAGGCAGATAGGTGATATTTTCATGTACCCCAACCAGCAGCATTCCTTGGTTAAAAAGGCTTTCATGAAATAATGACACAACCTTATTCTGAAGTTCCGTATTAAAATATATGATTACATTACGGCAAAAAATCAGGTCAAACTTACAAAAAACAGGTCCGTCAACCAGGTTATGATACCTGAATGTGACCTTATCGTGTAGAAATTTTCTGGCCCTGAATAATTTCGTTACTTCATCCTGTTCAAAATATTTATTGTAGAGTATATCGGGGGTGCTGCCATTTTGGGACGAATTATCCTTTAATACCTTGTCGAAATTATTAAAATAGTCAGGGTTATATCTTTTAGTGAAAATGCCATCTTTGGCTTTCTGCAGAATATGGGTGTTAATATCGGTTCCGAATATTTTTACTTTTTCCAGCAGGTTCAGTTCATTGAGAATTATAAGAGTTGAGTAAACCTCTTCCCCGGTTGAGCAACCGGCATGCCATATATTTATCCTGGGTTTGTCTTTGAAGATATTGAAAACGTTATGCCGGAGGTTCAGCCAAACATCCGGATCCCTGAAAAGCTCTGTGGTATTAACTGTAATATCATTGACACATTTCCGAAAATAGGATTCATCGGCAGATGTTTTTGCAAGTAATTCTTCAATTCCTGAAAGATTATGGCTAACCAGCAGGTATTCAACCCGCCTTTTAAAGGATAATTCGGCATAGTTCTCAAAGTCAAAATTGTAGTTCTTTTTGAACTCACTAATAACTTTAAGTACTTCTTTCCTGGTAATTTCAACCTGCACCGCCATAAACTCAGTTCAATTCAGTTTTATTATACATCCGAATCCACTGTCAACGCTGGATTTTGGTGCCGTAAGGTAAGCAATATAACATTTTTAGGTCTATGTTATTCACGGAATTTTGGGAATTTTGCCATAAAGCAAAAAGTTAGCGGGAAATCAGATAAGTATTCAGACTAACTTTGTTTTGCGACCGTCTGAGATGAAATAAATATCATTAACCATGGTTTTTTAATAAAGGTTTGCATCCACAATATGCGCCATTGAACCGGCCTTGAGCAGGCACTCATCATATTCTCTTTCCGGTTCAGAATCAATAGTGATGGCACTCCCAGCCATAAAACTAAGAAATTTGTCAGTATGGTTATATAGAATGCTTCGGATAATTACATTGAAATCAAAATCCTTTCCGGGTTCAATATAACCTACAGCACCTGAATATAATCCACGTCGTGTGGCTTCGTAATCTTCAATCAGTTCCATTGCCCTGATTTTAGGCGCACCGGTCATGCTGCCCATGGGAAATGCAAACCGGATTGAGTCTACAAAATGTATTTCATTTTTCAGAATTGAAGTTACCGTTGATATCATCTGATGTACCCGCGGATAAGTATATATGCCAAAAAGTTCATCAACCTTCACTGAACCTCTTTCAGCAGAACGCGAAAGGTCGTTCCTTACCAGGTCGACAATCATTACATTTTCACTTCGCTCCTTGGGGTCTTTGAATAATTTATTCTTCAGAATCTCATCTTCTTCTACAGTTTTACCTCGCTTCATAGTGCCTTTTATGGGCTGGGATATTAGTTTTTTATCTCTTCGGGCAAGAAAACGTTCAGGTGATGAAGAAATGAGGTATTTTTCGTTTATTCTGTAAAAACATGAAAAAGGTGCGGGATTGTGCAAATTTAAATTCAGGTAGGCATCAACAGGATCAATCTCTGCTGATTCACTAAAAAACTCAATACAATAGTTTGCTTCGTAAATATCACCTATCTGAATATGATTTTTGATTTTTTCAACGTTCCGGATGTATTCTTTCCTGCTTACCCGGTGTCGTATCTTTCCCACCTGCGAATTACCGGATTTGAATGAAAACTTTGAAGCTATTCCCCACAATTCTTTATGCCTGCCAAAATATTCATTATTGCTAAGTATACCCATATTAACTTCATCCCCTTTAAATAAAAATACAATTTCGGGAACAAAAAAATGCATCAGGGGCATTTCTATTCCATCGGCATTTTCTGATTTCAAATTCTCGAGCTGGTTTTTAAGGTCATAGGAAAGAAAGCCGAAAATCCAGTCATGGTTTTGGTCGGAAAAATCTTTGAGTTCAGAAAATGCAGGAGAATTGTCATCAGTACAGATTTGCTTTTGGGCTCCTACAGCCAGCATTGCATCATAGCCTGATGAATAAGGATCATTTGCCGCCTGATTGGAATTCAGAAAAGCTACGGAAGAATAGTTTTCCTTTGCCCAGTGCAGCAAATGAGAATATAAACCGGGTTTATTATTCAGAAAAAAAGTGTAAAAAGTTCTTTCCATCCGGGAATAATTCTGTAATAAAAAACCGACCCGGCAAAACTGTCCGGGCCGGTTTATTCAGATTTTATGTTTCAATCCTGATTAAATTTCCCAGGTATCGCCACTATTAAGCAAGTCATCAACGCATTTGATATTGGATGACTTTTTTGCCACATCTATTTGTTCTTCCACCATATCATCGTAAGTGGCAGATTTTGCCGAACGAATTACCCCCATAGCGACAGGATAATCGGGGCCAATCATTCGACCGAGCATTCGGTGAATACCTGGATCCGGGTTAAACTGATCATGAACAAGTATGTCCTTTTCTGTAATACCGCCAATGCCAATTTTCACGGCATAAAGACTAGTGCCTTTGAGAATAATACCCATATCCTGATTTTTTCCGTAAATCATGGGCTCGCCATGCCTGAGAATCAGTTGGTTTTCTTCGCGCTTTTCTCTGGAAGTTACGGGTGAAAAGGCTTTATCGTTGAAGATGATACAATTTTCAAGTATTTCCACTACCGATGTTCCATCATGTTTGGCTGCTTCATATAAAACTTCAGTCAT
>SKVR01000217.1 GCA_007129355.1 Bacteroidales bacterium | reverse complement strand
GTTAAGCAAATCAGTTTGTACTACCAGTACAGGTCTTGTTTTACCGGCTTCAGTGCCAAATTTGGGGTCAAGATTGGCAATCCAGATTTCAAATTTTCTAGCTGCCATAATCATCTAGTTTCTCAAATTCAGAAAGTACCTTCATAGATTCTTCGCTCACCATTTTTGATTCGGCTTCAAGACGTTTTTCAATGATTTCCTTTCTTTGGATTCGATTGTAATATTGCAATGCTTCATTAATATATCTGTTCCTTGGTTTCTTAATCTTTCCAAGCAATTCTTCTGTTTCCTGATACACAAAGTCATCAAGTTTTAATGATAATGTTTTCATTTGTATATTATTTTAGTGTACCATAAAAGTATATACTATTTTGCAATTTTCAAAGCAATTTTTTTTACATAAATAATAACTCATAAAACAATATTAATATAAATTCTTCCCGGTTGGGGTGGAGAAGCGGAAATGCAATTTCCGCTCAGCAGAGTTTTTCAATTAAGATCGCCTTAGTGGGGTTGTAAAGCGGAAATTAAATTTCTGCTTAGCGGAGTAATTATATGTAAGCTTACACCGTCTTCGAATACTGCCCTTTACCCTGACTTAGCAACGGGTCAAATTCCATGGCGATATTGCGCACCACAAGGAATCCGTTTTCCAGTAATTTTATGGTATTGCCGTCAATTTTCAGCAAATTGTCCTTAATAAAGTCCTGAAGTTTTTCATCATTATATCCCACAACGATTTTTAATTCATCTGTGCTAATCTTAAAGACCTTTGCCATTTCATCAAAATCCAGAAAACCATTACACATAATCTCATTGATAACTGTTCTTCTGATAATATCTTGCTTAGAAACTTCGTAACCTTTATCGGTAGCAAAACCGTTATTATTTAACTGGTCGATGTATTGCCGGGTATCTTTTTTATTCTGGTAGTAACCGCCCTGAAGCTGACTGATGGATGAGGCGCCAAATCCGTAGACCTGCCCGGTGGTTTCCTGTGTACAATACCCCTGAAAATTGCGGTGTAGCTTTTTATTTTTCAGCGCTACTGAAAGTTCGTCACCTGGTTTGGCATAATGGTCCATGCCAATGGCTTCGTAACCCTTTTGAGTTAAAAGATCATAGGCCGTTTCAAACATAGCCAGTTTATCTTCGACAGATGGCAGACCGATTTCTTCCAGTTTCTTTTGGGCAGATTTTACCCATGGCACGTGTGCATAAGAGAACGTTACCAGTCTGTCAGGAGAAATAGCAATAGCCTTTTCTATGGTGTTTCGGAAAGATGCAGGTGTTTGACCGGGCAATCCATATATCAGGTCAATATTCACTCCGTCCATGTTGTTGGCTTTCATACGGGCTATAAGTTCTTCTACCGGATATTTCGAGGGTTTGCGGTTTACCAGTTTCAATACTTCTTCATTGAAATCCTGTATTCCCAGGCTCAAACGGTTAAAACCCATGGCAGCCAGTTGATCAATGTGTTCCGGTTCAAGATAAGCCGGATTGCACTCCATGGCAATTTCAGCTTTGGCAGCGGGTTGAAACTTGTCCAGTAAAACTTCCATCACCCTTTTCACATGCGCCAGATCGATAGAGTTGGGCGTACCGCCTCCCCAGTGTATCTGGGTTAACGGACGCGATTTATCAAGCAGTTCAGAAACCGACTCTATTTCTTTGATAAGCGTTTCAATGTATTCTTCAATAAAATCAGCACTGGGATAACAACTGGTATTGCACCCGCAAAAATGACAAAGCTGTTTACAAAATGGTATATGGATGTAAACGGAAATATTTTCAGGATGCTGGGTGTTGGATTTCACCAGCATATTTCTGTAATGGTCTGCATTTATTCCATCATGAAAAAAGGTAGCCGGCGGATAGCTGGTGTAGCGAGGGCCGGGTTTGTTGTATTTTTGTAGAAGACGGGTGTTCATTCTTTTGTAATGTCAAATGTAAAATGTCAAATGTTTGATGTCAAATGTAGGCGAGCTCAGCGCAGCTAAATCCGAAACTCGAAATTAGTTGTTCTAAGTCAATGCACGAGAGTTTTGTCTCGCAGGGGCGCAGAGACGCAGTTTTAAAAATCACTGTGTGATTTTTTAGTTAATAGCGGGACTCAATGAACGAATACTGTATATGTTGCTATTATAGTTTTTCTTCTATTTTGGGGATATTCATGTTTTTTTACATCCCCCCGGCCCCGTTGACTTCGTCGAACCCTTCGGGTTTGAATGAGGGAGTAGGCCGGAATTTACTTCGGACTTCCGACTTCGGACTCTGTTCTCCATTCTCCGTCCTCCCTTACCAATGCACCTGCTTTACAAAATCCACAACAAACTTAACGTTTTCAACAGGAATGCCGGGCACAAGTCCGTGTCCCAGGTTAAAGATCCATTTGGATTCCTGGTTATGGAACGGAATGTAGTTGTACAACTCTTTTTTTATGGTTTCCTGGTCGGCGAAAAGGATACGGGGGTCGAGGTTGCCTTGTAATCCTACATTCTTATCTACCATTTCGCGGGCAGTATACAAAGATGTTTGCCAGTCGACACTCAGAAAGTCGCAAATATCGTGGTTTATTTCTTTGATACCTGTGCCAATACCCTTTGGGAAAAAGATAAACGGTGTGCCTGTGGCACGCACAGCATCAGCAATTTTTTTAACAGAAGGCATAAATACTTCCTGGTAATAGGTAAAAGGAACACTGCCGGCATGGGTATCGAAAAGCTGAAAAGCTGAGATACCATGTTTTATCTGTTGCAGGGCATATTCAATGGTGAGTTCAGTAACCGCTTCGGCCATTTTGCGGGTAAGATGTTTTTCTTTAAAAAAGAACTTTTCTGCATCGGCAAAGTTGGAACGTGTTCCTAATCCCTGTATCATAAACAGCATGACCGTAAGCGGGGCACCTGAGAAACCAACCAGTGGAGTAGTATTTCCGGGAGTTTCAAGTATTTTATCAATGGCCCGGTAAATGTAGTTCAGCTTATCGGGATCGGGATTTAACGTTTCCAATGGATCATTTACATCTTTCAAGGGGTGTTCAAAAACCGGCCCCTGATCGGTGAAGTCAAGTCCCATACCCATAGCGTAAGGAATTACCAGGATATCTGAAAATAAAATGGCTGCATCAACTCCCAGGTCATCAATTGGCAGAAGGGTAACCTTGGCCGCCAGTTCAGGATCTTTCATCAGTTGCCAGAAAGTGTATTGTTCTTTCAAAGCCTGATAGGATGGCAATACTCTGCCGGCCTGCCGCATAAACCAAACTGGGGGGCGGTCGGTGGTTTTACCCTGTAGTGTTTCTAGAAATATATTTGTCATAGATTTTGTTTAAAAATACAAAATACGAATATCGAAATCCGAACCCAAGCGAAGCCAAGTTCAGCGGAGCTAAACTTAAAATTCGAATATCGAAATCCGAAATCATTAATCATTAGATAACATCCCCCTAACCCCGTTGACTTCGTCGAACCCTTCGGGTTTCGAAGGGGGAATAGGCCGGTATAAGCTATTTGAGCAAATTATATATCAAACGTCACTTATATACTAATCAACTTTTCAACCCTTCAACTCTTCAACCTATCAACCCATTTTCATTTCTTTCATTGCATTTAAGCTTGCTTCCACCGTCCTCTCAATTTCTTCGTCACTTATACATGCCGGAATAAAAGCTGCTTCGAACTGCGAAGGAGGCAAATAGATTCCCTGGTCAAGCATGGCCCTGAAATACCTGCTGAATTTTTCGGTATCAGACTGATTGGCATCATCAAAGGATTTAACAGCATCCAGCTCGGTGAAAAACAATGTGATCATAGAACCAACCCTGTTTATAACACCTTTGTGTCCGGTTTGTTTCAGATTCTCACGCAAACCTTTTTCCAAACGGGCTGATTTTTCTTCCAGGTTTTTATGGAAACCGGGTGTTTCGTCAATGATTTTAAGGGTTGCCAGTCCGGCGGCCATAGCCAGCGGGTTACCGGAAAGGGTACCGGCCTGGTAGATAGGTCCTGCGGGGGCAAGTTTTTTCATGATTTCTTTGGGTCCGCCATAGGCACCTACAGGAAGACCGCCGCCGATTATTTTACCCAGGCAGGTAATATCGGGTATGATGCCAAAATATTCTTGTGCACCACCTTTTTCCAGACGAAACCCTGTCATTACTTCATCAAATATGAGCAGGGCACCATATTTTTGGGTAAGCCCCTTTAGCCCTTCCAGAAATTCTTTATCAGGAATTACCACTCCCATGTTTCCAACTACGGGCTCCAATATTACTGCGGCTATATCATTTCCATGATTTTCAAATAGCCGGGCAACATCTTCCAGATCGTTGTACCTGGCTGTAAGCGTATCCTGGGCTGTTCCCTTTGTAACGCCCGGACTGTCGGGCAGACCCAGGGTAAGTGCTCCTGAACCTGCTTTTATCAAAAAGCTGTCGGCATGGCCGTGATAACAACCTTCAAATTTGATGAATTTATCTCTGCCGGTATATCCACGCGCCAGACGAAGGGCGCTCATGCATGCTTCAGTGCCTGAGTTTACCATGCGCACAATATCCATGGAAGGCTTCATTTTTTTTATCTGCTCTGCCAATTCAGTCTCTGCAACGGTAGGCGCACCATAACTTGTTCCATTCCGGGCTGTATCGGTAATTGCTTTGATAACACGTTCATCGGCATGTCCCACAATCATGGGGCCCCAGGATGATATGTAATCAATGTATTCATTGCCATCAATATCCCACATTTTTGCTCCTTTGGCTTTGGCAATAAAAACGGGATTGCCTCCCACACTTCTGAATGCTCTTGCCGGGCTGTTAACACCGCCGGGGATGCTTTTTTTGGCTCGGTTGAATTGGTTAATGCTGTTGGTAAAGATCATAATCTAGTAACTAATTAAATTAAAATTCGAAATTCGAATATCGAAATCCGAAAAACATAAAAGTAATAATCTGCAAACTTAAAATTTTTCAGCGACCTACTCCCCGAAATTCGAATATCGAACCGAGCCGCAGGCGAGCTCAGCGAAGCTAAATTCGAAAAATATAAAAGTATTAATCGGTATTTTCAACGGTTTTTTTTAGGATAGCACCAAAAATATTCATTAATT
>SKVR01000177.1 GCA_007129355.1 Bacteroidales bacterium | reverse complement strand
AACTTTCTGCCGGTAACCGATTCCATCAAAAAGAAATGTCGTTTCTCCAGGGTTCTGGCCATGCGTAAGGCAATAGAGTCACCCATGGTTTCCCATCGGTCCAGATAAAAATTGCGGTCAAGAGTTGCCACAACCTTATTATAGCTGGTATAAGTAAATGAACTTAACTGCTCAGGGTTGTTATTTCTGCGGTTTTCCATGGCATTTAAAACAATGCGGTGTGCAGGATTTTCTCCGGGAAATACCAATACCTCGGCAAGTTCAACCGGCCGGCTTTGTAAAGCGATAAAATGAAACGGAGTTTCTGTATCCGGTTTATAGAGTTTGGTGAAATATCCCACGTATGAAAACCTCAACAAGGAATCGTTTTTATGCAACTCCAGGGTAAAATAGCCGTCGATATCGGTCATGGTACCTCTCTGGCTGTTTTCGATAAGCACATGCACAAAAGCCAGTGGTTCATCGGATTGCGCATCAGTAATACGTCCTCGCATCTCATCTGCAAAAGAAGAGAAAGAAAATAATGCCAAAAGTAAAGGCAGAAAAAACTGACAAGTCCGGGAAGGAAATCCGTGAAACAGAATCTTCATTATAATGCAGAAATAAACAGGTATACTCAATAAATTAACAATATAATGATTTATCAGGCTCAGAACCTGTAACCAATGGAAAAATATCCGTTAGAATCGAGAATTTTCATTTCATCGTTTTGCAAAAGGTTTGTAACTGCCCTGCGGCTGGTGTAACCCATATAAACTCTGAAAACGCTTAATCCCACACCAATGGTATAACCCCATTCATCGATGTTAAAATCATTGTCAAAATCGAGTGCTTCGCCAGCAATTGTCCCGGCAAAGGTCAGTCGATAGTAAGGTCCTGAAAACAGGAACAACCTGATATCCTGCCCCTGCAAACCGGGGGTACCAAACTGGATATTCAATGGAAAAGTCAGAGAATGTCTGCGGAAGTTACCTCCGGCAATCTGACTCCCGTTAAAGTCATATAATGCATCGAGTTGCAGGCCCAAAATCTGTGAAAGGGGAATCTGAAAATAAAATCCTCCAGAAACATTAAATAAGGTTTTTCCCTGGAAAAACTCGTCAGGATAACGATGAAACCCTGTTCCGGTATTGAGCAAAAAGCCCGCAGCTGGTCTTCTTCCTACAAAAGTGCTTTCCTTTAAAACTGAAGCTATCAGTGAAGCAGATTGCCGTAGTTCACTCTCATGGCTGAGAACTTTCAAAAAATCTTCCATAAAAAGATGAATCGTTACCATTCCGTCATAATCCAGCAAATGATACTGATCTTCGGGTTTGTGGTATGGTGATTTCTGACCCGTATAAACATGAACAGCCGGAATGCCAACACTCCCAAAGGGTTGCGTATCTGTACGTCTTTCAATATTTTCGCCAGTCTGGCGCAGGTTAATTTCATGTCTTTGGGCAACTCCTGCCGCTAGTTCATCTCCTTGATCCAGTGATGCCATACCGCGTAAATGCAAACCTTTGTTAGTTTCGTACATTCCCACCATATCAAAGCTGAACATGAGTTTTATATTTTCAATGGGAACCGGGCTATTTTCAACAAAATGCTTTGACCCAATTAATCCACTTTCTTCGGCATCAAATGCAACTATGAGCAGGTTTCTTCCTAAAAGTCCGGGATTCTGTGCAAAGAATCTTCCCAGTTCAATAATGGCAGCTACTCCTGAAGCGTTATCATCGGCGCCTGAAAAAATTCGTTTCTCGTCATTTCGAATATCATACCCCAGATGGTCATAATGGGCCCCGATGAGAATATATTCATCCTTCAGCAAAGGGTCGCTTCCTTCAACCATACCCACAATATTTATTGCGGGGATCCAGGCCAGGTTTTGTCTGAAGCTAAAGTTTTGCAGGTAATCTTCGCCAAGGGGCTGAATACCTGCATCCTGAAACTGCTCAACAATATAATCTCTTGCCTTTTCAGCACCCGTGGTTCCGAGACCCCGCCCCTGCAAGGAATCAGACGTGAGTATTTTAACGTGTGTACGTAAACGGTCTTTCAGGTTATGGTCATCAGCATAAGTAAATTTTCCCGCGAATGATAGCAGGAATAGTATCAGGATAAGTTTGATTCTAAGCATAGTAAGTTTTTTATGGGTTAATTGGCAGCTTAATCTATTTGTCGGGAACAAATGCAGATTGTTACATTAACTCTGCCCCCATATTTTTGTTGCCAATTGGTAAAAATAATGCGAACCGGGTCAATAAGCAAATCTCATAAAAAAACACTGTATTTACCCTACATTTGTATTTAGATAAAACAACAAAGTCTGTATTATGGAAAAGAAAGTGTATGCAATTGGCGAAACATTGCTTGATATAATTTTTGAAGGACATCAGGTTAAGGCAGCCAAACCGGGTGGTTCCATGCTCAACAGTGCTGTTTCACTGGGGCGTGCAGGTATTGACGTGTCACTGATTACAGAATTCGGACATGATCAAACCGGCAAACTCATCCTTGAGTTTCTAGAAAGAAACCATATACAAACCCACTTCATTCATCTCTATAAAAACGGGAAAACACCCCTTGCCATGGCATTCCTGAACGAAAAAGGAGACGCAAGCTACGATTTTTACAAACCCTACCCCGAGGAACGATTACAGGTAAAAATTCCTGATTTCACCCATAATGATATTTTACTTTTTGGTTCCTTTTATAGTATCGATCTAAAGGTAAGAGAAAAACTTCTTGAAATTGTAAAAGCGGCGCATCATGCAGGTAGTATAATTGTTTACGACCCAAATTTTCGTAAACCTCATGCTCATGAGCTTGAAAAGTTAAGGCCTTTCATTATTGAAAACATGAAATTGGCTCATATTATCAGGGCAAGCCATGATGATGTGAAGATCATTTTTGATGAAGATACCATACAGGGGTTTCAAAATGCCATTCAGGCCCATAATAAATTCCTGATTATGACCAGCAGCTCCGAGAAAGTTGAGATGCTTAACAATGACCTGCATGTTGTTTATCCTGTAAAAAAAATCAAGGTTGTAAGCACCATAGGAGCAGGCGATAATTTTAATGCAGGACTTATTTACGGTTTGATCAGAAATGGGGTTACGGTTTCAAACCTAAATAAGATACCTACGGAAAAATGGAAAGAAATCATTTCGTTGGGAATGAGCTTTTCGGCTGATGTATGCATGGGAATGGAAAATTATATTTCGGAGGATTTTGTAAAGAGGATGGAACGCTGATAGCGCAGATCGTTATTATTATCTCAATGTCTTTATTTCCAGACATTGATGCAAGCCATATTCTGTTTTTCAAAGCATTTGATTATCAGAATTTTCAAAATGAACTTATAAATCTTTAACAATATGAAGCTCATCAACTCAGTGAAGATCAGGTTAGAGCTGCGGCAGCTCTTTTTCGTTCTGAAGCCGACCGCCGTGTTTTCAATGTTGAAAACATGACCGCAGCCGAAGGGGTTACTGCCATTCAACTGCTTGAAACATTTCTTTCGGTGCAGGTAGATGAAGAAGGAAGAATTTCATTAAGAGACAGCGGTTTTGAAGGTGACATGGATAGTCTTTTCTAAAGTTCAAGCAATTCAAGGTCGCCGACAAATTCAAGTCCGGAGTGAAGGCCGGTTCCGCTGAAAACAGGATTTCCATCCTTATCTGAAACGGTAACATGAATTTCTGCATCAATACTCTCATGTATAACTCTATCCATGTTTCCCAGCACAGGAGCTTTTAATCCGCCATGCCCGGTTTTTCTATCATGATGTTGAGCTTTCACACCGTGAATATGAATGAGGTACTTACTCCCTTTTATACTAATATTTACTTCGCGCTCAGTATATGATAGTTCTGAGATTTCTGCACCTGTATAGGTGGCGAAGTTGATTAATTCATTGTTATGTAGAAAAAATCCAAGGAAGCCTGTAAACGTACTTCCTATCCAGGGTATACGTGCCACCGAAAGCATAAATGAAGTACCGGTCTCTTCAAAATGATTGGATTGCATCCATATCCAGGCCTTGGGCATGGACGACCCCCAGTCTTTCTCAATATAACCCCGACCCCCGGTAAAATCAATTTGCCTGTCATTATGCTTTATGTAGCCTCTTAAGCCATGGTCAAGACTTACCACACCATGGTAACATTCCATAAACGGCACATAACGATACCAGCCCATAATACCCGGGCGGTAAATACTCACCGGATATTCAGTAATATCTTCAAGGAATATTTCTGCATTAAACCTATGAGTGCCATCATCCAAATCAAGATAAAATTTTTCTGATGAGAAATAATTCTTTCCAACCCATACCTCGAATTTGTCATCAGAAAAAGTAAACTGATCAGCCGGAAATCTGAAGTACAATGTTTCGCCGGTTTGCCCGTTAATAACCTGCACAAATGCATGTGAGTCACCATCGTTAATTGATATGCCGGGAATGAATGACCAGCTATCGTTACCATCGGCACTTACATTTTTAAAATACCATCCTTCAAAATACTTCTTATCTTCACGATTTCCCTGAAACCATTGGGGTTTGAAAATTTTTTTCAGCTCATAAATACCCGATGGCTTTTGAAAAGGTTTTAAAAGAAATGGCCTGCGAATTCTCGATGTATTTTGCATGATTTTGAAGTTTTAATTCAGAAATTATCCAAACATCTCCCTTACGGTTTGCAACCCTTCAATTAGTTTGTCAATTTCCTGTTTTGAATTGTAAACCCCGAAGGAGACTCTGACAGTGCCGGGGACACCAAAATAGTCCATAACAGGTTGGGCACAATGATGACCGGTACGCAAGGCAATACCCAGTTTGTCAAGAATAGTACCTGTATCGTATGGATGAATGTCTGTAAAAATGAATGAGATCACCGATGTTTTTTGGGGAGCGGTGCCAATGAACCTGATATTATCTAATTCTGCTAATCTTTGCATCCCGTATTCAAGCAATTCATTTTCATGATTAGCTATTTCATCGAAACGTAAATAAGATAAGAACCTTATCGCAGCTTCCATACCAAGCACATCTCCAACGTTTGGCGTTCCCGCCTCAAATTTAAAAGGCAACTCATTGTAGGTAGTTTTTTCAAAAGTTACTTCCTTAATCATTT
>SKVR01000256.1 GCA_007129355.1 Bacteroidales bacterium | reverse complement strand
TGTTTCCAAAATTGAAAAAGTCATTAACCTGGTGGCGTGTATTCAATCTTGCAGAGATCCTTTCGAACTGTGACTTATCGCCACCTATAATACCTTGCTGCGAGAAATAGCCTAAAGAGGAGGAATACGTAGATCGTTCCGTACCCCCGTTAACGGCAATATCGTGATTAAAAATGGGGGCATCTGTTACAAAAAGCTCATCCTGCCAGTTGGTATTATGCTGGGGTATTTCACTAAGGTCAAAAGGTTCGCTGAGGCCGGCATTCCTGGCCCCTTCGTTCATGAACATGCGATACTGTTCAGCATCAAGCATTTCAATCTGGCGAGCTACATTTTGAATACCCTGGTAAGCAGAATAGGTAACATTCATTTGACCCTCTGTACCTGACTTGGTGGTGATGAGTACCACCCCATTGGCAGCTCTGGCACCATAAATAGCAGCAGAAGCGCCATCTTTGAGTACATCTACTGACTCAATATCACTGGGGTTCAAATAATCTATACCGCCCACTACCATCCCGTCAACTACGTAAAGAGGTGCAGAATTTAAGGTTGTACCGGCACCACGAATACGTACAGTAGGTGCTTCGCCGGGTTGTCCGGAGAGGTTGGTAACCTGCACTCCGGCTGTTCTTCCCTGCATGGCTTGTTCAATACGAAGAACCGGAGTTGCAGTAATATCTTCATCGCTTACACTGGCAATGGCACCGGTGGCCACTTTCTTTTTTTGCGTGCCATATCCGATTACTACAACTTCATCAAAAGTTGTAATATCAGCTTGTAATTGAATGTTGCGGATGATTGTTTCATCTTCCGCAAAGGATATTTCAATGGTTTGGGGGACATATCCCAGGAAACGAAAAGTAATATTCGTTGTTCCGGGAGGTAGAGTCAGACTGTATTCTCCGTCAATATTGGTAACTGTACCCTGGGTGGTGCCCACAATAATAATATTTGCACCAGGCAGGGTTTCACCGGTAATCCCGTCAGTCACAACGCCCCTCAGGGTTTGCCCCTGAAGCAAAGTAGTACTTAATACTCCTGCCAACAGAAAAATTAAGTACAAAAAGTGTTTCTTCATCTTAATTTGGTTTAGGGTTTAGGTAAATGAATTTATAATAGGTTTCTGAAAATAACCAAAGATCCCTGCCTTTTATCCTGACAGTTGATTTTCAGTCAGTATTAGTTTTTTTGAAATACGCGGACATAGTCTACCCGCATTTGCTGTGGAAATATGGTAGTTTCATCGGGATAACCCGGCCATCTTCCTCCCACAGCAACATTAAACAGGAAGAAAAATTCTTCATGAAACTCTGTCATATGATTAGGGGTAATGTCGATAACATGAAATTGATTGTCGTTGACTAACCATCTGATAAGGTTTTCGTCCCAGATGATGGTGAAGACATGATATTCATCGGCAAAAGTTCCTGATGATAAAGTATAGGAACCTCCGGCCTGAACATGTCCGTTGATATCCCAGTGCAAGGTTCCGTGTGTCTGGTTTTCTTGGCCGCTTCCTCCAATCATTTCCATGATATCAATCTCCCCGCACTTTGGCCAGCCCACAGACGTAATGTTCTCTCCGAGCATCCATAAAGCAGGCCACATTCCCTGGCCTTTGGGCAGAAGTGCACGAATATCAATTCGGCCGTATTGAAAAGATTTTTTGCCCTGGGTTTTCATTCGGGCTGATGTAAAGTTTCTGTTGCCAGCATTTTCCCTTCTTGCTTCGATGGTTAATACACCATCTTCAACCCATGCATTTTGTTCCCTGTAATATTGCCATTCATTGTTTCCCCAGCCGCAAAGGTTTGGACATCCATCCCCGGTTTCAAAAACCCAGTAATCTGTATTCACTGAATTTCCTTCAAACTCATCATGCCACACCAGATCCCATCCATCATATTGCATGGGAGTGGTATATCCCTGATCCACGGTAACATTATCACTTGCCAGTTCAATAGTAAGCATAATAACAGACCTGAGATATCTTCCGGATGCACCTAAGGCGCGAACATCAACCTCATAATTACCCGAGTTTTCAAAGGTATACTCAAAAATACCGGTAATGTTGGTTTCATCCGGTTCCAGATTGCTGCCAAGTCGAAACTCATATTCCACCGCATTATCGGCATTAGCCAGCAGGTGCACATAACCACTTCCGTCATCCGCATAGGTGACATCTACCAAAAGGTTTGCAGGATCTCCTTTATCATCGATAACATCATCCGAGCATGAGATGGTAAAAAACAAGGAAAATAGCAAAAATAGTCTGGGTTGAAAAAAAGGCATGTTTATTTTAATTAAGAAGAAGGGACTGCCCGGATATGATATCCCGGCAATCCCTTTTAAATGGATAGATTATTCAAAAATAAGGTTACGCACATAGAAAATACCACCTGCTTCGTGGCCACCGCCACCAATACCGAGAAAAATCATATCAATGTCCTCGCGTTCTTTCACTTCAGTAAGATCAAATGTATAGGTATGCCATTCGCCTACCACAACATCATCACCCTCTGTAAAGAACTGTGTCGGGCTGTTCCACCATTCCTGGGTTTCACTCATATCGGCAAAACCGAACACAAAGAATCTCTGGAGTCCGCCATCGGCAAAGTCAGTATCAGAAGGAATATAAATATCAATTTTTGCAACATCGAAATTATCAAACTGGATGTCGTAAAGATCCGGATATGTTCTAAGTTGAGCTTCCTGCCATTGCTCACCGGCAACTCTCTCAAACTTTCCTACTTTGGTATCTCCGCCGTCAGGATCGTCTTCACCCACTGTAATTATGGATGTTCCATCAATAGCACCAAGGTGGTCAAAACTTGTTTCGGATTCAAATGTATGACCAAGTTCTGTGGGAGTCAGATTCGGAAGATCTTCTCCCCATGGTGCTTCATCTTCCTCTACATCTGGTTCTAAGGAAGCATCTGAGTAAGAGGCATAGTTAAACTGCCATGCACCCCAGTCATATACAAACGTAACAGCCATATGGTCATAACCATCACGTTCCTCAATATCAATTTTAAAGGAAGTACTGTTTTGAGGTACCATGTGGTGGCCATCGGTTCCAACTTTGCTAATGCCAATCCATGCACCTTCTCCAATAAGGGTAACTTCACCGGTTGAAGGGTCATACTCAAACTGGTGAGTGCCGCTTAACCATGCGCTTACATCATCTCCCATTGCATTAACCATGTTCGCAGGAACTGCTTCGAAACAGCCTTCTGCGTACTGAGGTGTGTCATCATATCCATCAACGGAACCCCAGACTTCGAACTCTGCCCAGAAGTAGCCATTGTCCTCAAAAATATACTCCATATCTCTTGTGAAGGTATATTCCCAGAAGTATTTACATGGACGTGAGCCATCATTCTCGAGGCTCCACCACTCATAGGGATTATCTAAAGTTTCTCCAATTCCCATAGCTTGACCTACTCTGTAAAGGCGCCATGTTTTGGAAGTTTCTCCTGTTAGCAGTTTAAGTGCCTCATCGGGATCTGTAATAGTAATAGATTGCGAATAACTATGGGTGGCACCTTCACTATTGGCAGCAACAAGCTCTACAGTATAGGTTCCGGCTTCAGCATAAGCATGGGTAGGATTTTCTTCTGTTGAAGTCTGTCCATCGCCAAAGGCCCAGCTGTAAGAAGTTGCATTTAAAGAATAGTTTATGAAAGTTACCTGAAGATAGTTTGTTTCACTGATCTCATAATCGAATGTTGCAATTGGATCTTCGAGGATCACTTCATCGTCGTCACTGCAGGCTGTAAATAAAAATACAGGGAGCAGCCCAAAAACTAAAATAAACTTTTTCAAAAAGTCAAATTTGTTCTTTTTCATAATTGTGTTGTTTTTAAAGTTGTTAATAAATAATTAAATAATTTTTTGTTAAGGGTTTATAAAATTTGATTAACTGTTCCGAAAACGATTCCGGAATTAACAATTTGTTAACAAAGGAAAACTGAAATCTCTTTGCCACCAAATTTCTTTATGCATCAATAACTCAACAATGTTGTTTTAAGATACATCATAAATACATCATGGGCAATTTATAATTCTGACAATAAATGCTTTGGAGAGTTAAAAATGAAAGTTAGGATTTTCTCACAAATAAAATTGGCAACAAGTATAAGATAACAAAAAAATCCAGTTTATGAAATTGCTATTGGAAATAAATTTTTGTAACAATACGCGAAAATCGGGCAATATTTATCACATTAAAAAGACAAAATATATTCCGTTAAATTTTCGTCGCGACTCATATTAAGCTTCTTTCTAAGCCTGTAGCGGCTGATTTCAACACCGCGCACCGAAATATTCATCAGGGGTGCAATTTCTTTGGTAGAGATATTCATGCGAAGGTAGGCACACATTCTTAGTTCTTTGGGAGTCAAATCACTATGCTCCTCTTTAATTCGGTTAATAAAGTCCTGATGCACTTCATCAAAATAGCTGTTAAACAGTTCCCAGTTTTTTTCGTTTCGCAGGTCTTTATTAACCTTTTTGAGCAGATTGTTTACATTCTGTTTTTCCGGGTTATCTGCCGGAATACTTTTTAATAGTTTATTCAGATCATTTTTCAATCCGTTAAGTGTCCTGTTTTTCTGAATAAGGTGAAGTGTTGCATTGGCCAATTCCTTGTTTTTATACTTCATCTCAGTCTGCAGACTTTCATTGCGCAAATGCATGATTTCTTTCTCACTCAGTGCAGATTGTTCCTGAAAAATTTGTTCCTTCCGGGCGAGTCTTTTCTCATGTCGTATTTTTTCTCTTTGTCTGATTTTAAGCATCCTTCTTCTCACAAAATAAAAATTACCGGCAACTATAAGTATAAACAAAACTGTATAAAACATCAGGGCGGCACGTGAGCGTAAAAAAGGAGGTTCGACAACAAAGTGAAATTCTCTGACCAGACTTTCAACCCCATATGAATTCAAAGCCTTTACCTCAAACACATAACTTCCTTCACGCAAATTGGTATACTCTTTAAAGTTCACTACATCCCAGGCAGACCAGTGTTCATCAAAACCACTAAGCCTGAATGAGAATCTTATCTCATCAGGATTTTCATATACCGGAGTAGTAAACCTGAACATCACAGAGTTCATGGCAAAAGGCATTTGAATGATATGATTTGGAGAGTCTTCAACAGCTTCAT
>SKVR01000155.1 GCA_007129355.1 Bacteroidales bacterium | reverse complement strand
CAGCATTTGGCCATCCTGCAGCATCTGAATTGCATCTGCGTATGCATGATAATGCATTCTTCACCGTAATGATAGGTAACCAGGAATACAGCCAGATGCGCAATCATTACATCATAGGTGGATTAAAGCCCGGCCGTCACATCAAGCAACGTTACTTCGGCGCAGGTTTATGAATTGATGGGATTACTCAGTTTCGAATCCAACCGGCTGAAACTTGCACAGTTTACTTACGCTTACACTGTTGATAAACAAAACTTCTTTATGGTAAACAGGGCTTTCAGCTTCAATAGCAGCATTGCCAGACTCAATTCATATATAGCCCACAACTTCTGATACAACTAATTCATTAAATTTGCAGAGACGCACCGGTTAGCGTCTCTGCTTTTTTTAAGCCATGTATTCCAGCAACTTATCATAATCCTTCTCATCAAGCTTGTGCACCATACCGCTTACTTTATTTTTTACCATCACCTTTTTCAGCTTTTCCCTAACCCGCTCATCTGAAATATCAATCCCGGCTTCTTTGAGTGATACCGGGCTTCCCAGGCCTTTGAACAGATATTCGGTTTTGTAGATGATATCATCAACAGAATTGGTTTCAAAAAGTGCTGTGCCCAGCTCCTGGATGCGTTTCGGAATTCTGTCCTTTTGCAGCTTAAGCCATGCGGGGTAGGCAATGGAGAGTGAAGCTCCGTGGGGTACATCATAAATCAACGACAGACAATGGCCTATGGCATGTACTCCCCAGTCCTGGTGTTTTTTACCAAAAACGGTCATCCCGTTCAGGGCGCAGGTTGCAGCGAACATGATGCGTGCCCGCAGGTCGTAATTTTTCAGATCGCCCAGAAGTTCAGGGCCGTATTTCATAGCTTCTCTAATGATGGCTGTTGTATACCTGTCGGTCAATGAAGCGTCTCCCTGTCCGAACCATGCTTCCAGCGAATGGGCAATTAAATCAACAATGCCATAGGCGGTATAATCGCGCGATACAGAGAAAGTGAATGACGGATCCAGGAAACTGTGCTTTGGATATATAAGCATGTTGCCGTAGCCTTTTTTTACTTGCTGGCAGTTATTCTGAACTACAGCATAAGGATTCATTTCGGTTCCTGTAGCCGCAAGTGTAAGTATAGCAATCAGGGGCAGTGCTTCGGTAGGTTTGTGTTTTTCTTCCATGATATCCCAGGCCGGCCCATCGTATTTGGCTGCCAGGGCAATGATCTTTGCACTGTCGATAACGCTGCCTCCACCCAGGGCTACAATTACATCTGCCTGTTTCTCTTTTACCAAAGCAGCGGCTTTATCAACATCATCAATAATAGGATTGGATTTAATGCCGCTGAATTCTGTTATATCCAGTCCTGCTTCTTTCAATCGTGCCATCACCTGGTCCCAGGCACCACTGGCTTTAGCAGATCCCTGGCCGGTTACAAGCAAAACTTTTTTACCGTATTCTGCAGTTATTTCGCCTATCTTATCTGTTGCTCCCTTCCCAAAATGAAGTTTTACAGGATTGAACATTACAAAGTTTTCCATAGCTTTAGTTTTTTACAAATATATGAATGTTCGGTTATTAGTTCAGCTGATTCTAAGCAAAGAAAAAAAGACCGGAATAAAAACGGGAATCTGAATTTTTACTGCGGAGGCTGGAAGATGATCATCTTCCTGTTAACCGATGAAACCTGGAAAAACCCACGTCCACCTTCACTCAGATTGGTTGGAATGTTGGCCGGCGGAGCTCCGGCAAAAGGATTTCCCGATAAGTCTGTCTGGAAAAAAAAGACACCGTAAAAATCAAAATTTTCTTTTGAGATACTACGCATTTCAAGGGTAAGTGTATCACCCGGAGCTATGTCATTTTCATTCAAATTTAAAACAGCATAAGATGAATATTCATCAAGATTTACATCGCTCATGGGTTCTTTATCAGTTGGCCTGAGAGTTCTGAGTTTATTGTTGATATAAAGATTAAACAGGTAATGATCACCATCACCAGGCAGGTCAGCAAAATGTGCAATTACATCGTAAACTGCAGTGTCGAAAAAGTTCAACTCAGAAAAGGGATTCAGTTTTACAGTTACCGAATCAAGCACAGGAACAGGTCTGAACTCACTTTGTGCAAAAAAGGTTTGGTTATCAGCGGTTTCAATCATAAGCTCATAAGTTGTTTCGGTAAGAGCCGAACTGATATGTGAGTTAAAATAATAACCGGGAAGACTGTCAGGATGGAGCTCTGTAAAGTCCCAGCTTTGATTGTTCCCCTGAACGATTACGAATGCATTTTGTTCTGCATTGCCAGTGTTAACATCGTAATAGGATGAAGAGCGTGTAAGCCTTATCCATTGCCTTGAACCATCGTCAATCAGATTGGCTTCCACGATTACATATTTTCCTTCTATATCGGCAAGGTCAAGAATGACATCCTTTTCGCAGGCAGTAATACCGGCAATTAGTGCCAGAACCAGGATAATCAGGTTGAATTTTATTTTTATGGCTTTCATGATCAGATACTAAAAATTAAAATTCCATGTAATGGCCGGAATGGGTCCGGGGATATAAAAAAAAGATGAATTGGGAACTCCCGGCCTGTCAGAGTTTTCGGCAAATGATACCGAAATGGGATTTGCCCTTCCATAAACATTAAACAGTGAAAAATTCCAGCTGCTTTCAAAACGCCTTCTGTCTTTATCCCTGATGTTGGGAGTAAAAGTTACCGAGAGATCGAGCCTGTGATAATCGGGTAGTCTGCCAGAGTTTCGGTCAGAATAAATGGGCGCAAAAGCTCCCTGGTAAAACATTTTTCCAACAGGAAGTGTAATTGCAGTGCCGGTAGCATATATAAAATTCATTCCCACATTCCAGGTTTTGGAAATATCATAACTACCTGACAAGCCGAGGTCGTGCCGGCGATCGTTAGGGGCAAAGTAGGCTTTCCCATCATTAATGTCATCAATTTGTCGTTTGGCCACAGCCCATGTGTAACCCAAAAAACCGTTTAATCTACCGGTTTGTTTCTGAACCAGGAGTTCAGCACCATAAGCCCATCCTTGCCCTATTCTGAGTTGACCTTCCAGGAATTCATTACCAAGAATATCGCCGTTGTCAACAATGTCAGAAACATTCTGCAGGTCTTTGTAATATACTTCAACAGAGGTTTCTATTCTGTCTTGAAAGAAATTGCGAAAATATCCAAGGGCTACCTGATCGGCTATTTGCGGCGGAAGGTTATTGCTGGCTGAGTACCATACATCGTAAGGTGCAACAGATTGCGCGCTTTGGGCCTGCTGGATATATTGTGCCATGCGATTGAAACTCCCCTTAACAGAACTACGGTCGTTGATCTTCAACCTGAAACTGATACGTGGTTCCCAGTTGATAAACTCATCGTAAAAGGTTCCCCTTTCCAGTTGCAGGGTGTCTGTAACTTCCCACTGTAGTGGATTGGATTTCTCAAAAATATACTGGGTGCCTGGTCCAATGATCTGAAAGACAGAGTTTCTCAAGCCATAAACAAGCAACAGGCGATCGTTGAACAAACTTTGTTCATTATTGAAATAAATACCGTGTTCGAGTGCATTGGTTGCTGAGAGATTAAACTCGGCGCCTGCAGCACCTTCAATTCTGGCAACAATGGTTCCGGGATCAAGGTTGTGATAAATGCTCTGAAGCCCGAAGGTAAAAGTATTGTTATCGTTAAAAATGTAATTGAAATCGGCCTTCATATTGACATTATGAAGGAAAGATTGCCATCTGAAACTGGCCGGACCCACATCGCCTTCAATATTAAACTGATAATTGCTGTAAAGAATTGAGAAATCGCTGTACATCTTGTCATTGTAAATCCTGTTCCAGCGCATACTGCTGGTAGTATTGCCCCAGTCAAAACTGAACAGCTCGCTGAATACCGTTACATCCCGGCCGTAATAACCGGAGAAAAACAATCTGTTCTGGTCATTGAGCACATAATTCATTTTTCCATTAAAGTCGTAAAAGTAAAGTTGTGTTTCCCTTTGTGTCTCATCTGATGAAAGCTTCAGGAACAGATCGGCATAAGTTCTTCGCCCTGAGAACAGAAATGCACTTCTGCCGCGTTGAATGGGGCCTTCCACAGCAAGCCTGCTGGAGATCAGGCCCACACCACCAGTCATTTTATACTGATTCATATCACCTTCTCTCATGCGTACATCAAGCACCGAAGATAGGCGTCCGCCATATTCAGGCATAATCCCACCTTTAAAAAGCTGAATATCTTTTACAGCATCCGGATTGAAAACGGAAAAAAAATTGAACAGGTGAGAAGCATTAAAAACCACAGCATCATCAAGCAGCACCAGATTCTGATCGGCATTACCACCCCGCACAAAAAAACCGGTGTTGCCGTCGCCTGCCGATTGCACACCGGGCAAAAGCTGAATGGTGCGCAGCACGTCAACTTCGCCAAGAAATGCAGGTATGTTTCTGATGGATTCCATACTCAAGGTAACCGAACTCATTTCTGCCCGTTCAACATTTCGGTCCGATCTTTCGGCTGAAACAACTACTTCAGAAAGTCGCAGTCCTCCATTCTGTAAAAATACATCCAGAGTTTTATCACTGTCCATTACAATTTTTCTCTCGAAACGCTGATAGCCAATAAACGAAAAGATCAAGTTGTATTCTCCCTCAATGAGTCTTATGTTGTAGCGGCCATCAATATCAGTAACAGCGCCGCCATCAATCTCCGGCACAAAAATATTAACCCCGGTAAGGTACTCACCGTTTGATGCATCACGCACAGAACCTCTCAATACATAGCGTTGCTCTGAAATGGCCTGAAAGGTCATTGACAAAAAAAACAGAAATATGATGGATTTTTGAAACACCTTCTTGAATTGAATAGCTTATAGTCTTATTTTACAGGTGCTAAACAACTTGTGTGAAGTATTGTTTCAGCCGGTGAAAGTTAATTCAGGTTAAATGTGAAAAAATTTTGAATAACTTAAAAGAAACGAAATAATTTCGGAAAGGAAAACGGAATCCAAAAAAATATTAAACATTTTTTATATTATCTGCGTTTTCAATAAACTATAAAAAATCTAAGTATCTTTAAGTAAGTATTTTGTTTTTCGTAAAAGATGATTCACGAAAACTTTAAATTTTAAAAATCTAAAAAATAACCGATTTATTATGTTGAAAAAAAT
>SKVR01000294.1 GCA_007129355.1 Bacteroidales bacterium | reverse complement strand
CAGTAGTATTGGCCGGTATCGTTTCCGGTCTGGCAGTAGAAGCCGGTTATGTGATTTTGATCCCATTGGGAGCCATGATCTTTCACGCTTTGGGGCGCCACCCCATGGCCGGACTTGCAGCCGCATTCTGCGGTGTGAGCGGCGGATTCGGGGCCAACTTCTTTATCGGCTCCATCGACCCCATACTGGCTGGTATTTCAACCTCGGCCGCCCAGATCATCGACCCCGACATGGTGGTAAACCCCGCCGTGAACTACTACTTTATGATCGCTTCCAGTTTCATCGTTTTATTTGTGGGAACCTGGGTTACCGAAAGTATTGTGGAACCCCGTCTGGGCAAATATGAAGGTACCGCCGAACGCTTTAAAATAGTACAACTCACACCCGAAGAAAGAAAAGGATTACGCTGGGCAGGTATAACAGTTGTGCTTTTCATCATTGCGCTGGCTTTGACTGTAATTCCCGAAAACGGAATATTCAGAAATCCGGAAACCGGCTCAATTCTTCACTCTCCCTTCTTTACCGGTATCATCATAGGAATTTTACTGCTCTTCCTGCTTCCCGCACTGGCATATGGAATTGTGGTGGGCACCGTAAAGAATGACAAGGATATGATGAAGCATATCATCAAATCCATGAGCGGAATGGGCGGATATATCGTACTGGTTTTCTTTGCCGCACAGTTTGTGTATTTCTTCAACTACTCCAACCTCGGACTCATCATTGCCATCAAAGGTGCATCCGGACTTACCGAAATAGGCTTTACCGGCCCGGTGCTCATTGGTGCCTTCGTTTTGCTGGCGGCCTTCATCAATCTTTTCATGGGAAGTGCATCAGCCAAATGGGCCATCATTGCCCCGGTGTTCATCCCCATGCTTATGTTGCTCGAAAACGGTTATCACCCCGGCATTACACAGGCTGCCTTCCGCATCGGCGACTCCCTCACCAACCTGGTAACCCCCATGATGAGCTATTTTGCACTCATTGTAACCTTTGCTGAGAAGTATGACGAACGCTACGGCATCGGAACCATCATTTCCACCATGCTGCCCTACACCATCTTCCTGGCTATTGTATGGATTGCCGCCCTCATGGGATGGATATGGCTGGGTATACCGCTTGGACCCGACGGACCGATTTATCTTAACTGATTTTGGGTTAATGGGTTATTAGGAAAATGAGAAAGTGAGAAAGTGAGAAAATGAGAAAGTAGGGCCCTTAGTTCTCCGGTCTTCAACTTTTCAACTTTTCAACTTTTCAATCCATCAACCTATCAACCTATCAACCCATCAACCTATCAACCCATCAACCCACTTCTACATCCTCTCCGGCACTTCTATCCCCAGCAGGCCCGTGGCGGTATTAATCACGCGGGCGGTGAGTTCCGAGAGTTGCAGTCTGAAGCGTGAAACATCCGGATCGGGTTCGTTGAGCACCGAATGCTCGTGGTAAAACTGGTTGAATTCTTTGGCCAGTTCGTAAACGTAGTTGGCCATCTGGGCCGGACTCATATCAGCAGCGGCATCCTGCACCACCTGCGGAAATGCATATAATGTCCTTATCAGATTTTTTTCTTTTTCGTTGAGCGAAATTTTTCCGCCATCGTACTTTTTACCCGCAATATCTCTTTCTTCTGCTTTGCGCAGAATGCTGCATATCCGGGCGTGGGTATACTGAATAAACGGACCGGTATTCCCGTTGAAATCGATGGATTCCTCGGGATTAAACAGCATATTCTTTTTGGGATCTACCTTCAGGATGAAATACTTCAGAGCCCCCAGTCCGATGTTCTCAAAAAGTTTTTCTTTCTCTTCCTCGCTAAAGCCTTCGGTTTTACCCAAAGCTTCGGTGGTTTCTTTTGCAGTTGCAAACATCTCTTCCATCAGGTCGTCAGCATCTACTACAGTCCCTTCGCGCGACTTCATCTTTCCCTGAGGCAGTTCCACCATGCCGTACGACAGGTGCATCAGGCTTTTGGCATAAGGCTTTTCCAGTTTTTTAAGTACTTTTTTAAGCACGTCGAAGTGGTAATTCTGCTCATTTCCCACCACGTAGATCATTTGATTTGCCTGGTAATCATCGTAGCGGAGCTGGGCCGTACCGATATCCTGGGTCATATATACAGAAGTACCATCGGCACGCAGCAGCAACTTCTCATCCAGACCTTCATCCGTAAGGTCGGCCCAAACGGAGCCGTCTTCTTTTTTGTATAAGGCAGTTTTTTCGAGACCTTCCAGCACGATCTCCCTACCCAGCAGGTAGGTGTCGGATTCGTAATAGATCTTGTCGAAGTGCACACCCAGTCGCTGGTAGGTATTGTCAAAACCTTTGTAAACCCATCCGTTCATCATTTTCCAGATTTCGATCGTTTCCGGGTCGCGGGCTTCCCAGTTGCGGAGCAGTTCGCGGGCTTCCTGCATCAGCGGGGCGTTATTACGGGCATTTTCATCGTCGAGCTGGTGCGATTCTTTCAGTGCCTGGGCTTCTTTCCGCAGTTCGGTCTCAAACTTCACATAATATTCGCCCACCAGCTTATCACCCTTTTTGGCTGTTGATTCGGGAGTTTCGCCATTGCCCCACTTCATCCAGGCAAGCATCGACTTGCAGATGTGTATTCCGCGGTCGTTAACCAGGTTTACCTTCACGGTGTTTTTTCCGGCAGCTTCCAGGATCTTTGCCACAGAATAACCCAAAAGGTTATTGCGGATGTGACCCAGGTGCAAAGGTTTGTTGGTATTGGGCGAAGAGTACTCCACCACCACGGTATCCTTTTCATCGGGTTCGCGGGTGCCGAAACGTTTTTCTTCTGCTGCTTCACCGAGAAAATTAAGCCAGTAATTCGGGCTCAGGGAAAAATTAAGAAAGCCTTTGATAACGTTAAAACTTTCTATTTCATCCATTGCCAGCTCCTCTCCTATGGCCTGCGCTGTTTGCTCGGGTGAGCGGCGCGCCATCTTCACAAAAGGAAACACAACAAGCGTGAAATCCCCTTCAAAATCCTTGCGCGTGGGTTGCAAAGCGATCATTTCACTTTCCACATCCTGTCCGAACAGCTTCTTTAGGGCCTGCTGCACCTGCTCTGCAATCTTATCTTCGATACGTATCATAAAATTATTTTTAACGGGCAAATTTAGGGCTTTTTTTTGGGAAATGATTTGTTTTCCTCACGCAAAGCCGCGAAGGAGGCGCAAAGGGCGCGAAGGGACATTGAAATCCTTGCGCTCTGTGCGAAAACCTTGCGGCCCTTGCGGTTCATTCCAGGCTATCAACCTATCAACCCACTTTTAACTTGTATTTTGAAAAAAACCCCTTACATTTACAGCCATTATTGGGAGTGGTTTTTCAGGAAATTTAGCCTGAGAATCAAACCGTTCCTTGTTTTCTTTGTTTACCAACTGTCATTATCCAAAAAAACAAAAACGCATGATACACAGAAGAATACTCATGTTACTGATGGCTTTGCTACCCCTGCAAGTGGTTCTTGCGCAAAGCAGTTTTTCTTTTTCACCCGAGGACGTTGAAGAACGTCTGAAGACCGATGTTTACACCCTTGCATCCGATGAGATGGAGGGCCGCGAATCGGGCACACCCGGAGAGGAAAAAGCCGCCCGCTACGTCAAATCGAGTATGCAGGAGGTAGGTCTCAGCCCCCTGTTCGACGGCTCATTCATCCAAACCTTTACATTTTCGGGCCGGCTGGAACTGGGCGAAGATAATTTTCTGATAGTCGGCGAAGAGGGCTTTACCGTGGAAGAAGATTTCTTCGTTCTGTCTAATTCGGAAAGTACCCGGGTTTACGCCCAGGCTGTATATGTGGGGCACGGAATGCAAACCGACACCCATAACGATTATTTCGGACTGGAAGGACTGGAAGACAAGATATTTTTTATGGAATTTTTTCTTCCCGAAGAGCTGGATGAACGTGGTACTTCCATTACCATGGATATGGTTTCCAATAAAATTGAAATGGCCATAGAAAAGGGTGCCGCCGCCATCGTTTTCGTGAATACGCAAAGCTGGCGCAACGACCCGTCAACAAGGCTGGGCCGCGCCCGCGAAACCGCAGGCATCCCTATCATGTTTGCCCGCGACGAAGTACTGGAATTCTGGCAGCAACAAGCCCAGGATGAGTACGTTTTCCTTTCGGCCGACCTGCAAAGCCAAACCTACACTTCCATGAATGTGGCCGGATACATCGACAATAATGCCGAACAAACCGTTGTCATTGGCGGTCATTTCGACCACCTGGGCTACGGCAGCAGCGGCTCGCGCAGCCCCGGCACCGGCGATATCCATTACGGTGCCGATGATAACGCTTCAGGAACGGCAGGTGTGCTGGAAGCAGCACGTTATCTCACCCAAACAGACCTTACATCCAACAACTACCTCTTTATTGCTTTCGGTGCCGAGGAAAAAGGACTGCTGGGCAGCCGCCACTTCACCAACAGCGATGCCTACGATATGGAACGCGTCAACTACATGTTCAATTACGATATGATCGGACGACTGGAAGACGGTAACTTCACTCTCTTCGGCACAGGTACCTCTCCCATGTGGGAATCTACCATCGACAATAATGCCTATGATGGATTTAACATCCGCAAAAGTGCTTCGGGCATGGGGGGCTCCGACCATACCAGCTTTTACCTGAAAGACATCCCCGTGCTGTTCTTCTTCACGGGTATCCACAGCGATTATCACCGTCCTACCGACACACCCGACAAGATCAACTACCAGGGCATGAGAGAAATCCTGGCCTTTTCCTTTGATATGATTGCCGACCTGGACAATCAGGACAGACTGGCTTTTACCACCACTCCGGTTCAACGTCGCGGACAACAGCGTCGCGGCACCGGTGCCACACTGGGCGTTATGCCCGACCATGCCTGGGAAGGTGATGGGGTGAAAATCATAGGTATCGTTGACAACCGTCCCGCCCAGCGGGCTGGCCTGCTGCAGGGCGACGTTATCTTAAGTATCAACGAAGAAAGTGTTCCCGATATTCAGGAATACATGCGCATCATGAATGGACTACAATCAGGCCAGAAAGCTATGATCAGCCTCGTAAGGGGTGATGAGGTGGTGGAAATGGAAGTGGAGTTATAGGTTGAGGTTGAGCTTTAAAAACGCAAAGGGCGCGATGTGCTGCCTTAATCTTTGCGTTCCTTGCGAAAAACCTTGCGACCTTTGCGTTTCCCGGTCTCCGGTCTCCGGTCT
>SKVR01000116.1 GCA_007129355.1 Bacteroidales bacterium | reverse complement strand
GCTCAGGATGACACGGCTGGCGCGGGGTGGGGAGGAAAAAAGGGAGCTCAGCGAAGCTAATCCCGTGGCCGGTGCAGCCCGGTGGTTAACATAAATACATCATCCCAAAAAATCACCCCGTGATTTTAAAAACTGCGTCTCTGCGCCTTTGCGAGACAAAAACCATTCGCGTGCCCTTTGAAAGGCTCCCTTCGACAGGCTCAGGGGGCTCACACCTTTCTCCATCCGTGCATCCGTGGCAAAAAAACCATGAAAATTCGTGGTCCCATCTCAATACAAAAACCCAAACAACCACAGCGGAATGACATTAAAGGAACCCGTTTCCAGGTCGTCCTTGATCAGATAAGAATCGGGAATGTTTCTGATTTGCGACTGCGTTTTGTTTTTACCCCCGGTTTCATTCGAATAAATTTGATTTAATTGGTTGAATGGAACCCACTTACGTTTATTCATATCCTTTTGTGAAGTGCTCGTCATGTGGGTTTCAAAGGTATAAGTGTTATCAACCAGGAAATCGGCCTTTTCCGGCAGACTGATACTATGTTTTACCGCCAGATGCTGCAACAGAAAGGTTTCTCTTACAGAACCCATTACCTGCCTGTCGCCTGAGATGGCAAAGTACAGATTTGTATTGTGCAACCATATTTTATCAGGTTTGCTCAGGATGCTGATGCTGCGGCTGGTTTTGGTCAGCGTGTGGATCAGCTCTGCCTTTTCCAGCAACTGAAGTGCCTGCACCAGGCTGTTTCTGGGCATTCCGAGCTTTTCACCCAGCTTACTGATATTGGGTGTAAACGGCACGTTGGAAGCAATAACGTACAGCAACCGCTTCATTTTTGCAATTTGTTGATAATCCAGATTTTGTGTACTCTGGATATCCACATCAAGAATAAGGTTAACGGTGTTTATGAGTTTCTGATAATACTCTCCGGTATTCCCGTCGTAATAGGGATAGCAACCTGTTTTGATGTAGTTGTGAAAATGTTTCAGCGGTTTTAATTTGCCGGTCAGGTCCATGCTGATATGGCTGTGACTTTTCAAAATAGTATCCAGACTTAAAACAGGAAGATCAATCCCTTCATAAAACAGCAGGAACTCCCTGAAAGACAATTCAGGAAGCCGGATACTCAGCGCTCTGCGGCTTAAATCCGACTCTCCCCTGTAGATGTCCAGCACCGATGAAGAAGTAAAGATCACCTGCAACTCAGGAAGATCATCATAGATCAGTTTGATCTCCCGCGACCAGTTGGGGTATTTATGCACTTCATCCAGCAGAAGCAGCTTACCCCCCAGTTTGCTGAACAGGGCTGCCGTTTCGTAAAGACTGTTTTCAGAAAAGAACAGATCATCCAGGGCAATATAAAATACTTCATCAGGATTTCTTTCTTTTCCCAACTGGAGAAGAAGGGTGGTTTTGCCACTGCCGCGTGCACCCATTATGGCCAGCAGCCGGCTCCTGCTTTTCAGTATGTTATCATAAATGAATCTTTTGAAAACATCCGGCGCATTTTTTATCTTGATTCTGGATTTCCCGAGTAATGATTCCATGTTTTTGCTTTTTCAAAAAGCAAATATAATATTTTTTTGCTTCTTATAAAAGCATTATTAAACTATTCCAGGTGAATAGTGATTAGTAATTAGTGATTAGTGGGATGGCATCCCTTACAAATTAACCCCCATTCCGGGCACGAGCTGTAGTCGAACCCGGCAGTAGCAACAGCCGCCGGTCTCTTCACCAGCCGCATAGCGGCGAAACTATGGTAGCAACCAGCAACAACAACCCTACATCCACCCCCAGCCGCATAGCGGCGGTATTATGGTACCCCAAAAAATCACCCCGTGATTTTAAAAACTGCGTCTCTGCGGCTCTGCGAGACAAAAAAACCCATCCGTGACATCCAAATCATTTCAATTAACATCCGTGCATCCGTGGCGAAAAAATTCGTGACATCCAAATATTTAAACAAAAATCCGTGCATCCGTGGCAAAAAAACCGGGCTCATTTACCGCAGCTTTATGGCCACGGGATCCTTCGCTGAGCGCGCCTTCGGCTCGATTCAGATTTCGTAGTGGTTAGTGATGAGGGATAAGGGGTTTGAGGTAATTTATTCCCGGTTGAAAACGTATTGAAGAATATTTGCACCCAGGCGCAGGGCTTTCAATCGCACTTCTTCGGGGTTGCCGTGTACAATCTGGTCTTCCCAGCCATTGCCCAGGTCAGTTTCGTAGGTGTAATACAAAACCAGGCGCCCTTCGTGGAAAATGCCAAAGCCTTGCGGGGGTTCTCCATCGTGCTCATGAATTTTGGGCGGGCCGTCGGGAAAAGAAAATTTCTGGTGGTATATGGGATAGGAATAGGGCAATTCAACCAATTCATATTCCGGGAAAACCTTGGTTATTTCACGCCGGAAAAAGGGATCCAGACCGTAGTTGTCATCCACATGAAGGAATCCGCCACCCATTAAATAATTACGCAGGTTTTGTGCTTCCTGGGCAGAAAAAACCAAATTACCATGCCCGGTCATATACACAAAAGGATAATTGAACAGGTTCTGACTACCCACCTCCACAGTGGCAATATGGGTGCTGATGGTTGTGCCGGTTTCCCGATTGGCAAATTCAACCATATTAGGCAATGCAGTGGGATTGGAATACCAGTCTCCCCCACCCCGGTATTTCAGGGTTGCGATTTGGTAATTTTGTGCCACTGCATCCGTTACAACCATGAACAGCACTACGATAACGATTCTATAAATTCTGAACATCATGACAAACAGTTATATTCCTTACTAATCTATACCTTAACCCTGCCTGACGGCAGGCAGGCTTAACCTTAATCTCAACCCAATTCCCCATTCATAAAATTCACTTCCATGCATGCCACCAGAGCCGCCGTTTCGGTACGTAAACGACTTTGCCCGAGAGAAATTGCCTGTATGCCCTTACTGCGGGCCAGTTGCACTTCTTCCGGACTAAAATCACCTTCAGGACCTATCATGACCATTACATCCTCACCCTGTTTATAGGCTTCCCGCAAAGGGTTTTTCTCTCCTTCATCACAATGGGCGATAAAAGCAGGTGTATCTGAACTATAATTATTTATGAATTCTTCAAACTTAACCGCATCATTTAATTTGGGAAGCCATGCGCGCTGAGACTGTTTCATGGCAGCTGTCATTATTTTGTATAAACGCTCAGGTTTAATAATCTTACGTTCCGACTGGGCGCAAATAACGGGTGTGATTTCTTCAATACCACATTCTGTTGCTTTCTCCAGAAACCATTCAAAACGGTCGATGTTTTTTGTAGGAGCAACAGCCAGGTGCAGATAAAAGTTTCTTTTGGGCTGTAATACCCGGTGAGTAATAGCTGCGGATGTCAATTTAGCGCTGACATCCACCAGCCTGGCCCGGGCAATTGTACCATTCCCATCCACAAATCCGATCTCATCACCTGCTTTCAGACGCAATACTTTTGTGCAATGGCGCGATTCTTCGGATGATAATTCAATCAAAGCATTTTGAAGATTTTGTTCGAAAAAAATGTGCATAATATGTTTTTATGGAACGCAGATGACGCTGATGGTTCTGATATTTTCAGTATTGATGCAGCACTACAATAAAATATGAAACAATGCAGGACAAAGTTATGTTTAAGTTTGTTAACTTCGTTGATAACTAAGGAAAATCCTTTTAAATGCAGAAATTTCTTTCCGTATTAAATCACAGAGATTTTGTATTAAGTCTGGCATTGGTTGTAGGTTTGATCCTTGGCGAACATACCCGCCCTCTGGCCGAAATATCGGTATACACCCTTGCCTTTGTGATGGTATTTGCCACTACAGGCTTCAGTTTCAAAAGCTGGGTGCCGGTAAGCAATGCCCTGAAACCACTGTTCTGGTCAACATTTCTCAATTTTATTATTTTCGGGTTGGTGCTTATCGGGCTGTCGTGGTTGTTTTTTTCCAATGACCCCGGCCACCGATATTTTCCTTATTATATAGGATTTATTCTGGTTGCTGCAGCACCGCCGGGTCCATCGGTCATACCGTTTTCAACCATGCTCAAGGGCGATAACAACTTCAGCGTAACCGGTGTATTCGGACTGCATTTTATTGCTATGCTTCTTACGCCATTAATTTTATTCATTTTCCTGGGTCAATCGCTCATCAATCCCATTAAAATTTTTTATATCATGGTGCAGCTGATCATTATACCCCTGGTCATAAGCCGGTTTCTGCGTCACCCCAAAGTATTGCCTGCAATAGAAAAGCATCGTGAAACAGTTATTAAATGGGGCTTTTTCCTGGTGGTAACACCCATCATGGGCATGAGTGCCAGTGTTTTCTTTTCCGAACCGGGTGTAGTGCTTATTATGTCATTTATTCTGCTGATCGCCATGTATTTGCTGGGATTCCTTTATCACATTATTATGGATAAAAGCGGCGCCCGCCGTAGCATGATCATCAGCAGCACCTTTATGATGACCACCAAGAGCAGCGCCTTTTCGGCAGTGGCCGCCTTTACATTTTTCCGGGGTGAACCCATGATTGCTCTGCCATCAGCAGTGGTAAGCGTGTTTGTTACGCTTTTTATTATTGTGTATTCGGGGTTTTTGAAGTGGTGGGAGAAAAAGTGATTGATGTCAAATGTGTGATGTGTGATTTCAGGAAAGTGGCAGGGTAACCGGAAGTTGCTCCCCCGCTTTTTTTATGCCGGAAATAATCATCAAATAAAACCCATGATTTGACCAAAACCAAAAACATCAGTGTATTTTTGCACATTCGATGAAATTCACTATTGGAGTTATAAATCTTTGCCGCTAACGGTTATGCTCAGAAATATTAAAGCCTCACCTTTCTTTGCCTGGTTTACGCTTGCCCTGGGCATTCTGTTTATAGGCTTCTCGGCCATTTTCGTAAAGCTGGCTGATGTTCCGGGGTCGGTTGCCACATTTTACAGGCTGCTGTTTGCCACAATTGCAATAATTCCTGTCTGGATGTACCGGGGAATAAAAATGCCGGTTCGCAGGGATGTGCTGCTGATCCTGGCAGGTTCATTTTTCTTTGCGGTTGATTTGTTTATGTGGAATACGGCAATTCCCCTCACTACTGCTGCCACTGCAACTCTGCTGGCAAACAACGCCCCCATCTGGCTGGGACTGATTACTGTGGTGGTGCTGCGGCAAAGTTTGCCCCGCAAATTCTGGATGGGGCTGGTGG
>SKVR01000236.1 GCA_007129355.1 Bacteroidales bacterium | reverse complement strand
TGATGAGCGGGCTTGAATTTGTAATTGGTGTTACCATATTGCTGGGTATAAAAATGCGCTGGAGTGCCTGGGGGGCATTGCTGTTTATGGCATTTTTCACACCCCTTACGTTATACATTGCTTTAACTGATCCTGTTCCCGACTGTGGTTGCTTCGGGGATGCTTTGATTATCAGTAACTGGGAAACTTTCTGGAAGAATGTTGTCATTTTTGCAGCATCCATTTTTATATTTATTCACAGGGAAAGGTTCAAACCTCTCTGGACAGAAAAAAAAGACTGGTATCTTGCCGGATTTGTGGCCATTTTCATTTTCTGGCTTTCGGTATATTGCCTGAGAAACCTTCCTGTAATTGATTTCCGACCCTGGAAAGTGGGTAATGACATCAATGAGCTGGTGATCCCAACCCCTGAGGTGGCTGACACATATTTAATTTATCAGAATAAGGAAACAGGTGAGCGTAAGGAATTTACTCCCTCCGAGCTGCCCTGGAACGATCCGGAATTCATGGAAAACTGGGAATTCGCAGATCAGCGAAGGGTAGTAATTCAGGAATACCAGGAACCGGCTATCAATAACTTTGTAATTCAGGATGAATACGGCGACGACTTCACCGAATCTTATTTGGGACATCCCGGTTATCAGTTTCTTGTAATTACATACGATGTAAATCGCACGAATAAAAGGGCTTTTGAGCGCAGAATCAATGAGTTTGCTGCCAGCGCAGAAGCTGAAGGAATATCACTGATTGCAATAACGGGCAGCTCTTTTGCCCATATTGATGCTTTCAGGCATGAAGTTCAGGCAGCGTATCCATTTTATCAATCCGATGAAATTGCCCTGAAAACCATCATCCGGTCTAATCCCGGACTGGTTCTGTTGAAAGACGGAGTGGTACTGGCCAAATGGCATCACAGGAATATACCGGAGTACAGCAGAGTTAAGGAGAAGTATTTGAATGAGAAAGTGGGAAAGTGAGAAAGTGACTGCAGGATGGCATCCCTTGTCAGATATACAAAGTAGGGAAACAGGGACATCAGTGTATGATTATCTCTTTTTCCTGAAAAACTCCGTAAGCAATGCTGCACATTCTTCCTGCAGGATACCAGTTATCATTTTGGTTTTGGGATGTAGAATACCATGAGAATATCTGGTGAATCCCCGTTTTTTATCCATGGCGCCGATGACAATTTTACCTATTTGAGACCACTGGCTTGCCCCGGCGCACATTACACAGGGTTCAAGGGTTACATAAAGGGTACAATCTTTCAGGTATTTCCCTCCTAAAAATTCAGAAGCTGCTGTAAATGCCTGCATTTCCGCATGTGCAGTAACATCAATTAGCTTTTCGGTAAGATTATGCCCTCGTGCAATGATCTGGTTGCGGCATACAATGACTGCCCCAATGGGAACTTCATCGGCGTCTTTTGCCTTTTGAGCTTCCTTTAGGGCCTCGCCCATAAAATATTCATCAGAAAATACGCTGAAAGTCATTTGCAAAATTATTTGTGGATGAAAAATAAAAAAAAGTTGTCAGGTTACCTCTTTTCTTCAACTATTAGCCTGCAATATCAAAATTAATGCTTTTATTTTTAATCAATTTACAATTGATTTTGTTACTTTGTTGTAGTTAGGCTAAAATCTTATTTATGAAATAAATATGAACATACAAACTTCACAAAAACTTTCTGCCTTTGCCCATGATACAATAGCCGGGCTTATAAACCACAACAAATTTCTTCACCCAAAATATTTTTATGATGCTACAGGAAGCCGCATTTTTGAAAAAATCATGCGTATGCCTGAGTATTATCTAACGGATTGCGAATACCATATTTTTGACCAACAGTCTGAAAGTATCTGTGAAGCGCTGGCAAATGGACATAGTGCTATCGATTTGGTAGAACTTGGCCCCGGCGATGGTCTCAAATCGCGTCTTTTGCTTCATGTTTTAATACAAAGGCACACTCCGTTGAATTATCTCCCTGTTGATATTTCTAAACATGCGGTTGATGAACTCGTAAAAGATCTTCACAAAGACTTTCCTTCCCTGAAAATAGAACCTAAAGCCGGAGATTACTTTGATGTTATAAAGAATATGCAGGGTTCCAACGGCAGATCCAAAGCGGTACTTTTCCTGGGTAGCAACATTGGCAATTTTTTTCCGCAGGAGCGTAAAGCGTTTCTTAAGCAACTGAGAGAATTTACTTCATCCGGCGATAAAGTTCTCATAGGGTTTGACCTGAAGAAGTCGCCAAAAGTGATCCTGGATGCATATGATGATCCACAGGGCTATACCCGTGATTTTAATATCAATCATCTGGTGCGTATAAACCGTGAGTTGGATGCCGATTTTGATATTCCTGAATTTGAACATCATGCTGTTTATGAACCTGTTACAGGTACTGCAAAGAGTTTCCTGGTAAGCAGGAAAGAACAGAAAGTAAACATAAGGGGCACCGGACATACCATAAAATTTAAAAAATGGGAAAGTATATTTATGGAGCTTTCGCAAAAATTTGATTTGGATGATATAGAGAAAATGGCAATGGAAGGCGGTTTTGTTGTGAAGAAAAATTTTACCGACAGCAAAAACTATTTTGCTGATAGTCTTTGGGAAAGAAAATAAATTAAACTAACATTCATATAAAAACATCAATTATGAAAGCAAAATGGAATAATCAGGTTATCGCGCAGAGTGAAAAAACAGTTGCAGTGGAAGGAAATCATTATTTCCCCGCCGAATCAATTAAAAAAGGATTCTTTAAAGAAAGCTCAAATACTACAACATGCCCATGGAAGGGCACGGCTCATTATTATCATCTTGAAGTAGAAGGTAAGGCCAATAACAATGCGGCCTGGTATTATCCTGAACCTAAAGATGCTGCAGCTCACATAAAGGATATGGTAGCTTTCTGGAAAGGTGTGGAAATTTTGGAAGACTGAACCCGAAGATCAATTTGCTTATATTGAATAATCCAAACCACTTATAATGCTTGATAAACTGAATGAAATATCAACTTCAGAATTATTTGATCTATCTGATGATCCTTATTGTCATGTAATTGATGTGCGTCCAACGGAAGTGTATAACGGCTGGAAGTTGAGAAATGAGCCCAGGGGAGGGCATATCAAAGGAGCACGGAGTTTGCCTGTAAAATGGGCTGAGTACATTGACTGGATTGAGATTGTCAGGTATAAGGAGATTTTGCCCCAGCATAAGATCATTCTTTACGGTTATGATGAAAAAGATGTATACAAGGTTGCAGAACGTTTCCGCGATGCAGGTTATGATGATTTGAATATCTACAAGAATTATATGTCGGAATGGCTACCCGGGGATGAATTTCCGGTAGACCGAATGGAAAGATTTATGAACCTGGTTTATCCCGCCTGGCTGAGTGCGCTTATTTCGGGGGGAGGACCGCCAATGTACGACAATGGCAATAATTTTGTGATCTGCCATGCCCATTATCGCAATTATGATGATTATCTGGATGGTCATATACCTGGTGCCATTGCATTAGATACCCTTGAGCTCGAATCACCTGATACCTGGAATCGACGCGCACCCGATGAGCTGAAGACAGCTCTTGAAAAACATGGCATTACAGCTGATACTACAGTTGTATTATATGGGCGCTTTTCGTTTCCCGATAATGATGACCCTTTTCCGGGCAGTGCTGCAGGGCAACTGGGTGCAATCCGCTGTGCCCTAATCATGATGTATGCAGGAGTAAAGGATGTCAGGTTACTCAATGGTGGGGTAGCTGCGTGGGAAGCTGAAGGTATGCCTTTGTCAACTGAAGTGGTGAAACCATCGCCTGTAAATGATTTCGGAGCTTCTATTCCGGCAAAACCCGAGCTGATTGTTGATATGGATGAAGCCAAAGAGCTTATTAAATCAATTGATGGGGATATTGTATGCACACGCAGCTGGGCCGAATATATTGGTGAAGTGAGTGGATATAACTACATTGAGAAAAAAGGAAGAATTCCGGGTGCCATTTATGTAGACAATGGTTCTGATGCTTACCATATGGAGAATTACCAGAATCTGGATTATACCACCCGTGAGTTTGGTGAGATCATAAAAATGTGGAAAGGGAAAGGGGTAACACCTGAAAAGCACCTGGCATTTTACTGTGGTACCGGATGGAGAGGCAGTGAAGCATTTTATAATGCCTGGTTGCTAGGCTGGCCGCGGGTTTCTGTGTTTGATGGTGGTTGGTTTGAGTGGAGCAATGATCCGTCAAACCCCATTGAAAGTGGAATCCCGGAAGGTATTGAGATTTAAATTATATATCAGATTTATGTTAAATAATGCAGATAAGGTATTATGAAAGAGTTGGTTCAGGTAACAGTAAAAGGGAATAATGAAATTGCTGAAAATGCTTTTTTGCTTAGCTTTCCACGAAATTTTAATTTTACTGCCGGCCAGGTAATTGGTATCACCCTTGCAAAAGCCGAAGAACCCCGCCTTTATAGCATTGCAAGCGGTGCGCAACAGGATGAAGTATGGATCCTTTATACCATAAAAACCGATGGATTACTCACTCCACAGCTGGCCAGGGTAAAAGCAGGCGATACCATATTTATTACCAAGCCATTCGGTAATTTTATATGTAGGGAAGAAAAAGCTGTATGGATTGCCACAGGAACCGGTATTGCACCCTTTGCATCCATGTTTTTTTCAGGCCAGCACCAAAACAAAGTTCTTATTCAGGGAAACCGAACAAAAGATGGACTTTATTTTTCTGAACATTTCAGCAAACAGATGGAAAGCAATTATCAACCATGCTGCAGCAGGGAAAAAAGGCCTGATTGTTTTCACGGAAGAGTTACCGACTATCTGAATACCCTTGAAAATATAGATACCCGTATTACTTATTATCTTTGTGGAAGCGCCGAAATGGTGGTTGATGTCAGAGACCTTCTCATTGAGAAAGGAGTTCCTTTCAACAACATCATAGCTGAAATATTTTTCTGATTTTTAAAAATCAAGATACCCATGAAAACAGAAATACAAAAAGAAGTTCTTTTTGGAAAAACCCTTTCCCAACTGGAAGACGTTGTGAAAGAACTGGAGATGCCCCGCTATACCGCAGCACAGATTGCCGACTGGCTTTACAAAAAAGAGATCAGTAGTATTGATGAAATGAGCAATATTTCCAAATCTCATCGTGAAAAGCTAACAGAAAAATACTCGTTTGGATTATCCGA
>SKVR01000246.1 GCA_007129355.1 Bacteroidales bacterium | reverse complement strand
TGTACGGAGCAGCCGGCTCTCTTGTGTTGATTTTATTATGGGTGTTTTATTCTTCGCTGATATTTTTCTTTGGTGCAGAAATTACGCAACAATATGCCGAAATGTATTCGCATGATATAAAGCCCAAAGATTATGCGGTCGAAATTGAAATTAAGGAAGTTAATGGTGAAGCAAATTAATAAAACCAGCCTTTTAATCCTTTTTAGCCTATACTCTGCTAGCCTTTATGAACGAAAATAACCCAGGTTGAGGTAGATGTTAAGGTTAAGATTGAGATTGAGATTAAGTCTGCAATCCCTTACCTTTGGCCCATGCAAAATACATCTCCGCAAATCCATGTGGCTCTGCCGGCCATGAATGAAAGGTATTATATTGAGGAAACCCTGCAATGTTTGCAAAAGCAGACTTTCCCAAATTTGCATACCTGGGTTTGTGTAAATCAGCCGGAAAGCTTTTGGCACAATCCGGACAAAAGGCATATCTGCCAAAATAATGCTTTGACACTTGGGCTTCTCAGGGATTATCCGTTGAAGAATCTTCACATCCTGGATTACAGTTCGCCGGGCCGCGGCTGGCAGGAGGGCAAGCTGGGCGTAGGCATGGCCCGCAAAACCCTTAAGGCCCATATCATGGGGGAAGCTGCTGATGACGATGTTATTGTTTCCATGGATGCGGATACAGTTTTTGGCGAGAATTATCTGGGTTCCATTTCTGCATTATTTAAAAAGAACCCCGATGCCATGGGGCTGGCCAATCCTTATTATCATCCGCTGGTGGAAGATGAACATCTAAACCGGGCCATCCTGCGTTACGAGATTTACATGCGCTACTATGCCCTGAATATGCGCTTCACAGGCACCCCATTCTGCTATTCTCCGCTGGGTTCGGCCATGGCAGCTCCGGTAAGGGCGGTTAAAAAAATTGGTGGTCTTACCCCCAAAAAGAGTGGCGAAGATTTTTATTTCCTGCAAAAGCTTACCAAGGCGGGCAAACTCCTCAGGTACAACACCGAAGTAGTATACCCGGGCACACGGGCATCCGACAGGGTGTTCTTTGGTACCGGTCCGGCTGTGATCAAAGGATTGACAGGGCAATGGCATGCCTACCCGCTGTTTAACCCAGAACTTTTTGATGATGTGCGCAAAACCATTGAGCTTTTCCCCCGGCAGTTTGAAGGCCCCCACCCCACTCCCATGGATGATTTTCTGAAAACGCACCTGCGCTGCAACGATATCTATGCACCTTTGCGCAAGAATCATAAGGATCTGAATCGCTTTGTAAAAGCCTGTCACGAGAAGATTGACGGCTTGCGCATATTGCAGTTTCTGAAAACTTCCCACAATGAAAACCCGCAACCCGACGAAGAAAACTTAAGAAAATTTTATTTGCGCTACTTCCCCGACAGAGGTCTTGAAAAGGAGCTGGACGAGCTCAGTTTTTCGCATACAGGTGTGGAAACCATAAATAAAATCCGTAACTTTCTGTTTGAAACCGAACTTGAATTACAGAAAAATGAAGCAACAGAATAAAACAAACGGATATGATCTGATCGTGATAACCGGCCCCACAGCCACCGGAAAAACACGCCTGGCTGCAGAGCTGGCCGATATGATGGGTGGAGAAGTTATCGGCGCCGACTCACGGCAAGTCTATAAAGGCATGGATATAGGCACAGGAAAGGACCTTGCCGATTATCTGGTTAACGGCCGCATTGTGCCGGTTCACCTGGTGGATATGGCCGAGCCGGGCTACGAATTTAATGTGTTTGAATTCCAGGACCATTTTTTCAAGGCTTTTGAGTACATCCGCAAACTTGGAAAACAGGCTGTAATGTGCGGAGGTACAGGCCTGTATATTGAAGCAGCACTGGCAAAGTACCGGTTGCTTAAAGTTCCTGAGAATACTAAACTCAGAAAAGAACTGGAGCTGCTTTCGCAGGATGAACTGGTCAGCAAACTGGAGAAGTTGCGCCCGCTGCACAATACAACCGATACCACCGAACGGAAACGACTGATACGGGCCATTGAAATTGAAACCTACAATGATAAGCATCAGGCCGAACGGAAGGATTTTCCTGAGTTCTCTTATATTATCTTTGCCATTGATTTTCCCCGTGAGGAGATCAGAAGCCGTATTACTGAACGTCTGAAAACCCGGCTGGAGACCGGAATGATCACCGAAGTACAGGAACTTCTGAAAAGCGGACTTAAACCTGAACAGCTGATTTTCTACGGGCTTGAATACAAATACATTACAAAGTATATTACCGGTGAAATTAGTTATAACGAGATGTTCAGCAAGCTCAATACGGCCATCCATCAGTTTGCCAAAAGGCAAATGACGTGGTTTCGGCGCATGGAGCGGAATGGATTTAAAATTCACTGGATTGACGGTTCATTGGACTATAAAGAAAAACTACTGCAAATCAACCAAACACTGCAAAAATGACAAGAGGTTTGTTACCCCGGTGTAAAAGTAGCCAGGCAGAAGCTTAATTAACCCATTACACATCACCAATCAACCAATAAACCTATCAACCAATAAACTTATAAACCAATAAACTTATAAACCAAAATAATGTGTACTTTTGCAGCCGTAAAAAAATCACCCTATGGCATTGAAATGTGGAATTGTCGGTATGTCCGGCACAGGTAAAACAACCGTTTTTAACTGTTTATCGAAAAGCAAAGTAGGTGCAGGTGCACCCAAAACCACCAATCTCGGTCAGATAGAAGTACCCGATCCCCGTCTTCAGAATTTGTATGAACTTGCCAAATCTGCCAAAATCGTTCCCACTACTGTGGAAGTTGTAGATATTCCAGGATTGGTAAAAGGTGGTGGTCAAATGAAAGGGGGCGCACAGTTCCTGGCCGATATCAGACAAACAGATGCCATTCTGCACGTACTGCGCTGTTTTGACGATGACATGGTGCCGCATATTGAGGGAAGTGTAAACCCGGTGCGTGATAAAGAAATTATAGACCTTGAACTCATAAGCCGCGACCTGGAAACCCTTGAAAAAAAAATCCATCGGCTTGAAAAAGTTGCCAAGAGTGGCGATAAGGATGCCAAACATGGCATAGATGTCATCAACAGCCTGATAGAGCATATGGAAAACGGCGAAAGCGCCCGTACTTTTTCCATTGAAGAAAATGACCACAAATATATTGACGACTGCTTTCTTCTTACAGATAAACCAGTGCTTTATGTTTGTAATGTAGATGAAGCATCAGCAGTAAACGGCAATGATTATGTGGAGCAGGTAAAAAAATCAGTAGCCAACGAGGATACAGATGTTTTGGTTATAGCTGCACAAGCTGAAGCAGAAATTGCTGAACTTGAAGATGAAGATGACAGAAAAGAGTTTCTGAAAGACCTGGGACTGGCAGAACCCGGAGTATATAAACTCATCCGTGCAGCATACAACCTGCTTAATATGAAAACCTTCTTCACCGTTGGTCCCAAGGAAACCCATGCCTGGACATTCAGGGAAGGAATGACTGCTCCTCAAACCGCCGGTGTGATTCACAGTGATTTGGAACGCGGTTTTATTCGTGCAGAAGTAATGAAGTATGAAGATTTTGTAGCTTTAGGCTCGGAACATGCATGCAAAACAGCCGGCAAGTTTTTTATTGAAGGGAAAAACTACAAAGTTCAGGATGGAGATATTCTGAATATCCGGTTTAACGTATAACAAGGTTTATGATTATGAATTATTTTGCAATCCGGTTAAACATTATTTCCAACCGGAAAATACTAAAATAGAGCAAATAGCAACCTTAAAACTCCGCAATTCCCTGTATTTTAAATAAAGAAAATACCCCCTATGTCCATAGGTGCACCCGGATACAATTCATTAATCTGAAGGCCGTTCGACATTAAGATTTCACGTAACTTTCCACCCTCATCAAGATATGCCAGGCTTCCGCAAATAAAAAATGTATTTCCAAATATTCCGCAACAGCCACCAAAAAAGCCATGCTGAAAACCTTCCAGTAAAACCCTTTCAGGTGAAATATAAAGAACCGGGATATTTTCACTTTTCAGGACATTTTCAATTCCCTTGTCAGATGTTAAAATAGTTCCACCTGCTTCGATAGCATTACAGCGCGTGTAAGCCTGGTTGCAATGGATCTGTTTTCCGTGGGATGATAAAACTTCAGATGCGCTGATGCGCGTGTTATGCAGTAAGCCGAAGGAAGTATATAATGCATTATAAGGTGCAGTATCAGGGTATTTCGGGCCACATTTTTTTGTACCGGTAATAATATCATGTCCGGAAAGCAGCTCTAAATAATATTGGGGTAAATCGGGAGAAACTACGAGCCCGCCAGGCCATTGATAAATAAAAATATCAGGATGCCCGGAAATGGTATCGTATACAATTCCACTGGTTTCAAACTCAACCACCCTGCCCCACTCTGACAAGTTCTTTTTTGCCTGCACTGGTGCGCGCTTATCAATAAAAATCAACATGGATCTGATCTTTTTTAAATCCGGGTACTACTTTAAATTCAACTGCTCTGAACTTTTCAAGTAACCAGTTTTTATTAACCCTTTTATGTCCGATAACCGGATTTATCTGTGATGGATGAACACTTACAATTAGTTTTTCTGCCTTTTCAGGAATAATACCTGAAAGCCGAAAACGCCATACTCTCGACATTGCAATTTCTCCGAAAGCAGGATGAAAAGGACCGGCTATCAGGCTTCCTCCTTCATAAAAAGACTCAGACGGGTGCAACCCCATCCGAAGAACTTTTACTCCGCCAGCCTGAAAAAGCAAATATAACCGGGCACATAAATCAGCAGCTTCTTCCAATGATTGGGGCTGATACTTTCCTTCCCGGTAAAGCTCCGCCAGATCAGTATCTTCAATAACCAGTGTGGGATAAATCCTTGTGGTTTGGGCTCGTAATTCAATGATCCTGCGTGCGGTTATTATTGTTGATTCTTCTGTATCGCCGGGCAGTCCGGTCATCATCTGCAAACCGGTTTCAAAGCCCATATTACGTATCATGCCGGCTGCCTTTTCAATATGAGAAGCATTGTGGCCTCTGCCTGCAAGGCGAAGGACTTCATCATTCAGTGATTGAGCCCCTAGCTCAATGGCAGTTACATGGTGATTCTTCAGATTTTCCAGCATCTCTTCATCTACATAATCAGGCCGTGTGGAAATTCTTATACCGTTGATCTTACCTTCATCAATCCAGGGTTTTGCCATT
>SKVR01000071.1 GCA_007129355.1 Bacteroidales bacterium | reverse complement strand
GTCCGCTGCCCAAAATAAGAACCCTTGTATGTGTTTTTTTGGTTTTCTTATTTAAGCTTTTCAGCAGGCTAACGGCCATTCCCTTTCTGTTAACGACAGCAGTTACAGCGGGTAACCAATGAAAAAACTCATCCCATTTGAAATACTCAGGATTTAAGCTTTTATGGGATGTGTACATTTTTTCAATAATCTGGTAGTCTCCGCTATACCCCAAAGGTTTAATAAAAGAATGACCCATAAGGGTATCGGATTTAAGAATGGGTTCAAGCATATCTCTGAACTGCTCTATATCATCCTCTTTTGATAAATCTTCGAAGATCTTAATTATATCCTTAAATTCTTCAGAGTGGGGTCCTTTTTGAGATAGAATTTTTTTTAACCTGATAACCATGCTAGTGTAGGACATAACGTTCAATTAGGTAATGATATGTTATCAAAGAATTGACAGTTTATGCAAAAGTAACATAAAATCTTCTTTTTTTACAGGCTTAGTCAAATAATCATCTAAACCCTGGTTTATATATTTTTCTCTATCTCCTTCAAAGGCATTGGCACTTAACCCAACCACAGGTGGTAAAACATCAGGATATTTAGCTTTTAGTTTACGGGTTGCTGTAACACCATCCATTACGGGCATCTGAATATCCATCAAAATAAGGTCAAAGCTGCCGGGTTCAAATTTATCAAGTGCTTCCTGCCCGTTTTTTACTAATGTTACCTTGTGCCCCAATGATGAGAGCATAATATTGACCACTTTCTGATTTACGAGTTTATCTTCTGCATAAAGTATTTTCAGAGGCCCTGTTTCTTTTAGTGAAGAATAATTAATACTTTTCTTGACATCCTCGCGTGATACTTTTTCCGCTTTAAAGTTAAACCAGAAGGTGCTTCCCTTGCCATCTTCGCTGATAACGCCAATATCGCCACCCATAAGGTCAGACAGTTCCTTGGCAATTGACAAACCCAGTCCGGTTCCTTCAAAATACTGGTTTTCGGCACCATCCAGCTGACTGAATGGTTTAAAAAGCTTGCTGATTTTTTCCGGTTGAATGCCCTCGCCGGTATCAGTTACTTCAATTCGCAACAAAAGTGCTCCGTCGGCAAGCCATTTCTCGGGAATAGTCTGAAGATCTATGGTGCCTTCTTTGGTAAATTTTATGGCATTATTAAGCAAATTGTTTATAATTTGTGCTACCCGATGATCGTCAGCTTTTATATATTCAGGAATCTGCGGATCTATATAAACATTAAGACTTACTCCGGGCGGACATAGCGTTTCGTAAAGTTTTTGGGCATTATTTATTAACTCATAAAAATTAAACCCTCTGGGCTTAATACTTACCCTTCCGGCCTCAATTTTTGAATAATCCAGGATTTGATTAATGATTTCCCGAAGGTTTTCGCTGGTAAGATTCAGGGTATTCAGATATTCCTTTTGTTCTTTATTTAAGCGGGTTTGAGATAAAATATCTATCATACCGATGATTCCGGTAAGGGGAGTTCTGATTTCGTGACTCATATTAGCCAGGAACCTCTGCTTAAAAATCACAGACTCTCGGGCAACAGCAATTTGTTTTTCCAGTTTTTGCTTTTCGATAAACTCGCTGCGGTCTTCCACAAGGCCGATTCCACCGATGGTTTGGGTCATCTCTCTTTTGATGGGTGCAAAAAGAATACGTACCGGACTTGCTTTCCCTTTACCTTTCGGTTTGTATTTCCCTTCAAAGGATGCTTTATTTCCTTTTAAAACCCTTTCTACTGCATCAGTAATTCTCTTGTCCGACAACTCTTTCAAATGCATTCCTTCGAGCAGAATCCTGGGCCTTCCTATGATATTGGCAAAATGATCATTACATTCAGTAATAACCCACCTGTCGTTAAAGTGAAAAACACCCAGAGGCGATCTTTCAAAAATCAAACGATACTTTTCTTCATTCTCTTTCAACTCGCGTGTTCTCGATTCTACAGCAGATTCGAGGGTTTGATTAATGTTCTCCAAATCTCGTTGTTTCTGATCAAGCTGGCGTGAGAGATAAAAATTTCTTCGCCCGGAAACTTCAAAATAATAAGATCCAAACATGCCAATGAGATTGGCAGATGCATAAAAGAAATTATATGCCATAAAAATCTGTTGATCGACATCAGCAAAAAAATACATTAGCAGGTTGAACATGATAAGATTCAGCCAGCCTCCGATGGTTGCCCATATAAACCGGAGTCTGCTGAAAAAGTATCCTACCATAAAAATCAACATTAACCCCCCGTAATATGACCAGTTTTCAGGACTTAATGCAATCATTAGTGCAATACCAACTCCCGTAACCAAAAAAGCCAGAAAAAGCAGAAATTGCCAGAAACGATAAAAAAACTTATTGAAAGATAATAATATGAAAAGCAGTAAAAAAGGAACAACTATTCCGATTCGGAGAATCAAGAAGGTACGAAGGTGATCAGAAACAAATATGAAGTCCAAAACCCCAAACAAGGCATATAAAAATGCAGCCAATAATACGGCAACCCTTGTAACAGGCAAGGATTCTTTGAAAAAAACTCTTTTGTAAAGCGCTTCTTCCCTTTTATCAGGAAACTCAAGTGTTAGTTTATTTAGTTTTATCATTCTATTCAAAAGAATTTCAAATTTATTCTTTTTATTCAAACCTAAGGGTTGTCAATGGTATAACTTTTTATCTGATACACTCATATTTCATTAAACTTATTTAAATATCAATAATAGAAGGGCAGTTTTATTATTCCAAAAGGGTTTATTCTTCTGTTATTTGTCAGCATAAAACACATATATGCTTTTGGTAGAATTGTTAATAACTTTTATACGCAAAAGCCTATCTAAAGGTCAACATAATATCGTGTAACCAAGACATGGGTTGGTTCGCTAATACTGACATTATCCAACACACTTGATTAAAATACTACGAGAAGATTAAGTTTTACGGTAACATTATCTGAATGCTTATCAAACTGATATGGGCCATACCTGTAAAGAATTTCTACACCCGGACTAAAACCGAAAATGATATTTCTCACCCAACGTTGTGGGACAATTTTATTAATCGCTATCCCTGATTCAAAGTATCCTTTTTCCCAGCTTTGAAACCCCTGATAAATATGGTTGTCGATATTTCTGAGACTTCCCCAGCCCAGATTGCTGATCAATACCAGCTCGGGTTGCCATGAGGGTGTGCGAAACAGTAAACTCTGGAAGTTATGCTGAAAGAAGAGAGAAAAATAGCGGTCGGCCATAAATTCATTCATATTCATGGTTCCGAAGTTAAAAGGTGATGCCAGCCAGCCCCTGCGATCAGCAGCACTGGCAGTAAAAAGAAGGGGCCACGGAATATCAGTCCTGTTAACCCATCCTGCTTCAAGCATCCAGTTTTGCACTCCAAGCAACGGAACAGGATAGCTTACGGAAAGCTTGCTCTCGAGTTTTAAATAATCATACTCTCCCCTGCCAATGTTATCAAATCCTCTGATGATATTGAAGTGCAACACAGGATAGCGCGAAGGCAAATGCATTACGCGCAGGGGAGTATTGATCAATGTTTCACCATACCCGAACCTTAATCTCAATGCAGCTTCTGAATAGCGAAACCGCCTTAAACCTATATCAGAATCTGATGCTACGAAAAAATAGCCATCATCCCAGCATAATTTTCCCTGGCGTCCGGATAATTGCCCCTGCAGAAAACTCTGCCAGAGCCGGAAATTCAGATACATTTTATACTGCCGGTTTACATCTCTGATATTGGAGTAATAATTCAGTAGAAGATTGTTGACCAGGGAAAAACTTTTATCATAAAACTCAGGCGATCCGCGCTCTGTTACATCCAGACTAAAGGCGCTTCCTAAACGCAAATCCCAGGCTTTATGAAGTACCAGCTCGCCAAAATAACCATACTTGCTTTGCTTGTCGCGGCTGCCCCAGGCATAATATCCACCAAGTGCTGTTCTTGAAGAAAAACGCCGGTTGGTTTGCAATCCAGCCCCGATGCGATGACCTTCATAACTGTTGATGCGGTACACATCATTAAGAATCAGATTTACCTTACCTAAAGGCAGTTCACCGAAAACCAAGGGCTCCACTGCATTAAGAATCCGTTCGAAATTGTGTTCCATTCCCAGGCTATCCATGAACTGATATGTTTTTCGCTCGATTTCAGAAAGTGTATCTGAACGAAACATCTCCCACTGCTGCTGCGAAACTTCATTGGCATGGGGATCGAAATCAACGGAAAAAACTGAAAAATCGCTGCGTGAAAGCTGCGGATTTATACTGATATTACTTATGTAGCTTCTGCCAAGTATGCGCATGGGCATGAATCGCGAAGAAGCACCTCCTGCAGGTTCCGAAATTTCAATATCGGTATTCAGCTGCACCGGAAACCAGTGTATCCCATCGGGTCTTGTATATTTTTGCTGAATGCGGAAACTCAATCCGCCATCGGCATTTTCAAGCGGATGGGCTATAACATTTTGAACAGCCCATCCATCGGTATGTATATACAACAAACCTTCCAACCCATCAAAATTGGTATTTTGCCGGGGTTGATAGCTTATCACAAAAACGGAGTCACGTCCCTGGAAAAGGGTATCTTCAAGATGATAAGAATAACGGCTGAATGCAGCCCGGTTAAGCGGGCTCAGGTAATCACTCCCCAAAAGGGTAATATAATTATTGTAAAAAGAAAATGATTGCAATTCAGTGGCCAGCATGGTAAACAAAGGGTTCTGCAAACCGGAAACCCTGTTGGCAATTACCCTCTCATTGTCAAGATTGGGATACCGGAACTTTCTGCCGGTAACCGATTCCATCAAAAAGAAATGTCGTTTCTCCAGGGTTCTGGCCATGCGTAAGGCAATAGAGTCGCCCATGGTTTCCCATCGGTCCAGATAAAAATTGCGGTCAAGAGTTGCCACAACCTTATTATAGCTGGTATAAGTAAATGAACTTAACTGCTCAGGGTTGTTATTTCTGCGGTTTTCCATAGCATTTAAAACAATGCGGTGTGCAGGGTTCTCTCCGGGAAATACCACCACATCGGCAAGTTCAAACGGCTGGCTTTGTAAAGCGATAAAATGAAACGGAGTATTTAGATCAGGGTTATACAGTTTGGTGAAATATCCCACGCATGAAAGCCTAAGCAAGGTATCGTTTTCGTGTAACTCCAGTGTAAAATAACCGTCGATATCGGTCATGGTGCCTCTCTGGCTGTTTTCAATAAGCACATGTACAAAAGCGAGTGGTTCAGCGGATT
>SKVR01000302.1 GCA_007129355.1 Bacteroidales bacterium | reverse complement strand
TAATGGAAGAGAAAGACCTTTTAAATGATACCAGTTCTTTATTAGTAAGACCTTTTGTGGGTCTTAGCATCGATTTCAATATCGGGCTCGGTGGAAACAGATAAAAAACAGAATCATGAAAAATATTCGATTGATATTCAGTGTTTTGCTTGTGCTGCTCTTTTGGGCAGGGAATCTTAACGGGCAAACATACAAAAACAGTCTGGGGCTTCATTACGGCTTATTTCAGTTCAATAATGCGCAAAACGAGTATTTTTTTGATGCGGATGGGAATTTCCTGAATGCCGGATTGAGCTATAAATATAAGCTTGGGAGATTGTCATCGCTGAGTTTTACCGGAAGGTATTATGACTGGAATGTAAATGAATTTCAAACCTTAAATACACAATCATTGCAAGGCATGTGGTTGATTCATGCGGGTCGGATATCATCTTCCTGGAGGGTCAATCTGATCACACCATATATTGGTGCAGGCATGGGTTATGAAATGCATACACTTACAGAAAACGGATCAAATCAGGATTTCAACAATTTTTATCTACCTCTGGAAGCAGGATTGTACATAAATCTGGGTTCCCGCTGGTCTTTAGGTGTTTTTGCAGAATACAAGCTGGACCGTGCAACCGAAATTAAAAGCAGGCTGGGATTGACAGATAATTACCAGGGCGTGGTTAACTCTGCGGGTGTAACGCTGTCTTATCATTTTGGTCAGCGTACAACAAAACTGATAGTTCCTGTGGTTACAACCAATCCTTATTTTATCCATGCTGATGACAGGGAGATTGACGAGAAACCCGAAGAAATTGCTGAGATTAAAATACTTCCGTCTGATGAAAAGGAAACGTTAAAGGTAAAGGATACTATGGCAATTGCAGAAAAACCACAATTAGAAAAAACAGAAGTGGATACTTTGGCAATTACAGAAGAAACAGTTGTAAAGGAAACAGACTCCCTGATAGTTGAAACTAAAGATAAAATAATCTTTACAGAAATGGTCAAAACGGTTATGGATACCCTGCGAATTCCTATATTAATTGATCTTACCGTAAAGGGTCTGGATGAAGAAACCGGCCGACAGCTGACCATGGTTGCTGATGAACCGGCTGAAACGAGAGCATTTGAGAACAAAATCGATTCACTCATCCGGATGACCGGTCAACTTAATCAACGCATGGCTTCGCTTGAACTTACACCGGCAGGGCAAATCACCGAAAGAGAAACCCAAACGGTTCAACCCATAGTTATAGAGCCTTCAAGGCAACCCTATCCGGTTACAACACAGGTGCAGCCGCCACCGGCTCAACCGGCACAAACACACGTTGCAGATCCCCAACCGAGGGCTGATCTGGATGCTGATGTATTTGCCACCAAAAATGACATTGAAACATTAAGAAACGAGATCAGGCAAATGTCGGCCGATAACCGCGAAGCCATGAGCTCACTGCGGAGAGATATTCGGGTGGTAAGTATCTCTGATCGAAGGGTCTTTGAAGATACTGAAGAAGAAAAACCTGATTTTACAGAACCAACCGATACGATCCCCTTACCTGTTGATACCATTCCTGCAGATGATCCTGAAAGTGCTGAATTGATAGAAGATTCCATTCGATCTGATGAACCCGCACCTGAATTGCAGGCAGAACTTGACAGTCTGGCTGCAGTTGAAAGATCACTTGCTGCGGAACTGGAGTTGCTTCAGCAGCAAAACCTTGAATTGATGGAAGAATTAGCAGCAGTGGAAAAAACAAGGGAAGAAGAAGCTGAAGAAGAGGAAAAAAGAATTACTATGGAATACTCAGTGACCTTTGGGGTAAACTCTGCCAGATTAACTGATGACCACCTCAATAAAATTGCTGAATTTGCAAAAGTTATACTAGACAATCCTGATCTGAAAATTCAGTTATCGGGTTATGCTGATGGCACCGGTGATCCTGACTACAACAAATTATTGTCGCAATGGCGTGTGCAGGCTGTCAGAGATGAACTTATGAAGCAGGGTGTACCCCAGGCCCGGATTCTTGAACAATATTTTGGCAGTGAAAGTGCCACCGGGGGTCTCAACCCTGATGAACGGCGGGTAGATATGCAGATTTTGTAATTCTGAATATAATTAAAAGGAGTTTTATATGACAAAAAAGGAAAATTCTATGGAAAACGAAAAAAGCAAAAAGGGAGAAGATAACAAACCCAAATCAGATGAACTGAAAAAGGATACCCAGGGAAAAAAAGAGCAGAAAAACGCTGACAATAATATAGGTATAGATGATGAAAAGAAGAATTCTTTTTTGCTTTTTATAAAAAAGAATCCGGTACTTGTAACTATTCTTATGGGTATCCTTGCAGTATTGGTAGTTTATTTCTGGAAGGATTTTGAAGGAGAAAGGCAAAGAAAAGAAATCATAAAGGTTGCTACCCTGCAAATCGAAGAGAAGAACCAGGAAATGATGATGCTTATCGCCAAACCTCTGGTATGGAGCATAAGATCTGAAATGTTGAGGGGCAACCTGGAACAGGTTGATATGTTTACTACTGACATGGTCAGGGAGCGAAACTTTCAATACATTTATCTTATTGAGCCTAATGGAAATATTCTCATTTCTACTGATAAAAAAATGGAAGGCCAGCAGTTTGAAGAAATTTTTGAGCAGAATATTTTGGGTGTAGAAAGCAGAATTGTTTTTCCGGAAGAAGAAAATATCCTTATTATGGCAGCTCCTGTAATGGGATACGACCGCAGGCTGGCTACTCTTGTTGTAGCTTATCTTGCAGAAGAGTTCATAGAATGATTTGATTTCCTGTCACTTTTCTAAACCTGACCAGGTAGTTTACTTCTCTGGTTTAAATTTAAAATTGAATAAATATTAAAGATGGAAGACATTAAATCACAGGATTTTATTGTAAATAGTGAGGTTAAACTTAATGAATTACCTACCCGGTTGGAGAACGGTGCATCAAAAAAGCAAAAGAAAAAGGCCCTGAAGAAGGTTGGTAAGAAGCTTAGTAAGATGCAGGATGTAATGTATGCACACAACCGCTATGGAGTGCTGGTGGTACTCCAGGGAATGGATACATCAGGTAAGGACAGCCTCATCCGCGAAACCTTCAGTAAATTTAATCCCAGGGGCGTGGTTGTACATAGCTTTAAACCTCCTACCCGCCGTGAGCTTCAATATGACTACCTGTGGCGGCATTACGTGGCACTTCCTCAAAAAGGCAAGTATGCCATTTTTAACCGCAGTCACTACGAAAATGTATTGGTTACCAGGGTTAATCCTCATTTCTTACTCCATGAAAATATACCCGGTATTGAGAATGTGGAAGATATACCCGCTGACTTTTGGGATAAACGTTTTAACCAGATTCGAAACTTTGAAAAACATATTGTTCAAAATGGTACTATTGTTTTTAAGTTCTTTTTACATCTGAGTAAGGAAGAGCAAAGAAAAAGATTACTCCGGAGACTGGAAAAAGAAAATAAGAACTGGAAGTTCGCTCCCAGCGATTTAAGTGAAAGGAAACTCTGGGATGAATATTGGGAATACTATCAGCAGGCTATTAACAATACATCTCTTCCTTTTGCTCCATGGTATATTATTCCTGCCGATGATAAGAGGGAAGCCCGCTACATTGTGGCAAAAATCATTTATGAAGAAATGAAAAAATATATCGATATCATAGAGCCACAGTTGGATAGCAGTATTCAGGAAAACATTGAAAAATATAAGGATAAACTCAGCAAAAGCGATATTTAATTTAAACGCATGAAAAAATTACAATATTTATGGGAAGAGCTCAATGCAAGCTTCTGGTTTGTTCCCATGCTGATGCTTTTGATTACCATTGGCTCGGCCATTGGTTTCATTTACCTCGACAGTCAAATTAAATATTCGACGGATGGTATTTTAAAATACCTTTTACCTGCCAGTGTCGACTCAGCACGCAGTATACTGGGTATCATTGCCGGGGCCATGATTGGTGTTGCAGGTACAGTTTTCTCCATCACGCTTGTGGTTCTTACTTTGGCATCATCTCAGCTGGGGTCTCGCCTGGTTAGGAATTTCATGTACGATAAACTCAACCAGGTTGTTTTGGGCACCTATGTTTCTTCATTTGTTTACTGCCTGATCATATTGAGCTCGCTTAAGGAAAATGAAAGTTTTCATTTTGTTCCGGCAATTTCAGTTCTTGCCGCCCTGGCATCGGCTATTGCCGGTATCATTTTGCTCGTCATTTTTATTCACCATGTTTCCATGAGTATCCAATCCGATAAAGTGATCTCTGACATTTCCGAAGCCATGTCAAAGAGCATCAGAAAACTCTTTCCGGATGAAATAGGCCATGAAGAAGAAGAAAAAACGGCTCCTGATACGGACACTCTGAAACAAAAATATGCTTTCAAACAAGAGGTCAGGTCTAAAAGAAGCGGCTACCTGCAATCAGTTGATGGTGATGGGCTGTTGGGTATTGCTCAGGAGAATGATTGCATCATTATTTTGCATCACCGGCCCGGAGACTATCTGGTTCAGAACATGGTCCTTTGCGAGGTTCTGTGCAATGAAGAATGCAACGAGAAAGTACATGAAAAGATACAGGATGATTTCATCATCGGAAAAGTGCGTACGCCAATGCAGGATGCTGAATTTTCAATCCATCAGATGGTTGAGGTAGCATCAAGGGCATTATCTCCCGGGGTGAACGACCCGTATACTGCAATGGCATGCATTGATAATTTAACCTCAATTATGTGTTATCTCACGGGAGTTGAATTCCCATCCCCGTATCGTTACGACTCAGATCGTAAACTTAGAGTAATTGCTGATAATCACACCTTTACCGGCATGCTGAATGCGGCTTTTAACCAGATCAGGCAATATGCTGAAGGCAGTCCTTCTGTAATGATAAGGTTGCTTGAAGCCATGATTTCTATCAACTCATTTGCCCGAACCAGCAATCAAAAAAAACAGATAGCCCAACATGCTGAAATGTTAATGAAAGCTGCCGAAAGAACATTTAAAGAAAACCGCGATCTGGAAGACATGAAAGATAGGTTTAAGCTGTTAGCAAAACAATTAAATCCGGGGTAAATATACGATTAGTTGTTTGCATACTATTGGCAGTTTGAAAACTTTCTTACCGGATGGTAAGAAAATTGTTTAAAATTCCTGAAAATTTTTCAGCCCGAAGGTATCCGTATGATTTATGCGGATTATGTTCTCCTGTTTCACTGAAATAGTCATTTACAACACCAAAGTCCCTTGGTTTTATTGCATGTTTGTTGAAT
>SKVR01000073.1 GCA_007129355.1 Bacteroidales bacterium | reverse complement strand
GGTTCTCTTCAGGATCAAGGCCACCTGATGCCATGCTTTTAACATGGTACGATTCGTTCACATCATCATAATTATCATTGGCAAGAACATTTTTCTTTTTCTTGCGCATAAAGTCGATGCAATTGTTGGAGGCAATTTTAAACAACCAGGTACTAAAAGCATAATCAGGCGTGTATTGTGAAAGGTTTTTGAATGCTTTTCCAAAAGCTTCAAGGGTAAGATCCTCTGCATCGTCAACATTGCCGGTCATTTTTACCAGCATGAAATAAATGGTATCTCTGTATAACCCCATAAGCTCGGTAAATGCCAGTTGATCACCTTTTTCAACGGCCTGCCTTACCAATTCATAATCTCTTTGAGCTTTTTCTGTGAGATTGGGGTTTACTTCCATTTATTTTTCCTGTAAAATAGATTCGAAATTGCGAAAACAGGGTTTAAAAATGCAAAAATCATATCAAATATTGGCGAATATAAAAATAATTTCGGTTCATTAAACCTTTTCCCTGCATAATAATAAATGAGTATGAGTGAAAAGAATTTCAGCAAAACCAAACCCGTGGCAATGTATAAAGTTAAGAATGATTGGGCTAATGCCAAAGATATAATGAGCGAAATATAAAACATTGTATTGGAAAAAGCCAGTAAACCAAGCCTGAATTTATCCCCGGCCTTATAGTATCTTCCAGTGGAAAGGTGACGTTTTTTTTGCTTGAACCAGGCTCTAAATGATTTTTTAGGTTCGGAAATGGTAAAGCTTTCAGGTTGAATTGCAATTTGAGTATTTTCTCGATTTGCTGCATTATTAACAAAAAGGTCGTCATCACCCGAATTAATTTTATAATGAGAAGTAAATCCTCCGCTCCTGAAAAACAATTCTTTCGTGTATGCCAGATTACGCCCAACGCCCATATAGGGCTTTCCTGCCAGCGAAAACCCCATATATTGAACAGCTATTGAAACTGTGTCAAAACGAATCAGGTTATTCAGAAGACCTGAAACTTTGCGATAACCGCTATACCCGAGAACAATTTCTGTTTTTTTATCAAAACACAACATCATTTCTTTTATCCAGCTTTTGCTGGCCGGTGAGCAATCGGCATCGGTTAGAAGAATAGTATCATATTTTGCAGACTTAATTCCCAGTGCAAGGGCAAGTTTTTTACCTGAAAAAAAGTTTACGTTTTCACGAAGGTTGATAACATTAAAATGGGAGTACTTTTCCTGGAAAGACTTTAAAAGGAAATAGCTATCATCTTCAGAAAAATCATTTACAAGAATTACTTCAAATTTAGGATAATCCTGTTCCAGAACCTTTGGTAGATTATTTTTTAGGTTTTCAAATTCATTTTTTGCACAGATTACTATTGAAACAGGATGATTAATCTTTTTCTCTTCAGAAAGTTTTACAGGGGTTATAAAAGCTATACGGATAAAATAAACCCAGTAATAAACCAATAATACTAATGTAAAAAAAGTTAGTCCCAGTAAACTGATCCATTGAAAATCATTGAGTAAATCAATACATGGAATCATAAGTTACCTCTTCTGTTATAAAGCTGCAAAAATAGCCAATCTAAGGTTATAACTGCTATCTTTGAAAAATTTTTAATCAAGCTTATTTCATGCATTTTAAAATTCATCACCACGATAAATCGAGTAACGCCAGAAGTGGCACAATTATTACAGATCACGGAAATATTGAAACGCCCATATTCATGCCTGTAGGAACAGCAGGCACTGTAAAAGCCATACACAACAAGGATCTTCATGAGCAGGTTAATGCTGAAATAATTCTGGGAAATACTTACCATCTTTATTTACGTCCCGGGCTCGAAATTCTGAAAAAAGCAGGCGGATTACATAAATTCAATGCCTGGGAAAAACCTATTCTTACTGATAGTGGCGGGTATCAGGTTTATTCATTGGCACATCGTCGTAAGATGAAAGAAGAGGGTGTGGTTTTTCAGTCACATATCGACGGTTCACGCCATATGTTCAGTCCCGAAGGAGTTATGGATATTCAAAGAATAATTGGAGGCGACATTATCATGGCATTTGATGAGTGTACACCTTATCCCTGTGATTATGATTATGCAAAAACATCTATGGAACTTACTCACCGTTGGTTAAAACGTTGCTGTGATCATTTTGATAATACTACTGGATATTATGGTTATAACCAGACGCTATTTCCTATAGTGCAAGGAAGTATCTATAAAGATTTGCGTGAAAAATCAGCTGAATTTGTTGCTGCCCAAAACCGCGAAGGTAATGCAATAGGAGGTTTATCGGTAGGAGAACCAGCAGAAATGATGTATGAAATGACCCATCTGGTTTGTTCTGTTTTACCCAAAGATAAGCCCCGATATTTGATGGGAGTTGGAACTCCTGTTAATATTCTTGAGAGTATTGCACTTGGTGTAGATATGTTTGATTGTGTGATGCCTACCCGAAATGCACGCAATGGAATGATATTTACCAGCGAAGGCATCCTGAATATGCGTAATAAGAAATGGGAAAAGGATTTTTCACCGATTGATATGGCAGGGCATACTTTTGTTGACACCATGTATTCAAAAGCATATCTCCGTCATCTTTTCGTTGCTAACGAAATGCTGGCTTCTATAATCGCCACTATGCATAATCTCGGTTTTTATATTTGGCTGGTTAAGCAAGCCCGCGAACAAATTAAACGTGACAATTTTGCATCCTGGAAGAATAATATGGTTGCAAAGCTCTCAGCCAGATTGTAACAGTTGTAGTTCTCAATAATTCACGAACACGAAAAGTATTAACTTTACGTTCTTTATTGAGCTTAACAGCTTCACTGAAAATAATCAGGACACATTAAATCATCTTATTAAAAACAAAAGATATTGATCATAATAAATTGCTGATGAAACTAAAGAAACTAGATTGGTATATTATTAGAAAATTTCTGGGCACTTTTTTCTATGCGATTGTATTGATCATTCTGATTGTTATCATTTTTGACCTTTCCGAACGTATTGACAATTTTATTGAAAATAAAGCCCCTCTGAATGAAATTCTATTTGTTTATTACCTGAATTTTATTCCCTACTTTATAAACCTGTTTAGTCCACTGTTTACCTTTATTGCTGTAATATATTTTACATCCCGGATGGCTTTCAACACCGAAATCATTGCCATACTGAGCTCAGGTATTAGTTTCAGGCGGATGCTTATCCCTTATTTTTTCTCGGCAACTATTCTTGCAATGCTATCTATTTACCTTTCTAATGTTATGATTCCTGATGCCAATCGTAAAAGACTTGACTTTGAAGAAACTTACTTTAGAAAAACCCGACAATTCAGGGATAGAAATATCCATATGCAGATAAGACCCGGAGAATTTGTTTATCTGGAATCTTTCAATGAACGTATTAACGTAGGATATAAATTTACACTTGAGCGTATCGAGGACGGGCAGCTTATGACAAAACTGTTTGCTGACAGGGCAGAGTGGATAGACAGCACCAGGACATGGACTTTAAGAAACTACTATTCTCGCGAAATAGATGGAGATAATGAAGTGTTGGACTATGGACAAAGAATGGATACCGTTATCAATTTGAGCCCAGATGATTTCATTCAGAATCTCAGAGAAATGGATGCTATGAATTTCAGGGAACTGCAGGCATTTATTGACAATGAAAGGCTTAAAGGATCAGAAAACATTAAATTTTATCTTGTGGAGAAACACAGAAGAGTAGCCTTTCCTTTTGCCACTCTTGTACTTACACTTATAGGTGTTTCCTTATCAAGCAGGAAAGTAAGAGGCGGACTTGGCTTACATCTGGGAATCGGCCTTACTTTGAGTTTTGCCTTCATATTATTCATGCAGATATCTACAACATTTGCAACCAATGGCAACCTTCCTCCTGCTCTTGCAGTGTGGATACCTAATTTGGTATTTGCAGCACTGGGCTTCTATTTGTTGAAAACAGCACCCAAATAAAAAAGAACAGGGTATAAAAAAAGAGCCTGAAAAGGCTCTTTTTTTTATTCTTCAGATTTGGGTTTAAGAAAAATATCCGGGAGTAAATAACCCATAGCTCCTCCCCAGACCATCGACAGATATGGATTGGATTGAATTGTACAACCACTTTCACAACCTATAAGTGAATAATAAGCATACCCTCCTACTACACCGAACAGGGTAAATGAACCAATGATCCAGAGATAATTTTTACGGGAAATATTACCTTTTTTTGTAATTCTTTCCGTATTTCCGTTGCCGGTATTATTTTCCATATTTATAAACTTTTAATCCTGAAAAGTGAATGAACTCATCTGCCTAAAAAAATAAAATAATTGATTATTTTACTACTCCCAAAACATCTTCAATAGCCTTTTCAAATGCAGCTTTAGGAAGTGCTCCTGCAGCCATTTGAGGCTGAGAGTCCTGGGGCACAAAAAGGATTGAAGGAATACTTTTGATACCGAAAATAGCACTTAATTCACGCTCCTTCTCTGTATCTACTTTGTAAATGTCAATTTTGCCATCATACTCTTTGGAAAGTTCTTCAAGAACAGGAGCAACCATTTTACAGGGGCCGCACCAGTCTGCATAAAAATCAATAATACAAGGTTTTTCTCCTTCAAACTTCCAATCTTTGTTTTTTTCAAAATCAAAAACTTTGGTTTTGAATGTTTCTAGATTTAAATGTTCCATTTTAATAAAATATATAAGGAAGCAACTTACAGTTACTTCCTATTGTTTAACTTTTGTGATTTACAATTTTAAAGGTGACTTTTAATAGCAGCAACCAGGGTTTCTTTTTGCTGAACACCAATGTATCGCTGAACGGGCTCTCCATCCTTGAAAATAATCAGAGTAGGAATATTTTGCACTCTGTTAAGGTTAGCAGAGCGGGGATTGTGGTCCACATCCAGCTTAGTTATTTTAGCTACATTGCCTAGTTCCTGAGCAACATCTTCAATAATAGGGTTTTGAATCCTGCAGGGAGGGCACCATACAGCCCAGAAATCTACAAGCGTTACCCCTTCTGCAATGGTTTGCTCAAATGTATCATCGGTTATATTCAATACCATACTGCCTTCAGCGGAAGCCTCTGTGTAAGTATTGTTTGCAGTTCCGTTTCCGGTACTGAATATCATAACACTACCAAGGGCTATCGCAATAACCAATACTGCTATTTGCAAGGGTCTGGTTTTTTTAAAGAAATTTTCTTTTTGAGGGTTTTGATTCTTTTTATTCATGTTTTGTTCTTTTTTAAAAAGTTGAAATTACAAAAAGTTTTCTGATTGGC
>SKVR01000132.1 GCA_007129355.1 Bacteroidales bacterium | reverse complement strand
AAGCTCCTGCTGAAGAAGCCAAAGAAGAAGCTCCTGCTGAAGAAGCCAAAGAAGAAGCTCCTGCTGAAGAAGCCAAAGAAGAAGCTCCTGCTGAAGAAGCCAAAGAAGAAGCTCCTGCTAAAGAAGCCAAAGAAGAAGCTTCTGCCAAAGAAGCCAAAGAAGAAGCTCCTGCTAAAGAATCCAAAGAAGAAGCTCCTGCCGAAAAAACCAAAGAGGAAGCCGGCGATGCTGATAAAACTAAAGAAAAGAAGGAAGACTAATTTAAACTCTTTTTTCGTTATATTTTCAAGAAAAACCTGTCAGGACCCAATAACCTGACAGGTTTCTTTTCATACACACATACAATTTCTGGAATATGCAAAAAGATGATTGTTTTTTCCTGGGAAGTATAACCAAGTTATTTGGTTTCAAAGGCGAGGTTGTAATATTCATTGATTCTGATGAACCTGAAAAATATGCAAACCTGGATGCAGTTTTTGTTGAAACCGGGGGGAAACTAATTCCTTATTTTGTTGAACGCACCGATTTGCGTAATAAAAGTAACCAACTCACCGTAAAATTTCAGGATATTAATAGTGATGATCAGGCGCAGCATCTTTTGAGTCGCGACCTTTACTTGCCCCTGAGCCTGTTGCCCCCTTTAACAGGCGATGCATTTTATTTTCATGAGATTGAAGGTTATTCAGTAAAAGACCATGTTAAAGGTCCGATTGGCAAAGTTTTACAGGTTCTGGATTATCCCGGAAATCCACTTTTTGAAATTGAATTCGAAGGAAAGCAGATTCTCATTCCTGTAAAAGATGAGTTTATTGAAAAAACTGACCGGGAAAACCAGGTCATTTACCTGAAGGCACCCCCGGGACTTATTGATATTTATCTCGATGAGTCCTGAAAAGAAAAAAGGGAACAGACTTTTTTCCTTTAAATCCTTTAGTCTTTCCGACAGTAAATGCGGAATGAAGATAGGAACCGATGGAGTATTGCTTGGTAGTTTTGCTTCAACCTACACAGCAAAAAATGTACTTGATATTGGCACCGGATGCGGTCTGGTTGCCCTTATGGTTGCCCAGAAAACCCGGACTGAAGTGCATGCAATAGATATTGATCAGGCTGCTTTGGAGCAAGCTTCAGAAAATTTCAGTAACAGCCCATGGCCTGAGCTTTTTAAGTTCTTCAAAAGTTCATTGCAAAAATTCTCACCACCTGACAATAAAGTCTATGATCTTATTGTTTGCAATCCGCCATTTTTTGAAGATAGTATGAAAAGTGGCAATAAAAGCAGGTCACTGGCCAGACACAACGATACCCTTAAACCTGAAGAATTATTTTTTTATGCCCGGAATCTTCTTTCTGAAATGGGTGTCATCATAACTATCTATCCTTTTACAAATAAAGAGCAAAATGAGATAAAAGCTCTTAATGTTGATCTTTACCCTGTAAGAAATCTGATTATAAAACCCACAATTGACCGCGGTCCATCAAGACTAATTTCAGTATATTCCAAAAACCCGGTCAAAAAAATTAAAACTGAAGTGTTAAGTATAGAAAACAAAAAACGGCATGAATTTACCCCGGAGTATAAAGCACTCACAAAGGATTTTCATCCGTTTCTGTAAATGTATTTAAATTTATGGTAAACATTCAGCACTGTCACATAGACTCTTGATATTTATGTATTTCTTCTTTGAGTAATTCATAATTACCGAACAATTCTTCAGCAATTTCAGCAGCAAAATCATTTTGGTTTGATTTAATGGCATTTTCCACATCTGTTGCTATTTGCTGCAGGCGGGTAGCTCCAATTGAACCACAAATTCCGGAAAGAGCATGAGTCGATTTTCTGAGGTTTTCAAAGTCTTTTTGCTTGATGGAAGTTTGAACAGCCTTTATCAACTCATCAGCTTCAGGAGAAAAAGAATCAAAAATATCATTGATTAAGTCCGGATTACCATCAGCACAACCGTTGAGCATGTCCAACATTTCATCATCGAGCATTTTAATATTTGAGTAAGATCTCATTTTTAATTCAGTTCAGTTTGTTTTGCAAAAATAATATCATTTCTTATTATTATGTTAACGGAAAAAAAAATCCTGTTTCCGACATTATCCTGTTCAGATCGTAGGGCATATCCATTCTTACATTTACCTTTTTCCCCTTCTTTTCAAGAAACTCTTTAAATGATTTCAGAATCTTAAGAAAGGAGACATCAATACCTGTTACATCCTTGGCAATTAAATCAACAATATCATATTCCTGCAAAGGTTCCTTAAGTGAATCCTTTATCTGGGGTGCGTTTTGCAGTGTGAGCATCCCCTCAAATATCATATGAATACTACACCCATAAGGATCATTGCTGATTTGCGAAATAATTTTAAAATTTTGCATAGTATAATATTTTAAGCACTTTTCCGGAAGTATCAGGAATATTTGGCAGGCAAAAAAACTTTTTGCATCTCTTCTCTCCTGGTTATTTTATTTTTGACCGGTGGACTTGCTGGTTTTTGATGGTTAACAAGCATGTTTATCTCTTCAAGCTTACCAATAAGTTCATTCATATCCTTTAGGGGAAAATCATAAAACCTGAATTTTTCAGAGCTTTTCAACCCTGCTTCCATGATTTGTCTGCTATTATCCGTTATTCCCGAAAGAAGTTCTCCTAACGTTTCCATGTTTTCGCATAATTTATATGTGCTGTTTTTAACATCGTCAAAAACATGGTTTATTGACTCAATTCCCTTTTTCCCGTATAGGTAAACCGACTTGTTTTCAATAAATTCCTTCAAATTTTCAACAGAATCAGAAAACAATGTTCTTATTTTATTTTTTTCAAAATGGTTATCTGCGTAAACTTTAAGAATTTGTTGCGCAAGCGATGCTGTTTCTTTTTCCTCACTTATGAGTAAATTACCAAAACTGATTCGGTCAACCACTTTTTGCTCAATGGCATTCTCCATCATTTCAAGATCTTTGAAACGGTCAAATAGCTCCTTAACAATTTTATATACCAATACCATATCTTTGCTGGTAATGTTATATTTCTCCAGTTGCGATTGCTTTAAGTTATGAATTTCATCAAATAAATTACTCAATCCATCATGTCGGGAAATATACCCATGTAAATCATTATTCTCAGCCAAAGTTTTTGCCATTTCAGACATTTTTGCACCCATTTGCTCCATAATAGAACTAATCCGGGCAACGGTATTTTTATATTCTTTATGGGTAAATAAAAGTCGGTCAATTTGAGTACTGGTAATTTTGGTTACTTCATCGCTATCATAGTTTTCATAAACATCATTTGCCAGACTATCAGTAGAATTAGCAACCTCGTAAAGTATTAGTTTCTGAGTATTTTGAATATGATTCAATCTTGTTCTTATGATGTTTCTGTAATCTATTTTTTCAATAATAGCTCCGGCTTGTTTATTGAAGTCTTCCAGAATTTGATTTACAGGTTTTCTTTTCTTCAGCAAATATTCAGATGCTGTTTCGATTTTTTCCAGTTCACCCAATAAACGGCAAAGCTCACTTTGCATATCGTTTGTAAAGAAATCTTTCAGTTGGCCCAATTCCTTGTAAAGTGAATCAATATGGCTTTTTATATTAAAAATGTTCTCTTCAAAGACCGGGCAACTATTCTTCAACTTATTGATTGCATCGTGAATTTTTACGGCTTCATCGCCGGAAAAACTCTTAAAACTTCTATCCTTGTATACATTAGTAAGTTTTATTTCTGCAAGGAGTGTATTCAGTGTGCCAAGGTTTTGAGCCAGCTTTTTAAATGGCTCAGGCATAAGTTGAAAGTTAGATTTTATAATATCAAGTGTAAACAAGGACTTGTTAATCTCATCGGCCAGTCCGTTTAAATTCTCCTTCACCAGAGGTATCTGGTCATAGAGCTTTTTTATAACAACAGGATTTCCTTTTTCACCAGCCAGTTCAAACATTTCTGAAACCATATTAATAGCATCAATAGCATTATTGCGATTTTGCTTCATTATACTATTAATCAGGAAAAAACAATCGAAGGAAGCTTGATTCATGTCGTTGATTTTAAGGTCAATACATGAAATTAAAACATGAACCTTTTCTCTGTTATTACTCATCTTTTTATTATGTGGATTATCAAGGCAACTCATATGTAATAGTTTTTAATTCCTGAAAAAATCGTTTAAATATATTTCAACCCGGTCATTTTTCTATATTTTTCAATTGAAGGATAAAAATAATCAGGCCCAAAGCCATTAAAAACCGTAGAACTACGTGAATTTATTTCGGAAATCTTCAGGGTTCCTCTGAGGTAAAAATCAAACTAAGAAATATCAGGTTTCATTTTTTTTAAATACTTTTACATCGTATTTCAAGATTGATTGATATGAAATTGTGCTCCCGGGAATTATTGAATTGATGACAAGCCCAGGATCGGCAATTTTTTGATTAAAGAATAGAAGATACTTATTTAACATATAGAACCGAACACATATGAAAGTTTTAGTGGCAGATGATTTATTTACGAGCCGGGTTCAGATTGGTCTGGTTTTAAAATCGATGGGGTATACATACGATGAGGCAGTTAACGGAGATGTTGCCATTAATAAGCTTGAGCAAAATGATTATGCCTTCATTCTCATGGATATTGAAATGCCTGTAAAAAATGGGCTTGAAACAACGGTATATATTCGTAAAAAACTGAGTGATTCTCAAAAAAGAAATACTCCGGTTATAGCCATAACAGCGCATGATCCTGCAGATTATGCTGTAAATCTTGACAGTTATGGGTTTAATGGATTTATCAGCAAACCGGTAACTCCGGATAAACTCAAGGAGGTACTCAAAGAAATGGTTATGAAAGGTTAAGACTAGACTAAAAACGTAAAAAGGATGTTTCTCAATGAAAGAAACATCCTTTTTTATATTTTTAAAACTAAAGATTATCAGTCTCCACGTCTTCTTCTCCCATCGTCCTGACGCTCTTCTTCTTCAACCTGGTCGCCTCGTTCTCTTCTTCCATCTTCCTGGCGCTGTTCTTCAATTTGAGTTTCCCTCAACCTTCTACCTTCCTCTGTTCGGCCGGTAGGCTGTTCTTCCTCTTGAGCTTTTAATTGTAATTCTAGTTCTTGTGCAGCGGCGGCGGCAGCGGCAGCGGCAGCGGCAATTGAGTCCATGCGAGCCTGCTCTTGTGCTTCTGCTATAGAATCTAACCTGGCTTGCTCGGCAGCGCGATCACTGCGGCTCGGCCCACAAGCTGTAACGGTAAAAATACCTGCAAGTAATAAGATTCCGAAAACTTTTCTCATAGTT
>SKVR01000124.1 GCA_007129355.1 Bacteroidales bacterium | reverse complement strand
TAATCAATTTTGCCAATATCCTCAAGTATGACTACGTACCTTTAGCTAAAACACTGGAAGTTATTCTCGACATTGTATCTGAAGCATTGGGTTCGCCCATAGAAATTGAATTTGCCGTCGACCTCAATAAAGACAAAGAGGGCAGATCTTCCTTCCACCTGCTTCAGATCAAACCTCTTATTAAAAACATTATCGATAACGAAATCAGTCTGGATGAAGTGGACAATGAGCGACTTCTCTTATATTCAGAGAATGGTATGGGTAATGGAAGAATTGATGACATCCAAGATGTCATTTATGTAGATATGAAGAAGTTTGACAAATTGAAAACTGAGAAAATGCGTGATGAGATTGATATGCTCAATCGCAAACTGGTTGATGAAAACAGGAAATACATACTGATTGGGCCCGGCCGTTGGGGGACACGTGACCGGTTTATAGGCATTCCGGTGGTATGGTCGCAGATTTCTAATGCGAAGATCATTGTGGAAGTTAGTATGGAAGAATTTCCGCTGGATGCTTCTCTGGGTTCCCACTTTTTTCATAATGTAATCTCAATGAACGTGGGGTACTTTTCAGTAAAACACAACGACCTTATTGATTATATCAATTGGGAAGAACTTGATAACTGCGAACTAATTAACGAAACCAGGTATTTCAAACATGTTCGTTTTACAAAACCCCTTGAAGTAATTATGGATGGTAAAAAGCGGGCTTCGCTTGTTTACATGCCCAAAAAAAGCAAAATAAAAAAGAATGAAGGCTAAACTTTTTTCTTTTATTTTGCTTTAATTTTCAAAAACCGGCTTTTACATGGAAGACAATACCCTGCACATTCAGGAATCGCAATCCAAATACAAATACAACGAATTATTTGCCACCGACCGGCATGAGTTTAATGAGATCTCTTACCAGGATCTTATGCAGGAGAGAATCATCAATGTTTTGCTGATCTGCTCCAACTATGATGCATTTATGCTGGAAGAAGACGGTCGTATCAACGAAAAAATATTCCTTGAATACACATCCAAGAACCTCAGGTACCCACCTCAGTTTACACAGGCAAGTTCGTCGGAAAAAGCTTTTGAGTTGCTGGAAAAGAAAAAGTTCGACCTGGTAATAACCATGCTTAATGTGGGAAAGATTGATGCCTTTGAAATGGCCAAAAAAGTTAAGAAAAGGTATACTAAAATTCCCATTGTAGTTCTGACTCATTTTTCGCGCGAGGTAACCATGAAGCTGGCTAATGAAGACCTTAGCTCAATCGACTATGTTTTTTGCTGGCTCGGAAATCCCGGACTTCTGCTGGCCATAATCAAGCTTCTTGAAGATAAGATGAATGCTGAATTTGACGTGCAACAAAAGGGAGTGCAGGCCATTCTTCTTATAGAAGACTCTATCCGGTATTATTCATCATACCTGCCCACCATATACAAGGCTATTTTCGAACAAACCAATGAATTGATGACAGAGGGGCTTAATGAACACCGTAAAACCCTGCGAATGCGGGCAAGGCCCAAGATATTACTGGCAAAGACTTACGATGATGCCGAGAAGATTTACCACAAATACAAAAACAACCTGCTGGGGGTAATTTCCGATATATCTTTTTACCGCAAAGGGAGAAAAGATAAAAGAGCCGGCATAAAGCTGGCCCAAATGATAAGAAATGAAGGCTCGAAGATTCCCATCCTGCTTCAATCATCTGACGACTGGGATTATAAGATCATGGATGAGCTGGGAGTAAACTTCATCAACAAATACTCCAAAACCCTGCTTGTTGAACTCAAGCATTATATCAAGGAAAATTATGGTTTTGGTGATTTTGTATTTCGGGATCCGGAGCATGATGTTGAAATTGATCGCGCTAATAACCTGCACTCTCTGCAAGTAAAAATATCGCGGTTGAATCCTAAATCACTTGAATATCATGTGGCTAATAACCACTTCTCACGTTGGCTTAAAGCCAGAGCACTATTTTCTATTGCTGAAGTCTTTGCCCAGAAAAGCACATCCGACTTCAATAATATTGATGAAATACGCAGCTACCTGATCGACACCATTGCCAACTACCGCAAGACCAAAGGGCGAGGTATCATTGCAAGCCACATTGATGAATATGCCATTTTCACCAGACTGGGCGACGGACAGCTGGGAGGCAAAGCAAGAGGGCTTGCGTTTATTGATTCTTTCATCAATAAATACAAAATCATGTTTAAGTGGGATGATGTTATGATTACCATTCCACGTACCGTTGTGCTTACCACTGATTTATTTGATGAGTTCATGGAAGACAACAACCTTTATGAGTTTGCGCTGTCTGATGCCACCGATGAAGAAGTTATTGAAAAATTCAGCAGTGCATCTACCCCTTCGCGTATGAGAAAATATGTGGAGGAAGTTACTACAGCCATAAGATCACCCCTTGCAGTACGATCATCAAGTCTGCTTGAAGACAGTCATTACCAACCCTTTGCCGGGGTTTACTCAACATTTATGGTTCCCAATAACCACCACGATGACCGAATCAGATGTTATCAGTTGGAGCAAGCCATCAAAAGCGTATATGCTTCGGTCTTTTTTAAGGAAAGTAAAGCATACATCGAGGCAACATCAAATGTAATAGATGAAGAAAAAATGGGTGTGGTAATTCAGGAAGTATCTGGAAGAAGTTACGGTAACAGGTTTTATCCTGCAGTATCAGGGGTGGCCCGCTCTGTAAACTTCTACCCCATTGAACCCGAAAAGTATGAAGATGGAATTGCCAATATTGCATTCGGATTGGGAAAAACCATTGTAGAAGGTGGAATTTCCATGCGATTTTGTCCTAAATACCCCCAAAAAGTACTTCAGCTCTCTATTCCTGAGCTGGCCCTTACCAATAGCCAGAAAGAGTTTTATGCCCTTGACCTTGATCCCGAGAAATTTCATTCATCAGTTGATGAAACCATAAACCTGCATAAGCTCAGAATCAAACATGCAGAAGGTGATAAAGCACTTAAATTTGTAGCATCAACCTTTGATTACCAGGATCAAATCATCAGAGATGGCCTATATGAAGGAGGGAAGAAAATTATTACTTTTTCCAATATACTGAAATACAACTCTTTTCCGCTTTCAGAAATCCTGCAGGAAATACTTAAAATTGGGAAAGATGAAATGAACAACCAGGTGGAGATAGAGTTTGCAGTTAATCTTGATACCCCCGAAACCCAACCTCAGATCTTCCATTTCCTGCAAATACGACCCATTGTAGAAACCCAGGAAAAAAACCAGGTAAGCCTTAAAAGTCTCGACCCGAAAAAATCATTGATATACTGCCAGAATGCTTTAGGTAACGGTGAGATCAACAATATCCATGATATCATTTATGTGAAACCTGACACCTTCGATCCTGCCGAAACCAAACTCATTGCCGAAACAATCCACAAACTAAATGCAGAATTTAACAGAGAGAAAAAAAATTATATCCTTATTGGACCAGGAAGATGGGGTTCAGCTGATCCATGGCTGGGTGTTCCCGTAAAATGGTCGCAAATTTCAGCAGCCCGGCTGATCATTGAATCAGGACTGAAAAACTTCCAGATCGATCCCAGCCAGGGAACCCACTTTTTTCAGAACCTCACTTCCTTTAATGTGGGTTATTTTACCATCAATCCGTTTCTGAACGACGGGCACTATGATGTAGACTTCCTTTCAAAACAAAAGGCAGTTTTTGAAGATAAGCATGTGCGTCATATCCGTTTTAAAAAACCCATGGTAATAATGATCGACGGACGCAAAAAGAAAGGCATAGTGCAAAAACCCTGAAGTTGATCATTTATTAACAACTTGATTTCTGATTTAAAATCAGGCTAAGCAGAATTAAAGAATAACTAAAATCATATTCTAAATCTATTAATCTCAAAGTTATTTGACTTTACCTTCTTCAGCTTCTTTTCACACCTTTTAAACAACAAAAAATCAGGTTATTAGCCGGAATGAGTCCGGCAAAAATTAATTTGTATTTTCCTTTGCCAATCTGTAAAATAAGGCTAATTTCGTCCTGTTAATTGATAAACAATTAATAATATCACCCTTATTACAAACTTTTAAAATTTTCTCAGATATGAACTTGGAAAAAATTATGGCCGACCTGGAAAAGAAAAATCCTGGTCAACCTGAGTTCCTTCAGGCAGTAAAGGAGGTTTTGGAAACTATCGAAGATATAGTAAACGAAAACCCCAGATATGAAGCTGTAAACATTATTGAAAGAATCATAGAGCCCGACAGGGTAATCAAATTTAAGGTTCAGTGGATGGACGACAAAGGCAATGTGCAGGTAAACAGAGGTATTCGTGTACAATTCAACAATGCCATTGGCCCATACAAAGGCGGTTGCCGTTTCCACCCCAGTGTAACAGAAGGCGGACTGAAGTTTCTTGGCTTCGAGCAGATCTTCAAAAACAGCCTTACTACCCTTCCTATGGGCGGTGCCAAAGGTGGTAGCGACTTCGACCCCAAAGGAAAATCCAATGCAGAGATCATGCGCTTCTGCCAGTCATTTATGGCTGAGCTTTACAAATATATTGGTCCCGATACTGATATTCCTGCAGGTGATATAGGCGTTGGTGGCCGCGAAATTGGTTACATGTTTGGCATGTATAAAAAACTGGTCGGTGAGCACACCGGCGTATTTACCGGCAAAGGTCGCGGCTGGGGTGGTTCTCTGATCCGGCCGGAAGCTACCGGTTTCGGAAACGTTTATTTTGCAGAAGAAATGCTGAAAACCCGCGGTGAATCCATGAAAGGAAAAGTCGTAACTGTTTCAGGATTTGGTAACGTTTCTTGGGGATCCATTATTAAAGCAACCCAGCTGGGCGCAAGAGTAGTTACTATCAGCGGTCCTGATGGTTACGTTTACGACACCGATGGAATCAGTGGCGAAAAGATTGACTACCTGCTTGAGCTTCGTGCTTCAAACCAGGATATCGTTAAGCCTTACACTTATGAATTCCCCAATGCACAGTTTTTCGAAGGCAAACGACCATGGGAAGTAAAATGCGATGTAGCACTGCCATGCGCTATCCAGAATGAGCTTAATGCTGAAGATGCTCAAAATCTTGTAAATAATGGTGTAATGTGCGTTTCTGAAGGTGCCAACATGCCCTGTACTCCTGAAGCTATGGAAATTTTCCTTAAAGCGAAAATACTCTATGGCCCCGGAAAAGCTTCCAACGCCGGTGGTGTAGCCACTTCAGGGTTGGAACAAACCCAGAACGCCATGAAACTGAACTGGACAGCAGAAGAGGTTGAGGCCAAACT
>SKVR01000037.1 GCA_007129355.1 Bacteroidales bacterium | reverse complement strand
AAGAAAGAAGCTTCACGCCTCGAACAAAAATTTGAACGTCCGCCCTCTACTGAAGAACTTGCTGATTCATTGGAAATCAACGAAGATAAGATCACCGAATCTTACCGTATTTCCACGCATCATGTGTCAGTTGATGCTCCTCTTATACAAGGTGAAGATGCCAGCCTGCTTGATGTTTACATCAACCAGGACTCACCCAATGCCGACTCAAGCCTTATTCACGAATCTCTGGCCAGGGAAATACAAAGATCACTGGCAACCCTTACAGAGAAAGAAAGGGATGTTATAAACCTGTATTTCGGCATAGGTATGAACCACGGTCTTACACTCGATGAAATCGGAGCAAAATTTGACCTTACCCGCGAACGCGTGCGCCAGATAAAAGAAAAGGCAATTAGAAGACTTAAGCACACCTCAAGGAGTAAATTACTGAAAGCCTATCTGGGGCAGTAATTTTTTCTTAAGATAATGAATTACTGAAACGGTATTTGTAGATTTGCAAATACCGTTTTTGTTTGGTTAAGGTTGAGATTAAGGATTTATAATATTAAGAAAGATTAAATATATAGTTATGAAAAAATCAGGTAATGTAAGGCTTTTGGCTTTTTTGTTTTTATCCATTGCAGTTTTTTTTGCATACGGACAGGATGTAAAAATTAAATTGGTAAGCCTGGCAGATATACATGCAACCATTTTTCCCCATGATTTTGTTAACGACCGACCATTAAACGGAAGTATGGCACACGTAAAATCATATATTGATGAACAAAGAGCATTATTGGGAGATAATGTCATTTTATTAGATAACGGCGATCTTCTTCAAGGACAACCAACAGGATATTATTTTAATTATATGGTTAATGATGATGAGCAATTTTTTGCCAGGGTAATGAACTACATAGGTTTTGATGCCGGGAGTGTTGGGAATCATGATATTGAAACCGGCTGGGAAGTGTATAATACATTGAAGCATCAGTTTGATTTTCCTTGGTTAGCTGCCAACGTACTGCATATCAGAACAGGGAAGCCGTTTTTCGAACCCTATACTATTATAGAGAGAGCAGGGGTAAGAGTTGCCGTGATGGGCCTTGTAACTCCATCAGTTCCCAACTGGTTACCCCGAAAGCTATGGGAAGGTCTTGAATTTATAAGTATGTATTCTGCAGCAACCTACTGGATGAATCACATTTTTGAAAATGAAAATCCTGATGTGGTAGTTGGTTTGTTTCACAGTGGTGCCGGCCCTGATATTGAATATGCCGGAGATGAAATTTATCTCGAAAATGCAGCACATTACATTGGGAAATATGTACCGGGTTTTGATGTTGTTTTTACAGCTCATGATCACAGGGTAAGAAATACTAGTTTAATCAATACTGGTGGCGATGAAGTTCTTATGATTGCCGGCCAGTCATTTGGAAGATCTGCAGCTGTGGTTGACCTGTATCTTGAAAAATCAGAAAAAGGAGGATTTAAGCTTTTGCAGAAAGATGGACAAATAGTTGAGATGGCTCAATATAAACCCTGCCCGGTGTTTATGGCAGAATTTGCTTCGGAGATTCGTGAAATCAGAGAGTTTGTAAATCAGCCTATTACCAATCTGCAAAATGATTTGCGTTCACGCGACAGCTACTGGGGAAATTCAGCTTTTACAGACTTTATTCATCAGGTTCAGCTTGAGCTTACCGGTGCGGATCTTTCATTTGCTGCTCCCCTTTCTTTTGATGCCACCCTGAGTGCCGGAACGGTTTATATGAAAGATATGTTTAATCTTTACCCCTTTGAAAACTATCTCTATAAAATGGAACTCACTGGAGAAGAAATAAAAAACTTTCTTGAATTCTCATATGGTTTATGGCTTAATACGATGGAAGGTCCCGAAGACCATCTTTTACTATTCAGGGCTGCCGATGCCGGTCGTCAGTCAGTTTATGAATCCATTCGTCTTGCCAATGCTTTTTATAACTTTGATTCGGCAGCAGGCATAAACTATACTGTTGATGTTTCGAAAAAGCCCGGAGAGCGTATTACCATAAAAACAATGGCTGATGGAAGTCAGTTTGAAACAGACAAGAAATACAGTGTTGCCATCAATTCTTATCGCGGAAGCGGCGGGGGAGGCCATATTACAGAAGGTGCTGGGATTGAACATGCTCTGTTGGAAAGCAGGATAACATGGGTTTCTGAAAACGACTTGCGAAGTCATATTGCATCTTACATTCAAAGGTACAGAAGTTTAGATCCAAAACCTGGCAATAACTGGCAAATCATCCCGCAAAACTGGGCACAAAAGGCAGCCGAAAGAGACAGAAAGCTACTTTTTCAGGGAAGAAATAACTGATCAGATATCTTCGCGAAGACGGATGGTTTTATAGAGTCTCTTTTCATCCCTTGCAATCTGTATATAAAGTGTGGTGCCTGGTGACTGGCTGAATTTACTTATAATCTCGTCAATTTTCATTTGTGATACGGCTTCTCTGTTGATGGATATAATACGGTCGCCCGGAAGGATTCCCTCTTGATACGCTGCGGAATTTTTGCGAACATGATTTACTTTAAATTCATTAAAATTAAGTCCTGTGGCTATAATATCAATACCACTCAGGTTTGAATGAAATTCTTTCCCAAAATTTCTATTTTTCCTTAAAATAAGTTTCTGAGATGGATAATCCAGAATAACATGAAAACGGCTTAAAATTCCGGCCCCGAGGATACCATCCCATTCAATACTGAAACTGGTTAAAGCAAGGAAGTCGTCTTGCGGATAAGATACCAGGGGCTTTTCAAAAGAAAAATCCCCGATTTTAAGTTTTTCCAAACGTCCCATTTCGCCCTCTAGTTCACCACTGATACCTTTCCCAAGAAATGCAGGGATACGCTCCCCGGTCATTGACTTTAAAGAAGGATTAAGGAATAAGGGATTTGTAGCACCCATGTCGACCAAAAGCTTTAATGAATCAGATTTTTCATCACCCTCAATATTTACCCATACGTAAGGTTTGTTACTTTCTACCTCCAGGGGTATAATCTGGCTGTTTCTTCTGATGGGATATGTGGGCTTTCGATAAACTCTCACGGTATTTGTCTGGTAATTAACCCGAACCGGAAATTGTTGTAAAAGGTCATTGCCAATTATTCCATGTACAGGAAATCCGAATAATTCAGAGAAGGAAAGTACTCCCTCGGGAATAATGATTAGGTTCATGTTTCTTCCGGTAATACCTCTCATGGAAAAGGTAAGTCCTTTTGACATGCCTGCCTCTATGATACCTTCATTTCCCAGGCCCAGAACATAAACCACTTCTTCGATCGGCAAATCAAACATGATGGCAATTACAGGTTCAATTAGTATGGTTGTATTAACACCGGAATCAATTATAAAATTCAATGGTGGCGAGTCATTGATGCTGATAGGAATAATCACAAGGTTATTGCTTATTCTGGCAGGAATTCTTGTGGATCTCCGGTGGGTATTGAATTCAAAACCACTTGTGGGGTCATCTGTCTGCGCAGTTTCCCCATAAGATTTAGCATCCGGACTGATAACCAGAATGCAGATAAAAATTAATTTTAATATAATGCGCATGTACTTCATTAAAAGGACAAATGTTACTGGCAATTGTTTGATATTACCTGCGTTAATGATTATTAAAGATAGGAAAAAGTGGGAATGCGATAAGATCAGCTAAGATTCTTTAACAATTCTTTGTTTATTTTCTTGGGTAATGAAGGGCCATCGTAGATAAATCCTGTATAAACCTGAATAAGGCTGGCTCCGGCTTTGATTTTTTCCATGGCATCTTCAGGAGTCATAATGCCTCCCACACCAATAATGGGTATTTTGCCACCGGATTTCTGTACCAGATACCTTATGGTTTCAGTAGATTTTTCGCGAAGGGGCTTACCGCTGAGGCCACCTTTCCCGATTTTCTCAACATCATTTTTGCCGATGGTAAGATTATCGCGCGTGGTTGTGGTATTGGTGGCAATAATACCATCGATACCTGTGTGGGTTACAACGAAAAGCACATCGTCAAGCTGGCCGTCATTCAAATCAGGCGCAATCTTGAGCAGAACCGGCCTTTGCGAAGGTTTAGCCTTGTTAGCTTCGCTTATTTTTTCTATTATTTTGACCAGTTCATCTTTATCCTGTAGCTTACTTAAACCTTCAATATTAGGGCAACTGACATTAATCACAAAGTAATCAACCAGGTCAAAAAGCTTTTCAAAGCAAATCAGGTAATCATCAATGGCTTTTTCGTTTGGAGTGAGGGTATTCTTGCCAATATTTCCACCTATAATAACTTCCGGTCGTGCTTTTTTTAAATTTCTGACAAAAGCTTCTACTCCCGGGTTATTGAATCCCATCCGGTTAATAAGTGCCTGATCTTTTTTTAACCGAAAAAGGCGGGGCCTGGGATTACCGGGCTGAGGGAGCGGATTTACGGTGCCGATCTCAATATGACCAAATCCAAACGCTGCCAAATGGTTATAGATATTCGCCTGCTTGTCAAATCCTGCAGCCATACCAACTTTATTTGGAAACTTAAGCCCGAATAATTCAGTTTCCAGCGCAGGATGTTCAAAGCGGTAAATTTTCCGGATAAGTTTTTTGACCCCGGGAATGCGAAAAGCCATGTGTAGCCCGCTTACAACCCAGTGATGCACAGTTTCGGGTGGAAACAAAAACAGCAAGGGGCGGATAACGGACTTGTACATACAGCTTTATGCTAAATTTGATCTATTTTATTGAGTACTACTAACCCTTTTTGGTTTTTCTGATGGTGGGAGTTTTCTTGGCTCCTTCAGTTCTGGCAGCAGTCTTTTTGGGAGCAGCAGTTTTTTTAGCTGTTTTGGGTTTTTCTTCAGCTTTCTTTTTTGCAGGTGTACTTTCGGCTTGTTCCTCTTTTTCAGCTTCGGCTTTTTCTTCCTCTTCTGTGGGTTCGCTGATTAAATCATGTTGAAGCATCTGATTGTACCATGCAAGTACTTTTTTTATGTCGCTGGGATAAACCCTGTCTTTATCAAATTCGGGCAATACAGATTCGAAATAATCGTAAAGAACACTTCCATCGGCTTTCAGATCAATTGAAACATCTTTGCCATCTTCTTTCTGGAAAATACTCCATAAAACTTTTTTCAGTGGAATGTCTTCCGTATAAGTAAACATGCTGATGTCTTCCAGTACTGAAGAACGGTGCGAAGCAAAAACAGGCATTTTCTTTCCATCGGATAGTGATTCAACAATTATTCCTCCCCGTGCCTGCGAAATGATCTTAAACAGACCACTTTTCCCTGAAATAGCCATTATCTTACTTAAATCCATCGTAATTAATTTAGTTT
>SKVR01000102.1 GCA_007129355.1 Bacteroidales bacterium | reverse complement strand
TTTCAATGCAATTTTTGTAAAACGGAAAATTGTTTTTATTTCCCCAGCAGTTCCAGAAATAATTGACAGCATCATCCATGAGTTCTTTTTTGTCTGATAATTCAATTATCTGTATTTCGTTCTGTTTCATTTTTTAAGTTTAAATAAGTTCTGATAAAGTTTTCGGTTGGTTCATTTAAGATTTCAATTAGCTTTTCTCTTCCTTTTTTCTCATCAATTTTTTTGGCTATGTTTGCACCTACCCGGTACCACAATCTTTTTCCATCAGACAAGGATGCAATCTTTTGCCAGTCTTCCGGGTTTAAAAGTTTATCCGGGTGATTTTTAAAATGGAAATAGATCTCAAAGTATTCTTTTTCAAATTTTTCCATCTTTTCAATGTCCATTAGAGCAATATAATCCGGGTCGGAGGCAAGAGCATCGGATTTTGTTCTTGAATCAAGAGGCACATAAGTGCCCATTCCTTCAAGATGAGTAAAATACTCAATCAATTCTGCCATTTCTCCATAAGTTGTGATGTCAAGGGAAGGCATTTGACTTTCTTTAAGTTGCAAAAAACCAGCATGGTGTAACTCATGGATGGCATAGTATTTCATCTCATCTATAATGGTAATAAAACGGGGATGTACAATATTTAAACTGGCATTATTGGCATAAACCACCCCCAGGTCATAACCTACCGTGAAAAAGAGCTTACCCCTGAATACAAAATTCTCCGGCAGGTATTGCAGACAAATCTTTTGTGGAAAGTCCGTTAAAGCAATGCTGTCTTTAGCAAATTGCAGGTTTCTTCTTATTAATTCTATGACTTTTTCATCATCCAGAAAATCTGAAAGCAAATAAACAGAAAGCTCATATGCCGATTCTTTAGGCACATTGTAATTAAATTGACTGGCATGATTCAGCAAATGCTCTGTAGCTTCCAGTGATGCAATTTCCAGCAAATATGTTGAATCACCGGTCTCAAGGTATTTTATGGCCAGTTCAGCGAAGCTGAAATCGTAAAGCAAGCTTCCTTTTTGTATTTTGAAAGTGTTATCATTCGTAAAAGTGCATGGCGCAACTACAAGGATAGATGCAAAAAACCAAAAAAAGAGTTTCATACCTAAAAGTTTTCCAGCTTTCCCAAAAAGGTATATCACAAAGCTGCTTTAATACATTTGAATATTACATTCCCGATTGCCTGATGCCCTTTGCCGTTGAACTGGTTGGCGGTGCCTGTAAAATAAAGACCGGTTTTGGGGTTGTAAAAGGACAAGGCGCTGGTCTGGCCCCAGAACCCAAGCACTTCCCCTATGGGTTTAAAAGGTGAAACAATCCATGGTATCCACATTTTCTCAAGGCCAATGCCAAAGTAAAAAACACCGGGTGAAAACAGCATTCTCCATTTTTTCAGTGATTCAATTCTTTCTTTGGGGAAAAGTTCGCCGTTGAAAAATGCCCGCAATACTTTTGCAGATTCTTCCGCAGTAGAAACAATGCCACCTTCAACAGTAACCGATGTCATATAAATGGGTAACCAGGTGGATTGACTGCCGTAGTAAAACCGGGCCGGACTGGTATCATTCGGATCCTGATAGGCATAGGTGTTTTGCAGATTCAGTGGCTCGAAGATAAATTCATGGAACACATCTGCAATGGGTTTGCCCGTAATGTTTTCAATGATGCGGCCCAGCAACTGGTAGTTGGTGTCGGAATAGGCTGCTTTGGTGCCGAATTTGAACCTGGGATTAAGGGTTTTTACCACCTCCAGAGTTTTTTCGAGGTGCCATGGTTGGTCCTGTCCGGCTATGAGAGCATCGGCTGCGGTTTTTCCGTCGGGCTGTTTGTGAAAAAAGTAATCGGGTATGCCCGATGTGTTGGAAAGCAAATGCAACACCCGAAGCTCCTGGCTGTAATCGGTTCCCTTAAAAACGTGAAGTCCATGCACCATTTCATCGGGCAGATGCTTGCCTAGTTTGTCATCCAGGGATATCTTGTTTTCTTCCATAAGCCGCAGCAGCACTGCAGTTACGTAAAGCTTAGTGGTGCTGGCGATAAAATATTTACTATCGGGGCTAATGTCGCCGGCTGCCGCAGTATGAATAAAAGAGCGGTCTTCGTTTTCCACTCGAAGTACAGCGTTGAAGATGTTCTTGTTATTGATGATTTTTTCAACCCACTGGTTGATGCGTTCGGGTGTAAGTTTTTTTGTCATGGTTCAATGAGTTATCAGTAAGTGTGTCAAAGAAAAGCAAATTTTTCTCTAGTTAATATTTTTCCAGGATTTTTTCTCACGGTCAATGGGTAAATCGCCTTTTATGCTGCTAAGTTTGGATGGTCCGTTTACAACGATTATTACAATCATAAAAGCTGTAAATCCAATGGCTGAATATTCAATGATTTTATTAAGTGGGATGCTCCCAATGCATTGAACCGTGTTTGCAGCCAGGGTAGTGCAAAGCCCCGCCATCCCAGTTCTTCGCCCATGGCACCGGTAACCAGAGAGATAACAAGAAATCCCATCAAAAACGGTATACCCGGGAAATTTGTGGTTGCCACGGCCTGGGGGTCAAACAGAAAATAAAGCAACGCAGCAAGCAGGCTGACAGCTATGGGTGAAAATGCGGCTATATACCACCTTGGCGAAACTCTCCACATGGTCCAGCGACGAAAAAGTGCTTTGATGCCTCCCTTTTGTTTAATTACGAATGCAATTACCAGGAATGCCATCAGGTTGGGCGACCAGGAACCAATGATGATAACAGGCAGGAGTGGGATATTTAATTCAATTACTCCATAATTGTCAAGAATTCCGGGTAATGCCAGCAAAGATATGGCTGCAAAACTGAGAATAAAAAAGATTATCAGGGGTTTGTCGTTGGACGGGTTCATTTTAACAGTATTATTTTCTGTAATCAAAATTTTATGCTTTAAAAATTAATGTATTAATTCTCGCAGTTGATAAATGATTATTATTTTCTTTCAAACCTAATATCCTTCAATCTTCCCACATCAAAAAGTTTAAAGCCACTTACTTGTCCGCTCTCATTCCTGGTGAACTCCATCATCCCAAGGAAATCAGTTGCAAACAGGTCGTCGCTGATGTGGCTGAGCTGAATGGAATCAAATCCAAGATATCTCTTGAAAGTATCTGGTAATATCACTTTCAGGTTGCCTTCTTCGAATATAACAGGATAGTAGGTGCCAAGATATGATTGGGAATAATCACCGGCAAAAAGTGCCAGTTGATCCAATGGGAGTGGTTCGGTTTCAACAACACGACTGGCATAATTATCACGTCCATGCTGCTTCCATATCATTTGGTTTACCACCCCGCCGTTTTCCTGAATAAAGCTTACTGCAACTTCAGCTTCCTTCATGAAAAAGCTGGTTTCGCTATAAGGAAAAAGTCTGAGCTTGTTATCTCCGGGCAAAATAATAAAGAACTCATCACCGTCAATGGCAAAGGTCATTTCCATTCCATCTTCCATCCTGTATGTGCCTGTGAAAGGTTCTGCCTTTTCTGTAGCAAGCATAATCTCAACTTTCGGTTTTTCAGGCTCCACAGGAGCAAACTTGTCTGATAGTAACAGGCCTGCTATACTGTTTGCCATTGCACGTGAAACGATGCTTTGGTTGTTCAGCATCACTATGATGACGAGTTTTTCATCGGGATAGATAGCCAGCAAATTGGTAAAACCAGGTACACCGCCCTGATGGTCTACCACTTTCAAACCCCTGTGACTTCTTACATAGAAACCGTAGGTGTAATTGAGGGAATCGCCGTTTTCCAGGGTGTTGTATTTGTTGAAAATACGTTCTGTCATTTCCCAGTTGCCTGTTTCAGCGGCCGTAAGGTTTTGCCCCCAGCGGATCATATCATTCAGGCTAGAAAGTACATTGCCCGAGCCATAACTGAAGTCGTTCACACTGCTTACATGTTCAAAATTATCCTGGACGGTCCGGTATCCTTTGGCCAGATGGGGAATTTCATGCTCATGGCTTAAATAAATCAGACTTGAGTTCATTCCCAGCGGCTCAAAAATGTTTTCACTGAGAAATTCAGAGAAGTGCATACCGCTGACCGATTCAACAATGGATGCCAGCAGTGAATATCCCCCGTTGGAATAAACGAAACTGGTATTGGGTTCAAAGTTCAGTTGTGCATATTTTTTAATCAGTTCTATTTCATCATTATGCGACCATTCCATATCCAATGGCATATCGGCAAAAAGTCTGAGCAAATCAGTAGATGCAATACCACTGGTATGCTGAAGTAAATGTCTTACAGTGATGGTATAATTATATTTGGGAAGTTCCGGCAGGTATTGCCTGATGTCGGTATCCAGGTCTAGTTTGCCTTGCTCCTCCAGAATTAGTATGGCAAAGGCAGTGAATTGCTTTGCTAAAGAGGCAAGGTCGAATAAGGTGTTTTCATCGATCTTTGTACCTTTTTCCATATCACTTATTCCATAGGCTTTCTGGTGCAGCACTTTATTATCGAGAATAACTGCAATCACTCCACCAGGCTCCTCCGGATTCTGCCGCAGAGCCATAAGCGAATCAATTTTTTCAGAAAGGTTTTCGGTGGAAAGGGTTTGAGACTGGCTTGAAGCCCAAAGCACTACGTTTGCTAACATAATGCTGATAATCAGTTTTTTCATGATTACTGTTTTTGTTAATAGATATGGGTTACAGACACCTAATTCGAATTTATAACAATATCAATCGAACACATTTTGTTAAATAAGTTTCAGAATACCACAAAATATGCCACCCGGATTAATGTTTTTAATATGAGTAAATTAAGGACGGAGGGCTAAAGTATTTTTGTCAGAAATGTACGTCTGCGGGCAAAAAATGTACGTTTTTGAACGCTTGTTAAATTGTTGTCAGATAATGTGCAAATCAGAAATCCGGATTGTTTAATCCCGCGTATTATCCTAATTTTGTTTATCAATCATCAAACCATGGGCTACAAACAAATTTCCATAAAAGCTCCAACAGCATACAATGAAGATATGCTGCGGCAAATGATTGCCCGGCAATTGAAAATCAGAAGATTTACTTTTCAGGTAGAAGGCAAAAGTCTGGATGCCCGTAACAAGCGTGATATTCACTGGCTGTTGAAGATTGCTGTTGTTTCAGATGAGATAAAGGGGGGCGAAGTGCAACAAACAGAAAACCTTGATATACATTTCAGGAAACGTAAGGAGAAAATACTGGTTGTAGGAAGCGGGCCGGCTGGTTTTTTTGCTGCATTTGTATTGCAAAAGGCAGGTTTCAATACTATTCTGATTGACAGAGGTTCGGATGTGCTTACACGCAATCGTTCCATACAGACCTTTGAAAGGGGAGGTGC
>SKVR01000254.1 GCA_007129355.1 Bacteroidales bacterium | reverse complement strand
GCCTGCACATTTGATGTTTCAACACCGGTTCGAAGATCCTTCACCATCTTGTAGGGGTGCATTACATAGGAACGAATTTGTGATCCCCATTCAATCTTCTTCTTGGTGCTTTCTATAGCATCGAGTTTTTCGCGCTTCTTGCGCAGTTCAATTTCATAAAGTTGCGACTTGAGCATTGTGATGGCTTTTTCGCGGTTTTGTCCCTGCGAACGTGTTTCCTGGCACTCAATAACGATTCCGGTGGGTGCATGGCGCAATCTCACAGCCGTTTCCACCTTATTTACATTCTGACCACCCGGGCCGCTTGAGCGGAAAGTATCCCAGCTGATATCTGCGGGGTTAATCTCAATTTCAATGTTTTCATCAATAATAGGATAAGCATATACCGATGCAAAGGAGGTATGCCGCTTGTTGGCAGAATCAAAGGGAGATAGCCTTACCAGACGGTGTACTCCGTTTTCTCCCTTCAGGTAACCATAAGCAAAATCGCCTTCAAACTCAATCGAAGCGGATTTTATCCCTGCTCCATCACCTTCCTGCTCGTCCAGAACTTTTACCTTAAAGTTTTGTTTTTCGCCATAACGTAAATACATACGCATGAGCATTTCTGCCCAGTCCTGGCTTTCGGTACCTCCGGCACCAGAGTTTATAGTTACGATGGCCGACAGGCGATCTTCCTCTTTGCTCAGCATCTTTTTGAATTCAAGTGCTTCAAGATTATTAATCACCTTTTTGTATTGTTGCATGATCTCTTCTTGTTCGGCTTCCCCGGCTTCAAAGAATTCATACAAAACCTTCAGATCTTCAATGCTGGATGATGATTTTTCATAATCATCCGTCCATTTTTTATGATCACGGATGTCTTTCAGAATTTTTTCTGCTTCTTTAGGATTACCCCAGAAGTTTGGATCTTCGGTTTTTTCTTCCTGTTGTTTGATGTGGTTCAGTTTCTGATCCATGTCAAAGTGACCTCCTCAAGGCCTCGAGCCTTTTATCCAGTGCTTTGATGTCGTCTTTATAAATCATTTTCAATTTCTGTTTTAAGATTAATCCATTTTTTCAAGTATTCTGAAAACCAGGTCAGTTTCATAGCCTTTGTTTACCAGAAATGCAGCTGTTTTTTGTTTTTTCACGAACAAATCATCCGTTTTAATATCCTTCCATTTTCTTGATGCAAGGTCTTCAATGGTTTTCAAATAATCGTTTCCTGCAATTTCGTTCAATGCATCTTTAATTATCTGATCATCTATGTTTCTGGCTCTGAGTTCTGAAATGATTCTCTTCTTACCCCATTTATTATTAATAAATTTTCCCCTGGAAAAAGTGGCTGCAAAACGTGTATCGTTGATGTATTTTTCGTCTTTCAGCCATTTCATGATTTTTTCTGTCTCTTGTTGTGATGCTCCGAGGTTCTGAAGTTTTATCTTAACATCATGACTGCAGCGCTCCTGCCATGCACAGTATTTTGCTGTTTTCTTTTTTAGCTGTTCGTAATTTGCTGCTTCCATGGATGTGATGATAAAGAGGCCTGCATTCTATTGGCTTCTACCTTAGGTAGAAACAAAAATGCAGGCCTCTTGTTCTGAAGGTCAAAGTTTAATCTCGTCGTCCAGTTTATTGAAGAACCGATACTCCAGGAAATGATAAGCTATAGATGGCTGCAATTTGAAAGCGGTTTTGTATTTTAACATCCATTTCATTCTTGTGGAGAAAAGACCTTTGGTAAGGAAGGCATAAATATAAGGATGCACCCTTAGGGTGAGGTCCTTTTCATTTTGCTCCTGAATCAGATATCGCAGATTATTTTCTATTTCATCAATCAGAATGATGCTGGGTTTAATTTCCCCTGTTCCACCGCAGGACGGGCATTTTTCCAGAATTTCCACGTTGGTTTCTGTGCGTACCCTTTGTCTTGTGATCTGCACCAGCCCAAATTTGCTGGGTGGTAAAATGTTGTGCTTGGCGCGGTCTTTCTTCATCTCTTCTTTCATCTTTTCGAAGAGTTTACGTCGGTTGGAAGATTCCACCATATCGATGAAGTCGATCACGATAATACCACCCATGTCTCTGAGTCGAAGCTGTCTGGCAATTTCTGCTGCAGCCTCAAGATTGACATCAAGGGCATTGGACTCCTGGCTGTTATCGGCATTGATGCGGTGACCGCTGTTTACATCAATTACGTGCAAGGCTTCGGTATGTTCAATAATCAAATAGGTGCCGCCTTTAATGGAAACGATCTTACCAAAAGATCCCTTGATCAGTTTTTCTACACCTAGTGCTTCAAAAACGGGAACTTTACCTTTGTAAAGTTTCAGGATATCAATCTTTTTCGGGGCAATTGTTTTGATGTAATCCCGCAATTCATCATAAATGACCTGATCATTAACTGTAATGCTGTTAAATTCTTCTGTCAGCAGGTCGCGCAAAATGGCAGATGTCCGGTTAATTTCTCCCTGAATGATTTTCGGAGGTTTCGCATTTTGTAGTTTTTCAACAACATTGTACCATTTATCGACCAGCGAACGCAGGTCGGCATCCAGATCGGCAACCATTTTTCCTTCGGCAACTGTTCTTACAATCACACCGAAGTTGTTGGGTTTAATACTTTGAACCAGTCTTTTCAAACGAATTTTTTCATCAGAGTTTTTGATTTTCTGAGAAACTGAGATACGATCAGAAAAAGGTACCACAACCAAATATCTTCCTGCAAGAGAGATTTCGCTTGTAATCCTTGGGCCTTTTGTAGAAATAGGCTCCTTTGCGATTTGAACCAATACGGGCTGGTTACTTGAAAGGACATTGGTAATTTTGCCTGTTTTTTCAATGTCTTTTTCCAGAATAAAATTATCCATAGAAAGAATTTTGGTGTTCTTCCCTGATATTGCCAGTTTTGTGTATTTGTTCAGAGAGTTAACCTGGGCACCCAGGTCAAGGTAGTGTAAAAATGCATCTTTTTCGTAGCCTACGTCTACGAATGCAGCGTTTAACCCGGAAATGATCTTTTTGACTTTCCCGAGATAAACGTCACCCACAGAGTAATTATTATTCTTTTTTTCCTTGTGGAGCTCAACAAGTTGCTTGTCTTCCAGAAGGGCAATAGCAATTTCTGAGGTGTTCGAATCAATAATTAATTCTTTGTTCACATTAAAATTTCTTTAAGTAAGTTATTACATTTCATCTTTCTGCGATTGTTTTACTTACCGCAGCATTCGGGTAATTACCGTGAAATGGTGATATGGCCCGGGCATAACGAAGGGAACTAACTTTCACCCATACTTAAAAAGTATTAGCGGGTGATGCATTCAGGCATATCAAACCCGATTTGATGAATGGTTGGAAGGATACAGGTTCAGAAAGCAATTTGGTGCTAAATAAAATTACATAACGCCTTAAAAGCATTATGTAATTTTATTTCTCACCTTAAAAACAAAACGTTTTTTGAAAGTATATTATTTCTTTTTATGTCTGTTTTTGCGCAAGCGCTTTTTGCGTTTATGCGTGGCCATTTTATGTCTTTTTCTTTTTTTTCCGCTCGGCATAGCTTGTTTTTTTAGCGTAATTAATTTTTTAAATATTATTTGCCCGATTTCAGGCTATTTAGCTTTAACTGATTCTTTAACCTCGCTTACAAATTCTTTTGCAGGTTTGAAAGAAGGAATAAAGTGAGCGGGAATGATGATAGTAGTGTTTTTGGAAATATTTCTACCGGTTTTCTCAGCTCTTTCCTTAATGATAAAACTACCAAATCCTCTTAAATAAACGTTTTCACCTTTTACGAGTGAATTTTTCACTGTACTCATAAAGGCTTCAACCGTTGCCTGTACAGCTACTTTTTCAATTCCAGTTTTGTTGGCAATTTCATTTACAATTTCTGCTTTAGTCATGATAATTTTTGTTTAAGTTATATAATGTTAACGCTCATTTTTATCAAAATAGGGTTGCAAAGATAATTGTTTTCTTTATTAAAGAAAACTATTTATGTAATTTTATGCCAATGATTTATGTAATTTTTTAACCCTGCCTGCCGCGCCAAAAATATGAATTTTACTTCCCGATTATTAAAATGGTATAATGAAAATAAAAGAGACCTGCCCTGGAGAGAAAGCCGGGAACCTTATAAAATATGGTTGTCGGAGATTATTCTTCAGCAAACACGCATTGTTCAGGGATTAGCTTATTATCATCGTTTTCTTGATAAGTTCCCTGATATTCAGGCTTTGGCAGATGCTTCAGAAGATGATGTACTTTCGCTTTGGCAGGGATTGGGGTATTACTCCCGTGCCCGAAATCTTCATTATACTGCCAGAGAAATTGCAGAAAGATATGGTGGAAAATTTCCCGATAACTATAAAGACCTGCTGGAGCTTAAGGGTATTGGACCCTATACTGCAGCAGCCCTTGCATCTATAGCATTTAACAAACCCCATGCTACAATTGATGGTAATGTAACCCGGGTTTTAGCCCGTTATTTTGGAATAACAGACCCTGTTAATGAAACGAAAATAAAAAATCAAATCAGCGAAGCGGCCAATGAACTTATCGATCCGCAACTCCCCGGTATGTTTAACCAGGCCATGATGGATCTAGGTGCAACCATATGTAAACCCGGTAAACCATCATGTAACATCTGCCCCCTTAATAATGAATGCGTGGCCCGGGTAAAAGGGATTGAAGAAATAATTCCCGTTAAAACATCAAAAGTTAAGCAGCGGGAAAGATTTTTCCATTTTTTTCTTCTTCATACACACAATGGTAATGAGCGATTACTTCTTACCGAGAAAAGAGAACAAAATGACATCTGGAAAAATCTTTATCAGTTGCCACTTATTGAAACACCAGGAGTTGAACTTACAAAAAAGGTTATGATACAGCACCCGGTGCTTGATCGGCTCATAAGCGATAATATACCGGTTATTCCGGAAGGCCGCGTACAACATTACAGTCATGTGCTTACCCACCAGCGTTTACAGGCTTTTTTTTATAATATTCCTTTGCCATCTGATTATTATCCTAACTTTGACGGTGCATATAATTGGGTAACATTTGGCGCATTTCAAAAATTGGGAAAACCTATTCTTATTGCAAGGTTTATAGAGATATTCAGAGATTTTTTTGAAAACAAATGATGTCGTAAGTTCAATTAACGATTTATTGGTCTCTAAAAATGTTATTTGTGAAGAAAAATATTTGCAATTTTAAAATATTTGCATTAAATTTAATTATGTAAATTTTTGTATAATTAAAACCTTTAGACTATGGCTGGAGTAAACAAAGTAATCTTGATTGGAAATCTGGGGAAAGACCCCGAAGTAAGAAGCCTTGAGAGTGGTGCAAAAGTTGCCAATTTTTCGCTTGCAACCACCGAGTATT
>SKVR01000149.1 GCA_007129355.1 Bacteroidales bacterium | reverse complement strand
TGACCGCGTTCCATGGGATTCAACTGGCGGTTCAATGCATAGGTAAAGCTCAGCATAAAATACCGTCCCAGTGAGTTGGTTACCGAGCTCTCATAATAGTTTACTGCCTGGGTTTGGGTTACGCCCAAATCCTGATTCAAAAGATTGAATACCGATAGCCTGAGTTCACCACTATTGTTTCTGAGAAAACTGCGCGACAGGCTCATATCCAGCATAGGAATTTTTCTGTCGAACTCAGCGCTGCGGCCCTGATATATCTGATAGCTATAACCCGATTGCAGGCGATAATGCTCCAGGAAAGTCCAGTTTACATCTCCACGATAGGTTTGATTCAGAAAAGCCTGTTCGTCATTTCTGAACTGGTATTGTGTGATCTGGGTATTTACATTGGCTGTAAGACGCAACTCAAACTCATCGGCCGGCCGGAAAATATACCTGAAATTTCCGCCAAGGATATTATTTACAATATCCTGGTAAAGGTCATTGAGAACATTTACACTTTCTGAACGGGAAACATTTGCACCAATCATAAAGCGACTTTTGAGTTCAGTGGCTGCAAAGTTGATATTGAAGGAGGTTCTCAGACTCAGGTTATCTCCCACATTTACGGGTGTTGTGGTTCTGACCAGGTTTTCATCAACGCTCACAGCATTGGCAATGGCATTGGTGGTATAGTCGGCACTTACAAATGCAAAATATCCGAATGAATTGAGCGGGTTAAAAGAGTTATAGCGCATTTGCACTCTGTGACGGTATGAAGGACGCAAATCGGGATTACCTTCATAAATATTCAAGGGATCGCGATTGTCAACAACCGGCTGTATCTGCAATGCCGAGGGTTCACGCACCGAGGTTTCATAATCTGCCATAAACCTTCTCATGTTAGAAAAGTTGTAATTAAACCTCGCTGTTGGCAGGAAATTCAGATAATTGCGATTGATATCCTCTTCAAGAGAAATAAGACGACCGTTGAGCTCAGTAGCCTGTAATGACGCTCCCACAGTTAAATTATAGAGTTCACGGTTAAGCAACAGATTCATCCCACCCTGATGGAAAGTATAAATATTTTGATAATGGTTGGAAAGCATTGTATTAAACTCACCATCTTCACCAGGTGCCGGCACATCAAAAACCCGCTGGTCAATTTCACTGGTTCTGTATAATGCCCTGTAATTGGCCTCAAGGAAAAGTCGATTGGCAATGGGTTCAGTATAGGTTACTCCTGCACTTATACTGGAATTGCTATCGCTGCGTTGCTGGTCCTGCAGAATGTGTTCTTCAGTTTCCTGTTCCTGTATATAGCGGTTTATGGCATTTAGGAATGCATCCTGGCTATTATCAGCTGCCGAAAAATCGAGGTTTGCAGTAAGAGTCCGGCCGGGGCGCGCCATTCGGTGCCGCAACAGAAGGCTGCCATTGGCATTAAGGTTTTGTCCTTCGGCTTCATTGGTCTGGTTTCCGGTATTTTGCAGTAATCCCTGCGTATTAAAAGTGCGGCTTTTGGTTTGCCTGAAAGTTTGCGTTTGATTGAGGCTTGAACTTCCCTGGAACAGCAGGCTGCTGTTATCGTTGAATTTATGGTCGACCCTCATATTCAGCCTGTGGTTGTAATTCTGGTTATCCTGCAACTGACTCTGGAAAAAGTCATAGCTTCCGGAGGGGATAAAATTCTCACGTTCCAAATCCTGTTGCACATCATGATCGAGCTGATTGTAAAAATAGCTGGCATTTACTTCGGTTTTGGCAGTCACCTGCCTGTTCAGGTTCAAACCACCGGCCCAGGAAGTCATCAGTCCGTTGGATGATGGCATTCCGTCAAAGTTGATGGGAGCTGAACCGCCGCCCATACTAAAGGCACCACCACCCCCTCTTGATCCACCCGACATTATACTCTGGGTTCCTCCTGAAAAGTTCATATAATCGCCAATGGAAAAACCCTGTTGATTCACGTTATTTCCCATCGCAATCAGCGAAACCTGGCCTTTGCTGTTAAACCGGTTCAGGTTTAAGCGCCCCTGGAAACGGCTATCGGGGCCATAACCAACGGTTGTATTTCCAAATGCTGCTTCTCTTCGGTCTTCCTTAAGCTCCAGGTTCATTGTACGTTCGCGCTGGCCATCATCAATACCTGTAAATTGGGCCCTTTCTGAGCGCTCGTCAAAAACATGAATTTTTGAAACTGCATCGGCCGGCAGGTTTTGAGTGGCCATACGGGGATCGCGACCAAAAAATTCCTTCCCGTCAACCAATACCCGTCGAACAGTTTCACCCTGTGCTTCAACGGTACCATCAGAAGATACCACAATACCGGGCATACGTTTTAGAAGATCTTCAACCATTTCATTGGGAAGGGGTTTGAATGCAAGGGCATCATACTCTATGGTATCACCTCTGACCCGCATGGGTATGCGTTCCTGCTGAACCGTTACTTCCTGCAGGATATGTGCCTGTGATGGTAGCTCAATCCCATTCAAATCAAGTAATGCACCTTCGGGGGGTTCAATTTCCAGTGTTAAAGTAGCATAGCCCATGTAAGAAAAACGGATAAGGTAATTTTTCCTGGCAGCGTTGCGAATCTCAAAATTTCCGTTATTATCGCTCAAGGCATAATTCACCATAACAGAGTCGGAAGCATTGAGCAACAAAACAGTTGCTGAAGGCAATGGATTGCCTGTTTCATTGCTGAGTTTTCCTTTGATATTAAAAGACTGGGAATATAGCCCCATGCTCAGGGCAAAAAACAAAATTGAAATAAAAACCTTTTTCATTATTTTCTGATTATTGCAATTATTGATTATTAATAATTAAAACCTGAATCCGCCCCCCTGGCGCATTCTTTCCATTTGTTCCTGCATCAGCTTATCATACTCCTGCCGGGTTATTTTTTCGCCGCGTCCGGGTTTTCGGATATCATCGCGTCTGATGGCTTTTCCTTCCACCTTCCGGGCCACCCAAACCCTTTCCCCATTATTGACATCAAGTGCCAGGATGGTTCCGGGCAAGGTACTGTAATTGTCGGGTCCCATAAAGGGCTGTAATCCTACCGTAAACCAGGCGGTAACCTCCTCATTACTTACTGTATCAACATACCATGCCATCTGGCAACGGTATCCCAGGATATCCATGTATTCGTTGCCCAAACGCCAGGGACCAAGTGAAATCGTATCTGTAATCAAAAAATTTCTTCCCATATATTCCTGGTAAACAACTCTCTCCATTTCACCTGTGTGCATATAGGTTTCACTTCGGGGCATCCGCATTCCAAAGCCACGTCCCCTGCCACCCCTCTGAACCGGGGCAGCAACCTCTTCTTTTGCCTTGTAAAGCCGTTCATTCTGGTTAAAATACAATTCAAAATCAACAGTCCTGAACTGGGGTATCATTGCTTTCATATCTTCACGCTCTGGCGGAATATTACGATGCATATCCATACGAAACTCATAATGAATAATACCTTCGCTGATCTGCGCCCATGCAGAAAATGCCGGAACCATCAGCCATACTATTACAGGGATAAATAATTTTCTTAACATAACTTTGTGATTTGAGAAATTCGTACTAAATCGCCTTCAAAATTATCTACAATATTTTAATATTATTGTTAATGCGAAGCAAAACAAGGTTAATAAAAGGTTAATGCATGCTTGTGGCAACAGAGATTGTTTTAATTTTGAATTGTAAATCAACTCCTTTGCAGGGATGAACAGAAAAAAAATCAGCACACCCCTTAGTCTTATGGTCATCAGCATTACCTTGCTGATTATACTACAGGCACTTTGGCTCCGTACAGAATATCGTAGTGCAGAAAATAATTTCAGTCGCGAAACAAGTGTGGTTTTCCGGAGTACGCTTTATCAGCTTTCCGATTCCATTTTCTTCAGTAGTTTCAATGTTCCTGAAGAACAGGAGAGCTCAGCAGAATCGGAAAGATTCCGTGAACTCAGCTCCAGACCTGAAACCATAAGACAAATATCCATAGAACCATATTCTGATGATACACTCAAGAAAACGAATGCAACGGAAAGTGGCTTTAACAGACAGGTAACTGTTTTTCTGCGGGATCCTGACAATCCCGTTGACAGTATCAGGGTATCGCGAAGGGTATCATCATCGCGCGATATGCGATGGTTTTTCACTGATCAGTACCATGGCTTCAATACAGATACCATTGCAAAATATTTTATGCATAATCTTCCCGGAGATTATGCAAGATTATCTTTGGGAATAAAGGAACGCGACTTTTCTTATCCATCGGAGCGCCCACAGTTTCAGAGGCAATTGCACGACACGATGCCTTTTATCACGCCCTTTTTTCCTTTAGCAGGAAAACTTTATGCTGCAGAATTCTACAACGGGAGATCATTCCTCTTTGCTAAATTATTGCCACAGGCAGGTTTTTCGGTCTTTACAACCCTGCTTATCATAACAGCTTTTTATCTCGTTTTCCGAAATCTTCGCAATCAGCAGAAATTGCTTCTTCAAAAAGATAACTTCATCAGCAATGTAACACATGAATTGAAAACTCCGGTTGCCAGTGTGGGTGTTGCCCTTGAGGCCATTAAAAATTTTGATGTACTTGAGAATAAAAACAAAACCCTTGACTATATTGAGCTTGCCGGACAAGAACTGAAACGGCTGGAAATGATGGCTGACAAAATACTGAAAACTTCAGTTCATGATTATGGAAAAGAAATAAAATCCAGCAAGGCTCCTGTGGTCATTTCTGATGTAGTTGAAAAAGTTATTTCATCTTTCAGAATACTAGCTGAGCAAAAGATGATTCATTTTTCTTTGCAGAATGGTGGCGATTCAACCATTAACGGTAATGAAGAACATCTTACCCAGATGATTTATAACCTGGTTGACAATGCCGTTAAATATGCAGCTGATGGCAAGGAAATTACCATAACAGTAGGTGAAATTCCTAATGCAGTAATACTGGAAGTTAAGGATAAGGGCCCAGGTATAGCAGCTGAACACCGGACAAAGGTTTTTGAAAAGTTTTACCGTGTCCCCACAGGAAATGTACATAATGTGAAAGGTTATGGCCTGGGGTTACATTACGTGGAAGGAGTTGTTAAACATCACAATGGAAAAATAAGCCTGGAAAGCAGGTCAGGTAAGGGATGTAGGTTTGTGGTGAGATTACCGAAGTAGGTTGATAGGTTAATGAGTTTATAGGTTTAAGAATAATGGTGGAAAAAATAAAAGTACTTTATGTTGAGGATGAGCCCTTCCTGGCAAGGGTGGTGAAAGAAAGCCTTGAAAGTCGGAATTTTGATGTATCACATGTGAGCGATGGTGGGCATGCTTTGGATGTCTTTGAAAGTTTTCGACCAGATATATGTGTGCTTGATGTGATGCTTCCCAAAAAGGATGGATTTACCCTTGCAAAAGAGATCCGGTTGCAGAATCTCAACATTCCCATCATCTTTCTTACTGCAAAGACACAGACTCAGGACCTGTTGCAAGGATTTGATTCAGGTGGAAATGATTACCTGAAAAAACCTTTTAGCATGGAAGAACTGATCATAAGGATACACAACCTTTTAAAATTAACCACCCAAAATGCTTTCAGAAAAAATTCAGAAACGAATAAGGAGAAAGTCTGCCTGGGAAAATATACATTCTATCCGAAACGTTATGAATTACATTTTGAAAGTGCAGCCCGAAAACTCTCACACCGGGAAACACTTCTGCTTTCCCTGCTCACTCGTGACCTGGAGTATCCTGTATTAAGGCAGGAAATCCTTCAGACCATTTGGGGTGATGATTCTTTTTATAATTCACGCAACCTGGATGTATATATTTCCAAATTGCGCGACTACCTGTCGCGTGATCCTGAAATTCAGATCACAACCCTGAAAGGAGTTGGATATAAGGTAAACATGCATAAAGGGTAATGCCCGGATTTATTAAATCATCAAAACACTTCGATTATTTCAGGCATAATACACAATTACTTTGCCGGTAAAGAAAGGTAGGAAAGCCAACTGCTGTTTTCATTATGATCATGCAGTACATCTGCATTCTTATCAAAACTGTAAGAGCTGAGTATCGATCTTATTTCTTTCTGAAGCACGGCCAGGCTATTGGAAACCATTTCCTGATTGAAACCTCTGTGGCCAAGATCGATGGTCATATTCATAGAAACCAGTCGACCCAGAACCTGACCCAGTTCCACCATTTTTCGCTGGGCCATCTTATATTCAATATTAAAATTCAAAACATCTTTAAAATAACCGGCAGCTTTTTCGGTATGGGAATAACTTTTCAGGTATTCAAAAAGATTGGTGGAAGATGTTTTACGCATCGATTTTAAAACAGACTCAGAAATCTGCTGGTAAAGAATGTCATTAGATCCTTCGAAGATTTGGAAAGGGCGGCTATCAGTAATGGATCTTCCTGCAATATGGTCCAGTTTATATCCTTTGGCTCCCACAAGCTGCAGAAGATTTTGTGCTGCCGATTGCATATAATCAGTTATAACAGATTTGATGGAATTAGCAGTCAGATCAAAGCGTGAAGTGTCCTTTTCAAGTGGTATGTTTGAGCTGGTAAAATAACTCATGGCCGAACTTACTGTAAAATAGGATTGCAGATGTGCCAGTCTTTCTTTCACCTGGTCATAATTAAAAAGGCTGGAACCGCCAACATAACGGGTCTTGCAATGTTGAACTCCCTCATCAAGCATACGTTTCAAATAACCGGTAGCCATTCCGGGAAACTGAAGGCGGCTTCGGTGCAATAAATCCAGCATCATGGTAACACCGGTAGTTTTGGGTTGGAGACGATGGGATTCGGGCACTTGTATCTCAATCCGGTTACGACCATAAGGGAGCATATATAGACCGAGATTCTGGAAAAGCTCTTCCACATCAATTCCGCCATTGCTGGTATCATGTATGAAAAACCCGATATCTCTTCCCAAATCACCCTTCTCATCTTTTTCCCGGGCTGTTATAAGCCAATAGTCGGCCCAACCTGTAAGCCCGGCCCAATGTTTTAAACCAGAGATACTATATTGGTCTCCTGATTTTAAAAAACCGGTTTGCATCTTTAATGCTTCGCTTCCAAAATTGGGTTCGGTTATCATTAAGCCACCCATCTTGTTATTCTCAAGAAATTTCCTGAAAATCTCTTTCTTAACATCTTCATTGGCATAATTGGCTAATGGCTGAAGAAACAATGCTCCATTTATGCCCATCATTAATGATAAGGGCAATGACTGGTAAGAACTTACTTCGAGCATGCTAAGTGTTTCGTGGGTTTTTGCACCCCGTCCGCCGTATTCTTCCGGTATAAAGGTTGACAAGGGATTACATTCAAGGATTTGCTGCAAAACATAAGGGGGCATGCCCCTTTGAGCAGCCATCTGATCTTCATTATTTCGCTCCGTGAAAAGTTCTGCTAGTTTGCTTTTGTAGGTTTCAATAAATGAAACAAAATCGGTATTATTAATAGTATCCATAATCTGATTTAGACTCGGTTTAATTACTTTTATTAACTTTTATAATAAAGGTAGTGGTTTTTTTCCAGAAATTTTCAAGCAAAACAAACGCTTAATTTATTTTATGAACTCGCTTGAAGATTAAAAAAGAAATTATCTCAATAAAAGTCTCATCAGAAAATCTGTCTGCAAATCATCTCCTACCTTAAATGTATGTTTCCCGAAAACAACAAGTACCTCCTAAAGGAATGCCATCCCTTAATATCCAATCATAAAACTTATCAAAAATACACTATAAATTAAGAAGGTTGTTTAAAAATTGTTTTCTGATTTTTTCACCTTATCGAAAAAACAATTAAAGATTAATTTTTACTTACTTTGTCATAGCTTACAATGAGCTTATGAAATATCTCAGCATTTTGCATATCAAAGCATTGAGACATCATCTTTTTTTGGAACGAAAAATTAAGCATGGTCTTTGGCAACATAATCCGGGAATTCATATTGGCTGTTTGAGATTTTTTCCATGTTATTTCAAAAGTGTTGCTTATTTTTGTTTTATTTTAGACAGGGAAATGAAATAGAATCATGGTATTATTATGGTATATTTCAGGAAAAATACTGCTTTGCAAAACTTGATTATCAAATCTATAACAACTAAAAACGATGAACAAAAACACTCAAAATCTTTACCATCAAGGGGTTAGCATATGGCTTGACAACATAACCCGTAAAATCCTTAAGGATGAAACCCTGAAAAGGTATATAACCGAATTAGGCATAACGGGTCTTACATCCAATCCAACCATCTTCGACAATGCCATTGCAGGCTCTGATGATTATGACAGTGCCATAAAAAAATTGGGAAAAGCCGATTTGTCAGATGAAGAAGTTTTTTTCCAACTGGCGATAGAGGACATACAGCAGGCTGCCGATTTGTTTTTACCGGTTTATGAAAAAACCAACGGCCTTGACGGATTTGTATCCATTGAGGTATCTCCTTTGCTGGCTTATGATACCGATAAAACCGTAGAGGCTGCAAAAGAAATATACCAAAAGGTTAACCGACCAAATGCTTTTATAAAGATTCCTGGCACAGCTGAAGGTTTGCCCGCCGTAGAAAAAGTTATTGAAGAAGGAATACCGGTAAATATTACCCTACTTTTTTCTGCTGAACAATATATCAATGCAGCTGAAGCCTGGTTAAGAGGTGTGGAAGCAAGGGCAGAAAAAGGATTGAATCCTGATGTAAAATCTGTAGCATCTGTTTTTGTAAGCCGCTGGGATAAGGCTGTTGCAGATAAAGTTTCAAAAGCCCTGAGAAATAATGTGGGAATTGCTGTAATGCAAAAAACATATGTGGCTTATTTAAAATTTTTGCAATCTGCCAAAGTGCAAAAGCTTATGAACCAAGGCGTATTCCCCCAACGTTTGCTTTGGGCAAGCACCGGAACAAAAGACCCATCAGCATCAGATATCTTATATGTAAAAGAATTGATTGCACCCTTTACTGTAAACACCATGCCTGAAAATACACTTATGGCCTTTGCCGATCATGGCGAAGCTGATAAAGCAATGAGTCGTTCTGATGCAGCAGCTGATACTATCTTTCAAAAAATGATGGCTTGTTCTATTAATCATAAATTACTTGCCGCGCAATTACAAAGTGAAGGTGCAGAAGCTTTTATACAATCGTGGAACCATTTGATGGAAACCATAAACAACAAAAGGTCACAGCTTTAAAAAAGAATTTTCTTAGAATTGTACAACTTTATTGGAGAAAAAACTTTAGCAAAACAGAGCCTTTGCTGAAGAATACTACAGGATAGCAGCAGCTTTTGATGTGCAGTTACGTCCCGATTCCATGCGAAGAATCATGTAAATACCCTACTTGATGCCAATTTGAAAGAGGCCCATTCCGGCAACCTTTGTTATCGGGCAAGACGGGAAAGACTAAAACAGAAGTCAGAAAGTTCAGAATATTTAAAAAAAACTAGTAACAACTATTCCATATCTGTTACCAGAAACTCCGGTGTCCTCCTGTGCTTTGTTCCCTTCTCGAAGGCATAGGCAATTTCCAGAAGAACCGGTTCACTCCATGCACGGCCAAAAATGGAAATGCCTACAGGCAGATCATCTACAAAGCCCATGGGTAATGTAATATTGGGATAGCCTGCATGGGCGGCAGGAGAAGAACTTCCCAGTTGAAAGCTATCGCCATTAACCCAGTCGGTTTTCCAGGCAGGGCTGCCTGTGGGAGCAATAATAGCATCCAGATTATGCTCACTCATTACTTTATCTATCCCTTCTTCGCGGGCTCCCTTGTGCATGGCAGCCAATGCATCTTTGTATTCCTGAGAATCAAGTCCTGATTTCTCCTGTGCCATTTCAAGATATGCCTGGTTGTAATATTCCATGCTGATTTCATCATTTTTATTGAACTCGATCAGTTCTTCCAGATTTTTAATGGGAACATTGGGTCCAAGAGATGCAAAATATTTATTCAGCCCGTCCTTATATTCAAAAAGCATTACCTGGAAAGCATGATTACCGGTGCCCGGAGCTGATATCTGACTGATTTCAATGATCTCTGCACCCTGACTTTTCATAAATTCCACGGCCTGAAGCATCAATGTATCCACTTTGAAGTTCCTCCCCTGAGCAGCTGTAAAGAATCCAATGCGCTTGCCCTGTAAACCATCTTCATTCAGAAATTGTGTATAGTCGGTATAATAATTTCCTTCGCTCAGCAAGGTAAGTTCATCATCCATATCAATTCCAGCCAATGCCCCAAGTGCAATAGCTGCATCTTTAACGTTTCGCGCCATGGGTCCGGCAATATCCAGGTTATAAGAAATGGGAATGATACCACTTCTGCTTACCAGTCCGACCGTGGGTTTAACACCCACAATACCATTGGCATGCGATGGGCAAACGATGGAACCGTTGGTTTCGGTACCGATGGCAAACATGGTAAGATTAGCCGATACAGCCGCTCCAGAACCTGAACTGGAACCACAGGGGTTGCGATCCAGTACATAGGGGTTTCTGGTCTGCCCACCCACTCCACTCCAGCCGCTGCTGGAAAGCTCTCCACGAAAATTGGCCCACTCACTTAGGTTGGCTTTCCCCAAAATAACTGCACCGGCTTCTCTGAGCTTTTGAGCTACAAAACTATCCTTCAAAGGAGAAGAATTGGCAAGGGCCCTTGAACCCGCTGTGGTCGGCATTTGATCATGTGTATCAATATTGTCTTTAAGAAGAACAGGTATGCCGTGCAAAGGTCCCCTCGATTTTCCTTCTGCCAGTTCGCGATCCAGTTCTATGGCAATTTCCATTGCATCTGGATTTAGCATAAGTATGGAATTCAAAGCCGGACCGGATTTGTCAATGAGTTCAATACGATCCAGGTATAGCTGAACGACATCAGCAACGGTATAAGTTCCTTCTGCATAGGCATTTTGAAGGGTTTCGATGTCCATTTCCAATAACGGGAAGTAGTCAGTACCTTCCGATAATTTTTGCCTTTTCGTGTTTTCACAGGAAGAAAAAACAACAACCATTACTGAAATTTGGGCAAACAAAATTGTTCTTAAAACTGAAGATTTAAAATAATTTTTCATGGAAATCTGAGATTAAAAATTATCAGGATTATAAGAATGCTAATTTATAAAACTATTCAAAATAAGTTTTAAGCGATAAAGTTAAATAAATATTATGAGCATAATAAGCCATTGAACTCAAATTCAAACATTAGACAGTATGTCATGTTAGTTTGATAGATAAACATCTAAAAGTAAAAACTATGAAACGTTTAGAAAACAAAACAGTAATCATTACAGGTGGATCAGGTGGCATTGGGGCATCAACGGCAAAAATGATGCTCAAGGAAGGGGCGAAAGTACTACTTGTTGATTTGGATGTGAATGCTCTGAAAAAGGTAAAAGATGAACTGAATTCTTCTAACGTTTATACATTTACCGCTGATGTAAGTGATGAAGAGCAGGTAAGAGCCTACGCAAAAAAGGCCAAAGAATTATTTGGACAAGTTGATGTATTTTTTAACAATGCAGGTATAGAAGGTGATGTGAAACCTTTGGATGAATATCCTTTGGAAATGTACCATAAAATCATGAATGTAAATGTACACGGGGTATATTACGGATTGAGACACGTTTTTCCGCTTATGAAAGAAAAAGGGGGATCGGTGATCATTACTTCCTCAGTGGCAGGAATGACCGGAACGGCCAATGTATTACCCTATGTGGCAAGCAAACATGCAGAAATTGGCATGATGCGATCTGCGGCACTGGAGGGTGCACCCCATAAAATCAGAGTAAATACTATTAACCCTTCACCGGTTGATAACCGTATGATGAGTTCGCTTGAAGAAGGATTTTCTCCTGAAGACTCTAAAGCTGCAAAAGAAAAATTCGAACTGGCGATACCACTCGGCAGATATGCAACCAATGAAGAAGTTGCTGCTTTGGCACTTTTTCTGGCCAGCGATGAAAGCAGCTTTATAACCGGCGCTGTACATCCGGTGGATGGTGGTATGACTGCTTGAAGTCATCCCGAAAAAAAAGAAATGGGGGTCTGACTTATAATCAGGTCCCCATTTTTTGTATTTGAAGATGATGGCTATTTTTTCTTCTTTTTATGAATATGGGTAGCGTGCCCGTAATAAACTTCGGCAGCTTCCATAATGGTTTCCGAAAGTGTGGGATGCGGGTGGATGGTAAGCTCCAGGTCGCGGGCTACAGCGGCCATTTCAATGGCTAAAGTTGCTTCCGCCACCATACTTCCGGCTTCCTTTCCAACAAATCCGGCACCCAAAATACGGTCTGTTTCCGGATCGATGATAAGTTTAGTCAAACCGTTTTTCAAACCAAGGGTAACCGCCCTGCCTGATGCAGCCCAGGGGAATTTGGCTACTTCAACTTTTTTACCCTGCTCTTTTGCTTCTGTTTCTGTAAGGCCGGTCCAGGCAATCTCCGGATCAGTAAATACCACAGCAGGAATAGCTTTGGGTTCGTAAGCAGATTTATGCCCTGCGATATGCTCTGCAGCAACACGACCTTCATGCGAAGCTTTATGTGCAAGCATAGGCTGGCCGGCCACATCGCCAATAGCATAAATATTCTTTACATTGGTGCGTCTCACAAGATCAACCTTAATAAAACCTTTATCATCGGTTTCCACACCTGCTTCTTCGAGTCCGATACCTTTAATATTGGCTCTTCCACCAATGGCTACAAGTATTTTGTCAAAGCTTTGTTTTTTCTTACTGCCGTCTTTGGTTTCGAATTCCACTTCCATCTTCTTCCCCTTTTTAGTAACACCGGTGACTTTGGTGTTAAACATGATATTTTCCATCAGGTCTTTGCGCTCTTTCTTAAAGACATCGCGAAGATCCTGATCCAGGCCAGGTAAGATATCGGAAGTAAATTCAGCTATGGTAATATCAGAACCCAGCGATTTGTAAATCACACTCATCTCGAGACCGATATAACCTGCTCCTACCACCAGAAGTTTTCCGGGAACATTCTTTAACTCAAGAGCAATCTCCGCATTCATAACATCCTCACTGAAAGGAACATCGGGCAAAGAAGATGGTGAAGCTCCTGTGGCAATAATAAGATTTTCGAATTCGATTTCTTTTTTATCGCCATCGGCAGGAGTAAATTCAAGGGTGTTTTTCCCTGTCAGCTTCGCCATACCCTGCAAATATTCTACTTTGCGGGCTTTAGCCAGCTGCCCTAAACCGCCGGTAAGTTGCTTAACAACAGATTCTTTCCATTTGCGTACCTTATCGACATCTACCTTAACTCCGGAAAAACTCAGACCCCACTCTTCGGCTTTTGCTGCTTCATCTTTTACTGCAGCAATGTGCAAAAGTGCTTTGGTAGGAATACAGCCGTGAAAAAGACACACACCGCCCGGATCGGGCTTAGGATCAATAAGGGTAACTTTTAGATCAAGATTGGATGCCTGGAATGCTGCGGCATAGCCACCGGGACCTGCTCCTAGTACAACTACTTGTTTTTTTTCTGACATTGTGATATTTCTTTAAAATATTGATTCATTCTATTAAGAAACTGCCTGAAATGTTCACTCTGGTCGTTGAGCAGTTCAAAAGGCTTTCTTTTAAACTATTCGAAACGACATCTGCATATCAAATTGTTATGCGCTTCGACAGGCTCAGCGTCCAGTTTTTTTCAAAGCTAATGCGACAACTTCTTATGAAAATTGTAAAGCAATTAAAACATTGTAACCAAAGGATTCTGCATGGCTTCGCACAACCAGCGGAGAAATCTTGCACCATCAGCACCATCAATCAAACGATGATCGTAGGAGAGTGAAAGCGGCAGCATCATTCTGGGTTTGAATTCACCATCGATAAATACCGGCTCCATCTGAGAGCGTGATACTCCCAAAATAGCAACTGCCGGACGATTTACAATGGGTGTGAAGCTGGTACCTCCAATGCCACCCAGGTTGGAAATGGTAAAATTGGCACCCTGCAGCTCATCGGGCTTGATCTTTTTAGTGCGGGCTTTTTCGGCCATTTCGTTCAGTTCGATGGATAATTCGGTGATGGATTTTTTATCTGCATCACGAATAACAGGTACGAGTAAGCCCCGGTCGGTATCAACGGCAACACCAATGTTTACGTAATCTTTGTAGATAATTTCTTCATTTTTCATATCTACACTGGCATTGAATTTCGGAAACTTGCGCAAAGCTTCAGCCGTTAGCTTAAGTAAAATAGCTGTAACGGTGAGTTTAGCCCCTTGTTTTTCAACATATTTGGAATAATCTTTTCTGAATTTTTCCAACTCGGTAACATCAGCTTTGTCAAACTGAAAAACATGTGGGATACTTTGCCAGGAGCCTGCCATAGCGCGTGCAGTGATTTTGCGGATGGTATCCATCTTTTCGCGACGTATGTTACCCTGTTTTGAAAAATCGGGTAATTTATAATCATCCGCAACCATACCTGCACCAGCCGGCCTGCTTTGCAATTGTTTTTTGGCAAAGGCTTTAACATCTGTTTCGGTAACACGATCGCTGGGCCCTGTGCCCTTCACTTTTGTAATATCAACTCCGATTTCACGGGCGAGTCTGCGCACAGCAGGTGATGCAGGAATGTGCGCTGCAGGCTTATCGCTTGTTATCTCATCAGCATCGCTTTTCTGATCGGGGGTTTCAGGTTCTGATTTCTCTTCATCACGGGAATCTTCGTCTGATTCATCTTTTTCGTCTTCAGCTTTCTTCTCTTTCTTTTCATCAGTTTTTTCTTCCTTTTCAGAATCAACGGCTTCAGCCTTGTCCTTCTTCTCTTCCTTCTTCTCGCCTTCTCCTTCGCCAGAAGTATCGATGGTAAACATTACCTGTCCGACCTTGACTTCATTCCCCACACTTACTTTCACTTCCTTTACAACACCGTCAAAATCGGATGGCAATTCAAAACTGGCTTTATCACTTTCCATTTCCGCCAAAATATCATCGGCACTCACTTTATCGCCTTCTGAAACAAGTATGTCAAGCACCACTGCTGATGTAACATTATCAGCTATCTCCGGTAATTTTATTTCTTTGATCATATCTGATTAATTTTAAATCTCTGTTGGATTGGGTTTGTTATTGTCTATTTTGAAATCCTTCTTGGCTTTCAGCAGGCTTTTTTTATCAAGTTTTCCTTCGCGATGCAAACTATGCAGAGCAGCGTAGGCAATATGGCGATCATCAACTTCGAAATAGTCTCTGAGAGCTCTTCTGTTGTCACTTCTGCCAAAACCATCGGTACCCAGCACAGTAAGTACTCCGGGGAACCACCTGCTAACAGTCATAGGTATGGCTTTCATATAATCGTGTGCGGCAATACACAAACCCTCATCGCCTTTCAGGCACTGTTCAATGTATGTAAGACGTGGCGTTTTTTCGGGATTAAGCCGGTTCCAGCGATCTGTTTCACGGGCATCTTCGTACAATTCCTTGTAGCTGGTAACACTCCAGACATCCACAATTACATCGTAATCCTTTTCCATCATTTCGGCTGCTCTGAGAGCCTCATTAAGGATAGCACCACTTCCAAAGAGATGAACTTTTTCACCTTTGCGTTTTTTGGATGTTCTGTATTTATACATACCTTTCAAAATACCTTCTTCCACCCCTTTGGGCATGGGAGGCATTTTGTACTTCTCATTCAAAACGGTAATGTAGTAAATCAGGTCTTCCTGATCCACAAACATACGCTTCATACCCTCTTTAACAATAACAGCAAGCTCGTATGCAAATGCCGGATCATATGCTTTAACAGATGGTACTGTCATGGCAAGCAAATGCGAATGACCATCCTGGTGTTGCAATCCTTCACCTGCAAGGGTTGTTCGTCCTGATGTTCCACCTATCATAAAACCACGGGTACGCATATCGGCAGCTGCCCAAACCAGGTCGCCTATACGCTGGAAACCGAACATGGAGTAATAGATAAACATGGGTATCATGTTAACACCATGAGTTGAATAGGAAGTACCGGCAGCTATAAATGACGCCATACAACCAGCCTCTGTGATTCCTTCTTCAAGGATTGCACCGTCTTTGGCTTCTTTATAGTAAAGGAATGAATCTCTATCAACCGGTTCGTAATTTTGTCCTACGTGCGAATAAATACCAAATTTGCGGAACAAAGAATCCATACCAAAGGTGCGGGACTCATCGGGTACGATGGGAACCACAAGTTTACCCATGTTTTTATCACCCATCATTTTGTTCATCAGATTCACCATCGACATGGTAGTAGCCAGCTCCCGATCACCTGAACCTTCGATCAGTTCAGTATAAACCTTTTCGTCGGGCAGGGTAATGGGTGGAGAATCAGCTACTCTTTTGGGCAAATAACCTCCCAATTCTTCTCTACGTTTTTTCAGGTATTGAATTTCTTCGCTGTCTTCGGCAGGTTTGAAGAAGGGAGCTTTTTTGGCTTCTTCATCAGAAAGCGGGATACCAAAACGGCTTCTGAAGTGCAATAATTCTTCTTCATTGAGTTTTTTCTGCTGGTGAGTAATATTTCTTCCTTCGCCGGCTTCTCCAAGTCCGTAACCTTTAATGGTTTGTGCAAGGATAACTACAGGACCGTCTTTGTAATTAACAGCCTGTTGGTATGCATTATATACTTTCTTGGGATCGTGTCCTCCCCGGTTTAGTTTTTCAAGCTGCTCATCCGAATAGTTTTCTACCAATTTCAGAAGTTTTTCACTTCTGCCGAAGAAGTCTTTCCTGATATAATCTCCTGATGAAACCACATATTTCTGAAACTGCCCATCAGGGGTTTCCTCCATAGCTTTAAGTAGATCGCCACTTTCATCTTTGGCAATAAGAGGATCCCAGTCACTGCCCCAGATAACTTTTATTACCTTCCAGCGGGCACCTTTAAAAGCAGCTTCAAGTTCCTGGATAATTTTACCGTTTCCTCTCACAGGCCCATCGAGCCGCTGCAGGTTACAGTTAACCAAAAAAATGAGATTATTGAGATTTTCGCGGCTGGCAACAGTGATTGCGCCCAGTGATTCGGGCTCATCCATCTCGCCATCGCCCATAAATGCCCAGATTTTCTGGTTGGTTATTTCCTTTAAACCACGGTCTTCCAGGTATTTGTTGAATCGAGCCTGATAAATAGCCATAAGTGGCCCTAAACCCATTGAAACCGTTGGGAAACGCCAGTAATCGGGCATCAGTCTGGGGTGAGGATATGATGGTAAACCACCTTCTTTGCGGAGTTCCTGGCGAAAATTATGCAGATCGGTTTCAGTAAGTCTGCCTTCCAGAAACGAACGTGCATAAAGACCAGGAGAAGCATGACCCTGGAAATAAACTATATCGGCGGGGTCTTCCTTATCACCTGCGCGGAAGAAATGATTAAAAGCCACTTCTAACAGTGTTGCAGAAGATGCATAGGTTGAAATGTGTCCACCAATCCCTTCCGACTCCAGATTGGCTTTTACTACCATTGCCATGGCATTCCATCGGACCAGACTTTTAATCCTTCTTTCTATTTCGCGACTGCCCGGAAAAGGAACTTCCTTGCGCGGCGATATGCTGTTTATGTATGGTGTATTACCGGGGCAACGGAAAACAATCCCCTCTTTATGGGCCTTGTTCTGCAACATTGCCAGTATCTCACGCACACGCTGAGGCTCCTCATGTTGAATTAAATACTCAAGCGACTCAAGCCACTCCTGATTTTCTAATTCATAATACTCTTTTTTGCTCATGGATTTTTATTTTGAAAATTTAAAGTAAAATATCATACAGGCACAAATGGGAAAAAGACCCAAAAGTGCAGA
>SKVR01000315.1 GCA_007129355.1 Bacteroidales bacterium | reverse complement strand
TTTCAATTTGAGAAACTATGAAATTTGCACAATCTAAAGGATTCAGAACCTTAATGTCAAGGCTTTATGGATGGGGAGCATCCCTGGTAATCCTTGGAGCTTTGTTCAAAATTAACCACTACCCCGGAGCTGAATACATGCTGATTATCGGATTAGGAACAGAGGCCATTATATTCTTTTTTTCCGGCTTCGAAAAACCACATGAAGAACCAGACTGGTCTCTTGTTTATCCTGAATTAGCAGGAATTGAAACAGATGATAGCTTAAAAGGTATTGATAAAGATCGCCGAGGTACAAATCTGGTTGCAGGTACCACCAACGTGCAAAGCATTGCCTTGTCATCCAACCTTGACAAAATGCTTGAGGAAGCCAATATCGGGCCTGAGCTGATCGAGAATCTGAGCAAAGGACTTCAAAACCTCAGCAACAATGCATCCAAACTTGCTGATGTTTCCAATGCTGCTCTGGCTACACAAAGCTATATCCAGAACATGGAGGCCGCATCTCAATCCGTAATTGAACTGAGCCAGTCATACAAAAATACTAATGAGTATCTCAAACATGACCTGAGTCTCTCGGAGGAATATGCAAACAGTCTGCGTAATGCAGTGGGTTCTATGAATCAACTCAGCGGGACTTACAAGGATACCGCAGATTCTGTAAAAGAAAATCTGAAAACTTCCCAGGAGTACAACGAGAGCATCAAAAACATTACAGGTTATACCAATGAGCTGGCGTCGAACTATGGCAAGAGTTCAGAGTTATTGATGAAAACCGTTGATGCACTTGAAAACTCAACTTCCCAGGGATCTAAATATACTGAACAATTGCAGAAAACAGCCCAAAATCTGGAAGCTCTCAACGCAGTGTATGAATTACAGTTGCAGGCATCTGATGCTCAATACCAGAGCACATCCAAAGTACAGGAATCTTTCGGAAAGCTGGTTGAAAATCTTAACGAAACTGCTGGTAGCACAGAAAAATACAAGGAAGAAATGGGAGCTCTTACCAAAAATATCGCCGCTCTCAACAGCGTATATGGTAATATGCTTACAGCTATGAATTTCAACGCTCCCAGATAATTTTTAATAAACGTTACTGATAAATTTTTTCAGGTAAAAGTTTATAACTTATAAACAATACAACAGGAAATAATTATGGCAGGAGGCAGACAAACCCCGCGGCAAAAACTAATCGGTATGATGTACCTTGTGTTAACGGCACTTTTGGCCCTTAACGTATCAGTGGAGGTACTCGATGCATTCGTTCTTGTTGATGATGGGTTACAACAAACCAACGTAAATTTTGGCAGGAAGGTAGATATGGTTTATGATGACTTCAGAAAACAAAGAGCACTTTCTGAAGACAGGGTAGAACCTTTCTATTCACGTGCCATGGAAGTTCAGGAAGTTGCCGAAGAACTCGTACAGTTTATACTGGATACCCGCACAGAAATGATTGCACGGGTAGACAATCTAACTATTGAAGAAGCAGATACTCTGCGTCTGATTGATATGAGAGCTAAAGAGAATTACAGCAGGTCATCAGCTTTCTGGCTAACAGAACCCATAGAAGGTGGTTCTGCAGTAACCATTCAGCCGGGTGGTCCAGGAACCAGGGCTTATAAACTCAGAACAATGATTGATGAGTACAAAGAATTTCTTGTGAATAAGCTCCCTGAGCAGTTCCGCGATGTTGTTCAGCTCGGTTTGGATACTGAAGGTCCCTTTTATGACAAAGGTGGTAATCTGATTACATGGCAGACAGCTATGTTTGACAGGCAACCCCCGGTTGCTGCTGCCACCAACCTCAGCAGGCTGGTTACAGAGGTGCGTAATGCAGAGTTTGATGTTTCAAGCCAGCTTTATGCAGCCATTACAGCCGATGACTTTACTTTTGATAAAATTGAGGCAAGGGTAATACCCAGAAGCCAGATTGTTTTGCAAGGAGACAGATTTGAAGCAGATGTTATTGTGGCTGCCTTCGACTCCAGACAGCAACCTGAAGTAATTATCGGAGGCAGAACCCTTGAAGGTGGAAGATTAAGCATTCCCGCCACAGCTGAAGGTTTGCAAACTTACAGAGGTACGGTAAGGGTTGTTGGTCCAAGGGGTATACAAGAATATCCATTTTCTGGTGACTATATCGTTCAACGCCCCACAGCTACTGTAAGTGCCGATGCTATGAACGTGTTTTACATTGGGGTTGACAATCCGGTATCAGTTTCTGTACCCGGTATTCCCAGCGGAAATATTGAACCCCGCATCAGCGGTGCAGGAAACAGAATGGTTCCGCGTGCAGGTGGCGGTTACAATATTCGTATCAGCTCCGATCACAACGTAAATCAAAACGTTACCGTTACGCTTATGGCGCGGGTTGACGGAACTCTTCGCCAGATGGGAGCACAAACCTTCAGGGTAAGAACTGTGCCTGATCCATATCCGGAAATTGCCGGGCAAAATGAAGGTGCAATAGCACGCGATATTATTGCAGGACAACCACTTATTCCGAGGATGAGAGATTTCGATTTCCGTATGGACTTCCGCATTACATCATTCTCAATGAACACTACAGTAGCAGGAGATTTCCAGGAATGGAGAGCCAATTCAAACCTGCAAACACCCGAAATGGAAGCCGCCATCAGGCGTTCTACAAGGGGACAACGATTCCAGTTTGAAAATATACAGGCAGTGGGTGATGACGGCAGAGTGCGTAATCTTCCGCCAATGGTATTCAGAATTCAGTAAACAATAAAATTAACGGAGGTTTAGTTATGACCAGAATAAAATTTGTATTAGTTTTCTCTCTAGCAGCATTCTTTTCTTCTGCCGGCCTTATGGCCCAGGTAATTGATGGAGTGGCTCCAAGAGACGGTTTTTATGACAGAGTATGGATTGAAGAGAAAAGACCCATTCAGCTTCCATACGTACGTCAGGCAGATATTTTGTGGGAAAAAAGAGTATGGCAGGTGATTGACCTCAGAGAAAAAATCAATCATCCCCTGTATTTCCCCACAACTACTATCGACGACAGGCAAAGCCTTATGCAGGTGCTCATCAGCTCCATAAACGAAGGCTCCATGCGTGCCTATGAGGATGATGAATTCACCATGCCCATGACCCCGGAAGAGATCCGGGCCAATTTTGCCCGTCAGGAAGTAAGAAGATTTACCCGCCCTGAGCCACCTTACGAGGAATATGATTCACTGATTGTAATTCCTCTTTCAACAGAGGATGTTACCAAATACCGGGTTAAGGAAGACTGGTTCTTTGACTCCAAGCGCTCGGTGCTTGATGTGCGAATTATTGGCATTTGCCCTGTAAGGGAAAGAATTGATCCGCAAACCGGCGAAAGTCTGGGCGACCAGCCTCTGTTCTGGGTTTACTTCCCTGAGGCACGCAATGTGCTGGTTAATTCTCCTGTGTTTAATCGATGGAACGATGCCGAAAGGATGTCGCTTGACGACCTCTTCATGCGCCGCATGTTTAACAGCTATGTTTACAAGGAGTCAAATGTATACGACAGGCAAATAAACGAGTATATAGAATACACACTGGATCAGCTCCTTGAAGCTGAAAAAATCAAAAACGATATCCGGAACTTTGAACTGGATGTCTGGGAATATTAACACCTTTTCATAACTTATCTCCAAAAAAAAGAGGCTACCTTACGGTGTCTCTTTTTTTTATGAAGTAAGAAGTTTTCTAAATCATTTTGGACGGGTCAACCCACTTGTCAAAATCAGATTCCGAAATCAGTCCCGATTCAATAGCGGCCTCTTTCAGCGTTTTGTTTTCCATGTGAGCCTTTTTGGCAATGGTTGCAGCATTATCGTAACCAATGTGGGGGTTCAGTGCTGTTACCAGCATCAGCGAATTTTTCAGGTGTTTATCAATCTGGGTAAGATTGGGCTCAATGCCCTCTAAACAGTTTACTCTGAATGATTCCGCTCCATCGCCAAGTAACCGGGCCGATTGCAGCAGGTTATAGATCATAACCGGTTTGAAAACATTGAGCTGAAAGTGTCCGTTCATCCCTCCCACTGCAATGGCTGTATCGTTGCCGATAACCTGGGCAGCTACCATTGTTAAGGCTTCCGATTGTGTAGGATTTACCTTTCCCGGCATAATGGAAGAACCGGGCTCATTGGCCGGTAAATTTAACTCTCCAAAACCACAACGTGGCCCCGAACCAAGAAACCTGATATCATTGGCAATCTTCATCAGGCTTATAGCAAGCTGTTTAAGAGCTCCGCTGGTTTCCACAATGGCATCATGAGCCGATAAAGCTTCAAATTTGTTGGGTGCGGTAATAAACGGATGCCCGGTAAGCTTTGCGATAACTTCAGCCACTTCTCTGTCAAAGCCTTTGGGAGCATTTATGCCGGTACCCACAGCTGTACCTCCCAGTGCGAGCTCACCCAAATGATCCAGGGTAGATTCGAGTGCCCTGATACCATGCTCAAGTTGAGCAACATAACCCGAAAATTCCTGCCCAAGGGTAAGGGGTGTGGCATCCATCAGGTGTGTACGCCCTATTTTCACAATGTCTTTATAATCAACAGCCTTCCGGTTAAGGGATTCCTTCAGCTTTCTCAAAGAAGGTATGGTTGCCTCAACAATAAGCTTGTATGCCGAAATGTGCATGGCTGTCGGGAATGTATCATTAGATGACTGTGATTTATTTACATGGTCGTTGGGGTGTACTTTTTTAATTTCATCATCCAGCTTTCCGCCCAGGATTTCATGTGCCCTGTTGGCAATCACTTCATTAAGATTCATATTCGATTGAGTGCCACTCCCGGTTTGCCAAACCACAAGCGGAAAGTTCCCTTCCAGTTTTCCGGCAAGAATTTCATCACAAGCTTCGATAATCGGCTTGGAAACTTCAGATTTTAAAACACCCACTCTTTCATTGATAATGGCTGAAGCTTTTTTAAGAATGGCAAATGCTTCAATAATCTCTTCGGGCATTTTTTCCTTTCCAATTTTGAAGTTTTGCAGAGAACGTTGGGTTTGTGCACCCCAGTATTTATCGGCAGGTACTTTTACAATGCCCAGAGAATCTATTTCCTTTCTCGTTTCCATATACTTTTTGGGTTTTTAATGTTTTATTAAATTTAAACACTTAACAGGCAAAACCCAAATATTGTTGGTTTATAACCGTTATATTTGCAGGAAATTTGTATAAGATATGGAAACCAACCGCCAGAAAAAAATAAACAAACTGCTTCAAAAAGATCTGGGAGAGATATTTCAGCGAGAAGCCCCGAATTTATTCAGGCGCGCCATGATTACCGTTACACAAGTTAGGGTAACACCCGACCTTGCGCTGGCAAAAGTTTACCTGAGCATTTTTGGATCCGATGCTGAAGAAATACTAACCAAGGTA
>SKVR01000165.1 GCA_007129355.1 Bacteroidales bacterium | reverse complement strand
GATGCCTGGTTGTTCCCTTTTACAAACATATCTTCAAGTATTTCAAGGGCTTCTTCCTCATCGGGTTGTATGCTTACCTTTAGAAATCCTTCATTTTCACCCCGGAACATGGCCAGAATACGGTGCGATGGCGCTTTGGGAGCCGGCTCAGTCCAGTCGAACCAGCTTTCATATTTCTCACCTTCCTGTTCTTTTCCTTTAGCCACCTTGCAGGCTAGAATACTTTTCCGTTCATTGAGTCTGCGAATCTTTTGCCTTGCACGGGCATCTTCATTTATCCATTCGGCAATGATATCGCGGGCACCGGCCAGGGCAGCATCCGCATCCGCCACATCCGTCTCATCATCAACAAAAGCAAGGGCTTTTTCTTCCACATCCATATTGTTTTGTGAAAAGACCATTTTAGCCAGGGGCTCCAGTCCGCGTGCAATAGCCATAGTGGCGCGGGTTTTCCTTTTGGGACGGTAAGGCAGATAAAGATCCTCCAGAACGGCCATTGTAGCAGCATCATTGATCTGCTTTTCCAGTTCAGGCGTAAGTTTTTCCTGCTCACGGATGCTGCTCAGGATGGCCTCGCGCCTTTTGTCCAGCTCTTCCAGCTGTTGCATGCGATCGCGAATCACAGCGATTTGTATTTCGTCAAGCGACCCGGTCATTTCTTTTCGGTACCGCGAGATGAAGGGAATAGTTGCACCCTGTGCCAGCAGTTCGGCCGTTTTTTTTACCTGCCAGGCCTGCAGACCTGTTTCGGAAGTTAAAATATCTGTATACTTTTCCATAACCTTGTATTTGCAAAATGGGAGACAAACCTAAGTATTTTTTGGTTCAGAAAAAAAATATCTTCAACATCACGCTCATTACGGTTATACACAAAATATTTTTCCTATTTACATGCAACTTTCTTATATTTGACTTGTTTACAATGCATAAAAAGCACAAAAGGTGACAAAAAAAGTATTAATTATCGGCAGCGGGCTCGGAGGACTTACCACGGCATTGCGTCTTGCACGCAGGGGGTATAAGGTAGAGATGGTTGAAAAGGCTCGTCAGCCCGGTGGCCGGCTAAACCAGATCAAAAAGGATGGATTTACCTTTGATATGGGGCCTACCTTTTTTAGTATGACCTACGAGTTTAATGATTTTGTGAAGGATGCAGGCATCACCATGCCCTTTACCTTTAAAGAACTCGATACACTTTATGTTGTCAGTTTCAGGGGATCAGATAAGAAGTATTTCATCCATAAAGACCTTGACCTGCTGGCCAAAGAGTTTGAAAAAATTGAGCCCGATTTTAAACGTAAGATGGGAAATTTTCTGCGGTTGGGGGGTAAATTCTTTCACGATGTAGAGTACAAGATCCTGAAGCGTAATTATGATAATCTTTTCGATTATTTGCTTGCCATGGCTACTGTTCCGCCAAAGCACCTTCCCAAAATGTGGAGGTCGGTTTGGGGTGAACTGGATCAGCATTTTGATTCGCGCGAGGTGAAAGAGATTTTTTCACTGGTGGCTTTTTTCCTGGGGGCCACACCTTATGATACTCCTGCCATTTATACACTTCTTTCATACACTGAGCTGGTGCACGACGGGTATCATAACGTTGAGGGGGGCATGTATAAAATTGTTGAAGGCCTTGTAAATGAAATGAAGAAAAAGGATATCAACATACATTTCAATACAGAGATTGTTGATTTTACCGAAGAAAACGGCCACCTGAAATCTTTCACTGATCAAAATGGCAAAGAATGGACTGCTGATTTATATGTGGTAAACAGCGATGCTGCTTTTTTCAGAGGCAAGGTATTAAAAAGACCTTCCTTTTCGGAACAAAAACTCGATAAGATGCGCTGGACCCTGGCCCCTTTTACCCTTTACCTGGGCATAGACCGTAAAATTGACGATGTTCCACTGCACAATTATTACCTGGGCGATAATTTTGAAGAGTATTCCAAAAAAGTTTTCAAAAATTCCATCACCTTCGAAAAGCCTTATTATTATGTAAACGTGGTTTCGCGCAGCGACCCATCAAGTGCACCAGAAGGAATGGATGCCCTTTTTGTACTCTGTCCAGTGCCTGACCTGCGTTTCAAGCCTGACTGGTCAGACAGGGACAAGATTGCGGCAAATATTATAAATGATCTTTCTGAGCGCATGAAGATTGATTTGAAAAAACATATTATTTCTCAAACCATCATGACACCTGTTGAATGGGGTAATGATTTTAATCTTTATAAGGGCAGTGGACTTGGACTTGGGCACGGTCTGAACCAGATCGGTAGTTTCAGACCTAAAAATTTTGATGAGAAATTCAAAAATGTTTTTTACGTGGGAGCCAGCACCCTGCCCGGTACCGGCCTGCCCATGGCGGTTATCAGCTCAAAACTGGTTGTTGAACGAATAACAAAAAAATATGGACTTTTACACGCGTAATGCACTGGAGTGCAGCAAACGAACAACATTAAACTATTCCACATCCTTTTCCATGGGTGTGTGGATGCTGAAGAAAAAATTCCGCCCGGCCATTTATGCCATATACGGCTTTGTGCGTTTTGCCGATGAAATTGTGGACACATTCCACGATCAGGATAAAAAAAGCCTGTTGAAGCAATTCACCGAAGATACCTTTGATGCATTAGAAAGGAAGTTCAGCACAAATCCCATTCTCCATAGCTTTCAATGGGCCGTAAATGAATACCAAATTGAGCGTGAACATATTGATGCATTCCTATACAGCATGGAGCTTGACCTCTACAAAGACCGCTATAACCGCGAGGAATACCATCGCTATATTTACGGTTCAGCCGAAGTGATCGGACTCATGTGCCTGAGGGTTTTTTATCATGGTGATGATGATGGTTACAAAAGCCTCATCCACCCGGCGCGCAAGTTGGGCGAAGCCTTCCAGAAGGTAAACTTCCTGCGCGATATGCTGTCCGATTATCACGAACGGGGAAGAGTGTATTTCCCCGAAGTGGATTTTGACAATTTTGACATGAGTATGAAAAATGATATTGAAGTAGAAATTGATCAGGACTTTAAAGAAGCTTACGCCGGAATTAAGTTATTAAGGAAAGATGTGCGTCTGGGTGTTTTTCTGGCCTACAGCTATTATCTGAAACTGCTGGAGAAAATCCGTGGTGCAGAACCCGATGCACTGCTGGAAAAACGCTTCCGTATCCCCAATTCCCGTAAAATGATGTTATTAGTTAAATGCTACATACAAAATGAATTAAATGTGGTATAATGAATTGAATTCAGAAATTTGAAAAAAGCAGCAATCATAGGATCAGGCATAGGAGGAATAGGCAGCGCACTGCGACTGGCAGCCAAAGGCTATGATGTTACGGTATATGAGCAGGCGGCCATTCCCGGAGGTAAAATATCGCAAATCAGGGATGAGGGCTTTCGCTTCGATACCGGGCCTTCGCTTTTTACCCTTCCCAGGCTGGTTGATGAACTTTTTGAACTTTTTGGTGAAAACCCTGAAGATCATTTTAAATACAAAAAGCTGGACACTTCATGTAAATATTTCTGGGATGATGGCACCATTGTAAACGCATGGCAGGATACTGAAAAATTTGCCAGGGAGGTTGAACAGGCCACAGGTGTTCCACAGAAGAGCATTTATGGTTTTTTAAAAAAAAGCCGCAAGCTTTACGATGTAACCGCCGAAATTTTCATGTTCAACTCCTTGCACAAGTTGAAAAATTTCACCACCCCGACCTTCAGAAAATCGCTGTTACACGTGCATGAGCTGGATGCTTTTTCCAGTATGCACAAAAAAAATACGCGTTGGTTTTCGCATCCTAAAATTGTTCAGCTTTTTGACCGATATGCTACCTATAATGGTTCAGACCCCTACCAAACTCCTGCAACACTGAATATTATTGCCCACCTTGAGCATAATATCGGCGCATTTTTTCCCGAAAAGGGCATGTACAGCATTGTTGAATCACTTGTAAAACTGGCCGAAAGCAAGGGAGTGCAATTTATTTACAACACACTGGTGCAGGAGATAATTGTTGACGGAAAAAGAATCTGTTCGCTCAAAATTGATGATACTATCAAAGAATATGAGCTGGTGATAAGCAACGTGGATGTGGATACCCTTTACCGGAAGCTTTTACCGGATCATAAACCGCATGTCCCCAGACTTAAAACCCAGCGATCAACATCGGCACTTATTTTTTACTGGGGTATTAATAAAAGCTTTCCCGAGCTGGAAGTTCACAATATTTTGTTTTCAGATGATTACCGGCAGGAGTTCAGGCATTTATTCGAAAGCAAAACCATTAGCCATGACCCCACCGTATATTTGTTTGTGAGCTCAAAGGCGGTAAATGGAGATGCACCTGAGGGCAGTGAAAACTGGTATGTAATGATTAATGTACCCGAAAATGCAGGACAGAACTGGGATGCTATGATTGCTGATGCGCGCAGGCATATCATTGCCAGAATAAACCGTGTACTGAAGGTGGATATTGAAAAGCACATTCTTTTTGAACAGATGGCCGATCCAAGAAGTATTGAAGCCAAAACAGGCTCCTGGGGTGGTTCTCTTTACGGGCCCAGCTCCAACAATCGATTTGCTGCTTTTTTGCGGCATCCCAATTTTAAAAGAAAGTTTAAGAATTTATATTTTACCGGGGGCAGTGTGCATCCGGGGGGAGGAATTCCTCTGTGCCTTGCATCTGCAAAGATCGTAGGGTATGAGATACCTGAGGTTTAACTATCTGTCAACAAATTTTCTTTTTCTTATAACAGGGCTCCATTTCAGGATGCATTTCCTTAATATTTCTGATGTTACCGGCTTGGTAAGATAATCGTCCATCCCTTTTGAAATATAAAACTCGGCATCGCCCTCCATCGCTTTTGCACTTAATCCGATAATGGGAGGAAGTTGTTTTTTGCTGTAGATCTTTCTCAATTCCTCCGAGGCCTTTAAACCGTCCATGACAGGCATCTGAATATCCATAAAAACAAAATCATGTTTATGAATATCCAGTTTATCCAGCGCCTCCTTCCCATTGACTGCCAGATCGACCTTGCAACCTATTTCATTAAGCATAAGAGAAATTACCATTTGATTGGTAGCCTTATCTTCAACAAGCAAAACATTAAAATCAAAATTTTCTTTTTTTACAGTCCGCGAATCTTTAAAGCTATCATCAACAGGGTTAATCTCATGGGTTTTAGGGCATTTTAATACAAGACTAAATGTGCTTCCCTTCCCAGGTTTGCTCTCAACATCAATTCTGGCATTCATAAGACTTGCCAGTTTATCCGAAATAGATAAGCCCAGGCCTGCACCTTCATAATTGCGAGTGTCAGAATTATCAAGCTGTGAAAATATACTGAAGAGTTTACTTCTGTCGTTGTCGCTTATACCGATACCAGTATCTGAAACACTTATCCTTAAAGAAACATAATAATCATCTTCATCTGTTTTTTCGTAGGTTATTGTTACTCTTCCTTTATGAGTGAATTTTATGGCATTGGAAATAAGATTCGACAGAATTTGAGAGATCCGATTCTCATCAGCGTATATATTTTCAGGCAATTCAGGATCAAAATACAAACCCAGTTTTAAACCTTTTTGCTCAGCAAGAGCTCTGAAAAGACTGTATATTGCATTTCCGGATTCACGCAAATTATGAAGTACGGGTTTAATTACCATTTTGCCTGCTTCAATTTTTGAAAGATCAAGAATATCGTTTACAACGTGATGCAATCCGTCTGATGACTTACGAATTGTTTCCACATAAAACTTTTGCTGATCATTTAGGGGTGTGCGCATGAGCAGGTCTATCATCCCTAGGATGCCTGTCATAGGTGAGCGGATTTCATGGCTCATATTGGCCAGAAACTGTTGCTTGATATTGGCAACTTTAGCCGAAATTTCGATCTTTTTATTCAACTCGGCATTCTCAATTTCGTTAGTAATATCCCAGCAACAACCTACAATACGAGATGGTTTATCATTCTGATCAAAGAATAAACTGGCAAACAATCGCATATGTTTAATTTTCCCTTGTGATGATGAAATGCGATAAACTGTTTCAAAATTTTCCCTGGCACGGAGTTCCTGGTTAAAAACAAAATTGAGATTATCGCGGTCTTCTTCAACAACAACATTTTCCCATTCTTCCATCAGGTTTGCAATGGATTGCTTACTGACTTCATGCAATATAAACATCTCTGATTCCCACACCAATTTTTTGGTTTTCAGGTTATAGTCCCAGATACCTATGGAAGCAGAGCTCGTGGCCAGTAAAAGGCGTTCAGAGAGTTTTTGCAGACGTTTTTCATACTCCTTTCGTTTAGAAATATTCTGGTATATACCAAAAACGCCCAGATTCGAATCGTTAAGGGTTACCATTTTACCTTGTATCTGCACGTCGATTAATTCTCCGGACTTATTCCTTCGCATGGTTTCTGTGCTGATATATTCTCCCTCACCAACCACCCTTGAGAGGTAAGCACCTTCATCCTTAAGCTCTTCCGGTACTACAAGTTTATTGATTAGTGCACCCACACACTCTTCTTTGGTATATCCAAATAAATCGAGAAACTGATTATTAACCTGCTGAATATGATCATTGTTATCGAGAATTACGATAGCCAAAGGTGCTTGTTCTATAAGGGTCTGAAAAAATGTTTCCTGAATCTGAAGCTGCTTCTCAGCAATTTTTTGGCCGGTAATGTTCCTGGTGATACCGCATATAGCGAGTACTTCGTTTTTTTCATTGGCAACAAGAAACCCCCGCACCTTTCCCCAGCGTATGCTACCATCTTTGTGCACAAATTTTATTTCCTTATCAATGAGTATGGTTCTGGGGTCTTTGCCACTTTTCAATTGTGCCGTAATATTTTTTTTCAGGATGCTGATTTCATTTATGCTTTCTTTATGGATGCTTCCGTTAAAATTTTGTTGAAGAAATTCCGATGGCTCATACCCCAGAAACCAAAGTATAGAGTCACTTATAAAAAGATAATTATTGAAGTCAGCATCAATCTCCCAAACGACGTCATTGATGTTCTCGGTTACCATCTGATATTTACTCTGGGCCTGAATGAGCTTAATTTCTGCAGTTTTTCTAACTGTGATGTTATCCCACTCCCTAATGGCACGTCTGGCAATTTCAGGCAGAAATTGAAAAAATTCGGAGCTTTTTACATAATAATCGAAAGCCCCCGCCAACAGCAGGTTTTTTTCTGCTCCGCGAGCAGTCAGTGAAGAAAGAATAATAACAGGAATTTTATCTTTTACCTGTGGGTTTTGCAGCAATTGTGATTCCTTTCCCTTTATCAGGGACCAGCTACAAATGATCAGGTCGCAATGAAAAGCCGGATTGTCCAGTTCAGGAAACTCGTCAGGTGATTCATACTTTTTGATGTCAAAAAAATTCTGGTTATTCTCAAAAGACAAACTGATCTGATCCTTATGTTCAGGGTTATCTTCAAATAATATGATGCATTTATTCAACATGGTCTAATTTTCAAAAGCTTATCCATTCAATGCAATGGATAATGGGAATGGGAATCGCCTCCGTGATTTTATATTTAATTGAAAGATAAAACTATAATTTTCCAATGAATTAATTATCAGTGTTTAACGTAAAACAGAATAATGTTCCGGCATTATGGCCTTCAGATTCAACCCATATCGTTCCCTTATGATTTTCAACAATATGCTTTACTAATGATAGCCCAACACCCGTTCCCTGACTATTGCTGTCAAGCTTATTAAACAGACCGAATATTCTTTCCTGGTATTCACTGGGTATTCCGATACCATTGTCACGAACACAAAAAACAGTTTTCTCATCCCGTGTAGTAGAATATACCTGAACCTGCGGTTTTTCCTGGGGTTTTGAAAATTTTATGGCATTTTCAATGAGATTCTGATATAACTCACGTGTTCGGGATTTATCAGCAAAAACCAGCGGCATATCTTCCTGAATTTTTATTTCGCACTTTTTCTCGTTTATCAATCCGAAAAGTAGTTCTTTGGCTTCGTAAGCCACTGTTGTCATTGAGAAACGTTCGTACGGATTTACTATACGTCCAACACGCGACAACTGCAGTAAATCTTCAAGAAGTTGCTGCATTTTATCTGTTGCATTTTCGATTCGCATCATGCTTTCTTGGGTTTCCTGAAGATTTCCATCCCTGATATCTTCCCTGAGCAGCCCCATAAAACCTTTTATGGTAACCAGCGGGCTGCGAAGGTCATGAGAAACTGTATAAGAAAACCTTTCCAGTTCTTCATTGATCCTGCGAAGTTCTTCCACCTGCGTGTTTACCAGTTCTTCGGCTTTTACCCTTTCCGTAATATCCATAATAAAACCTTCGATATACATCAGGTCTGCATTAATATCGAAGACACCATGTGCCTGTTCCCATACCCATTTAATTTGGCCTGTTTTAGTTTTAATACGGTACTGGGTTTCGTATTTTTTCCCTGAATTTAAAACACTCGTAACAATTGACCTCAATTCCTCACGATCTTCTTCATGTATGATTTTTTTAAAAGTGACATGATTGTTATGGATGAGCTCGGAAGGTTTGTATCCTGTAAGTTTTTCAACGCCCATGCTAATAAACAGCATGGTCCATGATTCATCATCCCTGCATCGGTATGCCATGCCAGGCAGATTGCTTACCAATGTGGCATTGATACGTTCCGATTCCTCAAGTGTGAGCTGCATTTTATGCTTTTCATCAATATCATTAAAGGAAAAATAGTATTTGAGTTTACCGTATTCCTGAAAGCTCACTGCATGATACTGTACACGGAATATATCACCATTCAAACGTAAGAAATTAGCTTCACCAAGAACAGGTTTATTTTGAGATAGCTTATCAATTTCAGATATGATATCATCCAATGAGTCCTGGGCAACTATATCCATTAACTGATAAAACGGGGAGTTTTCTGGTTCTGCACCCAGTATTTCACATGCCGAAGCATTGATTTGGTTAACCCTAAGCTTATCATCAAGAATTAGGGTTGCATAGGGGGAGTGATCAAATACCCTGTTAAATCTTCTTTCGCCATCTTTTGCAACTCTAAAAATTTCAACCTGCTCGGTAATATCCATTATAATTACCAGCCTGGTTTTTATTCCGCTCAAAACCGGAAGATTATGTGCAATAATCTCTGCATTAAACGTGGAGCCATCTTTTCTTTTATGCAACCATCCGCTGCTGCGCTGGTAATCAGGCATAGGCCCTGCCAAATGCTCCATAAAGGAAGGTATCTCGGAAGCAGGTCTTAAATCTTTGAGGGTGAGATTGAGCATTTCTTCCATTGAATAACCGTATTGAAAAAGGGCTGCTTTGTTTACCTCTATAATACGAAGATCCTGCAAATCATACACCAGCATAGGATGCGGGTTATTATCAAACAGATAACCGTAACGGCGTGAACTGTTCTTATACTTCTCCTCAAGTTGTTTTTTGTCTTGAATATCAAATAAAAACCCAATAATACCTGTGAAGTTTCCTTCTCTGTCGAACTGAGGAATGCAGGAGTTAAAAACCCACCTGTAATCCTTATTCTTGTCCATTATTCTGAACTCAAGAGTAAATGCTTCCTTGCTTATGAGCCCTTTGGAAAAATTTTCTATACAGAAGGGTTTATCATCGCGGTGAATAATATTAATCCAGCCCAGCGGTTTATCTTTTGGAGGTAAAAAACCTGTAAATTCATTCCATTTCTTATTGGAGAAAATACAGTAACCCAAAGCATCTGTTTGCCATAAAGGCTGATAATTGCGGTTGAGAAAATCGCGTTGCATCTTCTGATTCTCAATGGCACTTAACTTGGCTTTACGTAAATCTCGCACAATCCAGAAAACAATAAAATACATTAAGGCGCCACTTCCCAGCACAAACGCCCAGCCTTTGTATGTCTGAACTCGCGTAAGCAAAGCAGGATCGCTAAAAATCATTGCCACTAGTGTGTCAGAAAATACTATCCACAGTACCCCAAATATTACATATACTGTGGCAATCCATCTGGCAGGATTTTTTTTCTGTATAAGAATAGTTTTCCACATGAAGTTTACCCTCTTAATCCCAACAAGTTGATTCCGGAGCAGATAGTTTCTGCTAAGACAATATAGTTTTGTGCGTTTCGATGGCTTTAAAAAACTTTTTACAAAATTACTCTGATTATAAAAGTTAATATTAGCTAAAGGCGAACTTTTTTAAAAAGTGTGCTGTTTTTTTCTGAAAATTTATGTAGGTTTGTTTTCAAGCTACTGTAAACATAGCATTTTTTTGCGGAAATTCTTAAAAATATTAAATACTCTATCATTTTTTCTAAAACATCAAACAAATAACCCATTTCAAAAAATTACAATATTATGAACGATATAAAGAATTACATAGAAGAGAATAAAAACCGTTTCCTTGATGAACTTTTTGAGCTGATCAGAATACCATCGGTTAGTTCCAAAGAATCGCACAAGGATGATATGTACAAAGCTGCAGAATGGATTAAGAATAAACTTCTGGCAGATGGCGCCCAACATGCAGAAGTAATGGAAACAGAAGGGCATCCTGTTGTGTACGGAGAAAAGATGGTTGATCCGTCATGGCCTACCGTGCTGGTATACGGGCATTACGACGTGCAGCCGGCCGAACCTTTTGATCTCTGGGAAAGCCCGCCTTTCGAGCCTGAGATAAGAAACGGTAAAATATATGCAAGAGGTGCAAATGACGATAAAGGACAAATGTTTATGCACTTTAAGGCATTTGAGTATCTTTTAAAAACCAATCAGCTCACCTGCAATGTGAAATTTATGATTGAGGGGGAAGAGGAAATCGGTTCTCCCAGTCTCGGTAAATTTTGCGAAGAGAACAAAGAAAAACTAAAAGCCGATGTTATTCTGGTTTCCGATACATCCATGCTTGGACCCAAAACTCCTTCTATTACAACAGGATTAAGAGGCCTGGCTTATATGGAGGTTGAAGTAACCGGTCCAAGCCACGACCTGCACTCTGGGCTTTATGGTGGTGCTGTAGATAATCCTGTTAATGTGCTTTGCGACATGATTTCTTCACTTCGTGATGATACAAATAAAATTAACATCCCCGGTTTTTATGATGATGTTGAAGAACTCAGCAAAGAAGAAAGAGAAGAAATGGCGCGCGCCCCATTCGATATGGAAGAATTTAAAAAGCATATTGATATTGCGGAGGTAAATGGTGAAGACGGTTACTCAACCATGGAACGCACAGGCATACGCCCCAGTCTGGATGTAAATGGCATTTGGGGAGGATATACTGAAAAAGGTGCTAAAACTATTCTACCATCAAAAGCTTATGCCAAGATTAGTATGAGGCTGGTGCCCCATCAGGAGTCGCAAAAAATAGAACAGCTTTTTAAAAAGCATTTTGAAGCCATTGCGCCCAAAAGTGTAAAGGTAAAGGTTGAATTCCTGCACGGTGGAGAAGGATATGTATCTCCCACTGATACAGTTGCTTATCAAGCTGCCAGCAAGGCTTATGAAACAACTTACGGTATTAAACCTATTCCTGTAAGGAGCGGAGGAAGTATTCCTATTATCTCATTATTTGAAAAAGTGCTGGATACAAAATCCATTCTGATGGGTTTCGGACTTGACTCCGATGCTATACACTCGCCCAATGAAAACTACGCGCTTGAGCAGTTTTACAAAGGCATTGAAACTATTCCATGGTTCTACAAATATTTTACAGAAATGAACCGGAAATAGATTTTGAAAAGTAAACCTTTTAAAGCATCTGATCATAATCAGGGGGATTTATCGAAATTTATTTTATCTTTGCAGGGTTTTTATATAATTTTACAGCTTTACCAAGAATCCGTTTCCAATTAATATGAAAAAAATCAAATCTATTTGTTGCATCGGGGCAGGCTATGTGGGCGGACCCACCATGGCGGTTATTGCACAGCAATGCCCTGAAATAAAAGTTATAGTTGTAGACATCAATGCCGATCGTATTGCTCAGTGGCAAACCGACAATTTGCCCATTTACGAGCCCGGGTTGCTCGAAGTGGTAAAAGAAGCCCGTGGTCGCAATCTTTTTTTCAGCACCGATATTGAAAATGCTATCAGGGATTCGGAAATGATATTTATGAGTGTTAACACTCCTACCAAAACTTATGGTTTGGGTAAGGGTCGAGCGGCAGATCTTAAATTTGTCGAGCTGAGTGCCCGAAAAATTGCAGAGGTAAGCACCAGCGATAAAATTGTCGTTGAAAAGTCAACCCTGCCCGTTCGCACTGCCGAATCCATCAAAACCATTTTAAAGGAGCATACCAACGGCGTTAAATTCCAGGTGTTATCCAATCCTGAATTCCTTGCTGAGGGCACTGCAGTGCAGGATCTGCAAAAACCCGACAGAGTGCTTATAGGCGGTGATCAAACTCCGGAAGGTCTGCAAGCCATTGAAGCACTTACCGATATTTATGCCCATTGGATACCACGTGAGCAGATCATTCAAACCCGCCTCTGGTCATCGGAGCTCAGCAAGCTAACCGCCAATGCCTTTCTGGCACAGCGCATATCATCCATCAACAGCCTAACTGCTCTTTGCGAAGCAACAGGTGCTGATGTTGATGAAGTTGCTTACGCAATTGGTACTGATAGCCGTATAGGCTCAAAATTCCTGAAAGCTTCCGTGGGCTTCGGAGGCTCATGTTTTCAGAAAGATATTCTTAACCTCGTTTATTTGTGTGAGTATTTTGGCCTTCCCGAAGTTGCCGCTTACTGGGAACAGGTAATAATCATGAATGATTACCAGAAGAAAAGATTTGCCACAAATATTATTCATACACTGTTTAACACCGTATCTGGCAAAAAAATCGCATTACTGGGCTGGGCCTTCAAGAAAGATACAAATGATACCCGTGAATCAGCTGCCATTTATGTTGCTGACGATCTACTCAGCGACCTTGCACAAGTGGGTGTTTATGATCCTCAAGTATCAGCTGACAAAATGTACGCCGATTTGAACTATCTGCAAACCCGACCTGCAAAGGAAAACGAGCAAATGCTTGAGGTGCATTCCAATGCTTATGATGCATGTAAAGATGCCCATGCCATAGCCATCATTACAGAATGGGATGAATTTAAAACGCTTGACTGGCAAAGGATTTTCGATCAGATGAAAAAACCGGCATTTTTATTCGACGGAAGAAATATTCTGAATCACAGTCACCTGCGTGAAGTAGGATTTATTGTAAAGGCAATCGGCAAAGGCGCAGAATAGATTATTCGTCCCAGCCAAACCAATCATCCATATCGCGACGTTCTTTTTTGGTAGGACGCCCTTTGCGTTTTACAAATGGACTTTGCATGATAAGCTCCAGTTTCTGATACTCTTCGCTTGGGGTGAGGTCCTGCATATATTCAGGTACAAGCTTTGCACCCACTCTCTTTTGCAGAAGTTGCAATACTTTAATAGTTTTGGTTATGGGCCCCAGGTGCAGACTGATCTCCTGCCCTACCTTTACATCCCTGGAAGGTTTAACGGCATCGCCATCGATTTTCACCCTGCCTGCACGGCATGCATCTGTAGCCTTGCTCCTGGTTTTAAAAAGCCTTACCGACCATAAATATTTATCTATTCTTACTGCCTCCAATCTTTGAACTTTTAAACCCTAAACCTATAAACCTTACTTTTTCCTGAAGAAAATCCTGATAGGCACCCCGGTAAAATCCCAGTTTTTACGAATCTGATTTTCAAGGTAACGTTCGTAGGACTCTCTTACATATTGCGGAAGATTACAGAAAAACGCAAAAGTTGGATAATGGGTAGGCAACTGGGTTATGTATTTAATTCTGATGTATTTATCCTTAACAGCAGGTGGCGGATTGTTTTCTATGATGGGAAGTAAAACCTCATTGAGTTTGCTTGTGGTAATTCTACGGGTCCGGTTTTCATAAACTTTAACAGCGGCTTCAAGTGCCTTAATTATCCTTTGCTTTTTAATAACCGAAGTAAATATGATAGGCACATCAGTAAAAGGAGCAATCTTTCTTTTAATGCGTTCTTCAAATTCCAGAACCGTTTTATGATCTTTTTCAATAATATCCCACTTGTTGACAAGAATAACAACTCCTTTATTATTTCGTGCAGCAAGACTGAAAATATTCACATCCTGGCCTTCAAGCCCTTCGGATGCATCAACAAGCACAAGACATACATCAGAATTTTCTATGGCACGTATGGAACGCATTACGGAGTAAAACTCAATGTTTTCGTGCACTTTGCCTTTCTTTCTGAGCCCGGCAGTATCAACGAGGAGAAAGTCGAACCCAAAACTATTGTAACGGGTATAAATACTATCGCGGGTGGTGCCTGCAACAGGTGTTACAATATTCCTCTCTTCTCCGGTAAGTGCATTGATCAGAGAAGATTTTCCCACATTGGGTCTGCCGATAACTGCAAATTTTGGCAGGTCTTCCACATCCTCATAGGGAATTTTTTCAAGTGTTGTTACAAGATCATCCAGCAATTCTCCAGTACCACTTCCATTGATGGATGATACCCCGTATACTTCCCCCAGGCCAAGGCCATAAAACTCACCAATGGTTTCAAAGCGTTTATTGTTATCGGCTTTATTGGCCACTACCATTACGTTTTTTCCCGAGCGCCTTAACAGATCTGCCACGTCTTCGTCCATGGGAGTAATGCCCTCCACTACATCCACCAGAAAAAGAATTACAGAAGCTTCGTCAATGGCAATCTGCACCTGCTTGCGAATTTCTTCTTCAAAGGAGTCATCTGACCCCAGCACGTAGCCACCAGTATCAATAATTGAGAACTCAAGCCCGTTCCAGTCAGATTTGCCATAGTGCCTGTCGCGGGTAACTCCTGAAGTTGAATCAACAATGGCCATACGTGTTTGTGTAAGGCGGTTAAAAAGAGTGGATTTGCCTACATTGGGCCGGCCCACCAGTGCAACTATATTTGCCATAATACTACTGTAATTCAGTTTTTAAAGGGGTGCAAAGATACAATTTTTAACGGTAAAATAAGAGCTAAACATTTATACCCGGGTAAGACACTGCTTGGTAATGTTGCTAAGGAATGAATTCAGCTTAATTTTTAGTTCGCAATGCTAATAAATTGCAGATATTAAGCCTAAAAGCTTTCATAAATCATTATATCGAAAGAGAATGCAAATTTTTTTTTTGTATTTTTACCGCCGCATGACAAGCAAAGGGTTAATTGTTGCCCCCAACCCATGACCATAAAATCAAAATCAAATACTAATCTTAAAGTTTGGAAAAATGAACACAAAAAAAGTAAAAGGGACCATTGGAATTTTAACCGGAGGAGGTGATGTGCCCGGACTGAACCCTGCTATCAGGGCAATAACCATCAGAGCAATAAGAGAGGGATACCGGGTTATAGGTATACGAAGGGGCTGGGCCGGAATGATTGACATTATTCGCGACAAAAAAGTTGATAACAGTGCCAACTTTGTTGAACTTAGTGAAGATATCGTAAACAGGGCAGGCCGAACAGGTGGTACATTCCTGCACAGTTCAAGAACAAGACCAAGCCATGTTCCTGAAAAACATGTTCCTGAGCATCTCAGGGATAAATACAACAAGGAGATGAATGACCTTACTCCTGAAGTATTAAAAAACATTGATTTCATCGGGCTTGATTATCTTATCCCCATAGGTGGTGATGATACACTGAGCTATTCGGTAAGGCTTTACCAGGAGGGTGTTAAAGTAGTTGCTATACCTAAAACCATGGATAATGATGTGCCGGGAACCGATTATTGCATTGGTTTCAGTACCTGTATTACCCGTACCATTCATATGACCAACCTGTTGCGTACCTCAGCAGGCTCGCACGAAAGAATTCTTGTTATAGAAGTATTCGGTCGCTATGCCGGATTTACAGCTCTGCTTCCCACAATGGCAGGTTCTGCAAACCGTTGTGTAATTCCCGAATACAAGTTCAAGGTTGAACATCTTACCGAGCTTCTGGTTGAAGACCGGAAAAAAAATCCCAGTAATTATTCCGTAGTATTGGTTTCTGAAGGAGCGACTTTTGAAGGTATAGATATGATGTTCTCAAACACGGAGAAAGATATGTTTGGTCATGCGAAACTCGGAGGTATCGGCGATGCTGTTTCTGCAAGGATCAAAGATATTTCACCACAGTTTAATAAAGGACAGCGCATTGAAACTATCTTCCAGCATTTGGGCTACCTGGTTCGTTCGGGAGACCCCGATGCAATTGATTCAATCGTGCCAATGGCATACGGTAACCTGGCACTTGACCTGGTTCTTAAGGGCATACATGGACGATTGGTTATTCTGAAAAACGGCAGGTATGATAACATGCCGGTTGATATTGTTACCAGTACCAAGAAGTATGTTGACATAGAGAAGCATTACAATACCGATAGGCTGCGCCCGGTTTATGAGAGTTTTATCGACAAACCGTTATTCCTGATTTAACCGGTTCACAGTTAATAGCAAATCATTTTAGACGATTCCCCGAAGGGATGAAGGCTATTGCGATAAACTGAAATCCTGATGAAAGATTTTCATCAGGATTTCAGTTTCTTATTTTCCCGGTGTCTTTTGTGGTCTCTCCGGGTCTTCTTTTGTAAATTCTTTTCCAGTGCATGGGTAAGATCAACACCTGTTTGATTGGCAATACAGATCAGCACAAACAGCACATCAGCCAGCTCATCGCTCAACTCCTTATCATCTTCATCTTCTTTAAAAGATTGCTCTCCATATTTCCTGGCAATGATACGTGCCACCTCCCCTACCTCTTCTGTTAGCATGGCCATATTGGTAAGTTCATTGAAATACCTTACTCCAGTTGTTGTAATCCATTGATCGACGATTTTCTGAGCTTCTCTTATCTCCATATTTTATTCCTTTTTTTTGGTATCAATAATTATGGTTACAGGTCCGTCATTTATGAGCGATATCTGCATCATAGCCCCGAAAATACCTGTTTTTACTTCTGTGTCTGTTACTTTTGAAAGTTCCTTTGCAAATTCTTCATATAAAGGAATTGCTGTTTCGGGTTTTGCTGCCTTGATATAAGAAGGCCGGTTCCCTTTCTTGGTGCTGGCATGTAATGTAAACTGGCTGATGAGTAAAATACCCCCATTGACATCTGTGATGGGAAGATTCATAACCCCGTTATCATCATCAAAAACCCTCAATCTGGCAATTTTTCCACATAACCATTCAATATCCTCATGGCCATCGGCTTCCTCAATACCAAGGAGAATGAGAAAACCCAGCCCGATACTTGCATGTTCTTTGCCATTGATTGCTACTGCTGATTCTGTTACCCGTTGTATTACCGCTCGCATATATGTTTAATATTTTTTTAAAAATCTGTTTTTTTATCCTTAAATCGAAGAAATAAGGTCTTACTCTATGAATTTGTTTTAGGGCATTAACCTTCAATTCTTCAACTCTTCAATTCTTCAACTCTTCAACTTATCAACCTATTAACTTATAAACCTATCAACTTATAAACCTATCAACTTCTCAACTTCTCAACTTCTCAATCTTAAACTTACCCTTTCCCCCGTGTATCGCTTCCGGTTAGCATGTTCAAATAATTGTAATACCTGGAATTGCTGATTTCTCCCGATTCTACTTTATCCTTTACCAGGCAACCCGGCTCATTCATATGAGTACAATTATCGAATTTGCACTGGTTAAACAATTCTCTCATTTCAGGAAAATAATGGCTCAGTTCCCATGCTTCAAAATCTACAAGTCCGAATTCTTTGATTCCGGGAGTATCGATAATAAAGCCCCCTTTGGAAAGTTCAAACATTTCGGCGAAT
>SKVR01000126.1 GCA_007129355.1 Bacteroidales bacterium | reverse complement strand
GGTGGAGCGCACGAATTAGGTGTTTTACTTAATTTTAATTGCGGGGCTCAAATTACGAAATACCGCATAATAAATTGTCCAACATTTTAGTTATTTTTGTACGAATTTCAAAAAAGAACACAATTATGACAAGGAATCCCAAGAAACTTTTCGTTTTTACGGCCTTTATTGCAGCCCTAATTTTTATCTCTTCATGCGGCCGTGAAACATCATCGACAACAGGATGGACCTATAACGACCCACGTACGGGTGGTTTTCAGGTAACCCCCTACCAGGAACAAGAAACCGGCCCAGGACTTGTTTTTATTGAAGGTGGTACATTTGTAATGGGTCGCACCGAACAGGATGTAATGTTTGACTGGAACAACCAACCAAGAAGAGTTACCGTTTCATCTTTTTACATGGATGAGACCGAGGTAAGGAATATCGACTATGTTGAATATCTTTATTGGCTGGGTCGCGTTTTCGGAGAAACATATCCCGAAGTTTTGCGCAAAGCACTTCCTGACACACTGGTATGGCGCGAGAGGCTTGCCTATAATGAGCCTTATGTTTATAACTATCTGCGTCATCCCGCTTACAGAGATTATCCTGTGGTAGGTGTTAGCTGGGTTCAGGCAACCGATTATGCCGCATGGCGAACCGACAGGGTTAATGAGATGATCCTTATTCGTGAAGGCATTCTCGAGTGGAATCCCGACCAGCTTAATGAAGATAACTTTAATACCGAAGCTTACCTTGCCGGACAATACGAAGGTCTTGTCAGACAAAATATGCGCGACCTCGATCCACGTGGAACAGGTGAAAGAAGGGTAAGAAGGGAAGATGGAATACTTCTTCCGGCCTATCGTTTACCTACCGAAGCAGAGTGGGAATTTGCCGCCCTGGGACTGATAGGTAATACCATTTACGAAAGAGTCGTTGAAAGAAGACTTTATCCATGGAATGGTGCAGTTCTCAGAAGCAGTGAGCGCCGTACCATGGGTACAATCATGGCAAATATTCAAAGAGGAAGGGGTGACCTGATGGGAGTTGCCGGAAATCTAAACGATGCCGGAGAAATTACAGTTCCCGTTTATGCTTACTGGCCCAACGATTACGGACTTTACAACATGGCAGGTAATGTGAATGAATGGGTAAAAGATGTTTTCCGCCCATTATCACATGAAGATGTTGCAGATTTCCGCCCATTCCGTGGAAATGTTTTCCAATTGCCGCTTCTTGATGATGAAGGGAATATTGAAGCAAAAGATAGCCTGGGACGTATTATATACCGCAACGTTACTGCTGAAGAAAGTGCCACCAGAAGAAACTACAGATATGCCGATAACATTGGCCACAGAGATGGTGAATTCGCTTCTTCCATATACTTCAGAGAAGAAGAAAGACTTGAAGAAGGTGACCCGGGAAGACTAATGTATGATTATGGTGTTTCTTCTCTAATCAATGATGAAGCACGTGTTTATAAAGGAGGTAGCTGGAAAGACAGACCCTACTGGATCGTTCCCGGAACCAGAAGGTTCCTCGATCAGAATGAAGCTACCAACGATATAGGTTTCAGGTGTGCCATGACCAGAGTTGGAAGCCCCGTTGGATACTAAATTTTATTGGGATTCTCAAAGTTGATAAAAGCCTCGTTTGTGCCATACAAACGGGGCTTTCTTTTTAAAAATATTTCTGAAAAACCATTGTATAAACTATCTTCGTCTTAATTTTTCTGAAACAAAAAAAACAATTCAATAATCGCATATTTTTACATCGAAGTGCAATGGATAAGTTAAGCCGAAAAATATATCAATTCGTTGAAAGTGGATTTAATATTTCTATTGACAGCAGACACATTGATAAAAACACAATCTTTTTTGCATTGAAAGGACCGGTATTCGATGCCAACGATTTTGCCCGGGAAGCATTGGAGAAAGGAGCTGCTATTGCAGTAATTGACAAAAAAGACCTACCCGATGAGCCGGGTTTATTTAAAGTAGATAATGTTTTAAAAACACTTCAGACTCTTGCCATATATCATCGTTCAACTTTGAATATTCCGGTTATTGGCATTACCGGATCTAACGGTAAAACAACAACAAAAGAACTAATGAGCAAGGTGCTTTCCTCTAAATTCAAAACACTGTTTACTCCCGGCAATTATAATAACCATATAGGTTTACCACTTACTGTTCTTAAAATTACGAAGAAACATCAAATAGCAGTTATTGAAATGGGAGCAAATCATGTGGGAGAAATTGACTTCCTTTGCCAAATTGCACAACCAACATGCGGATTGATTACCAACATAGGAAAAGCTCACATGGAAGGTTTTGGAAGTTTGGAGAATATTATTAAAGCTAAAACCGAACTATATCGACATATCATACAAAAAAACGGATTGGTTTTCGTAAATAAAGAAAATACTGTTCTGATAAACCATTTAAAAGATTACGAACAAACTTTAAGTTATGGGAATAGCCCTGATGCCGAAATAAATGGATATATAACAGCATCACAGCCTTTCCTTGAAATTTCTTTCAGAGACAAAAGACAGAATGCCATCGAAAAAAATGAACATCAGATAAAAAGTAAACTAGTGGGAGTTTACAATTTTGAGAATATTATGGCCGCTGTAGCTATCGGCTTACATTTTGGGGTGCATCCCAAAGACATAATAAAGTCAATTGAATCATACGAGCCAGTGAACAGTCGTTCACAATATAAAGAAACCGGAAGAAATCAGATTATATGGGACGCATATAATGCCAACCCCACAAGTATGAGTCTGGCACTTGAGAACTTTTCACAAACGGAAGGACGCAAAAAAATTGTCATTCTGGGTGATATGCTTGAAATGGGGGATATTGCAGTCCAGGAGCATCAGGCTATTGTCAATCAATTGGAGAAAATGCATCTTGAACTTATCATTCTTGTGGGTGCTGAATTTTTAAAATGCAAAACAGAGTCGGAAAACATCAAAACCTTTGAAACAACCACTGAAGCATCGGCTTGGTTTAAAAATAATGAGATTAAAGAAAGTACAGTCTTAGTAAAAGGATCGAGGGGTATACGGCTGGAAAATCTGGAAAAATATCTTTGATTTAAAAACAAATTAACTTATTCCCATTTAAACAATAAAAAGGTCTGTTAGCTTTAAGCTATATTAAGAAAGTCTAGCGAAAAGCGCTTCTCTCCTCACGCAAATGATGAATTCTCTCAGGGTTATCAGGATCATTCATATAAGCAGTATAAGCTTCAATAAATCCAGGATGATCCTTGTAAAGCATTCCCAGTCTTTTTTCTACTGGTGTGAGCAGTATAATCAGGAATAAAAGAACCATGACAGATGATCTTTTCAGAAACTGCTTATAGAATGCATCTTTTTCGTTCTTCACATAAAGGAAGAAAAACACAATACCCAAAACCCCAAGATTAAGAAAAAAGGCCAATCCTGACAGGAAGTGCATGCCCCGGTAAAAATCCAGAGCATGAATAATTGCAATAAAGCTCAAAGAATAGATAAACCCTGCAGTAATACTTCCTGTGATTTTAAGCGGAGAAAGTTTTTTTCTTTTATCGGGAAAGGAGAAATCCTTAATAGTCATTTTTGTGAAAAGAAAAAAACCAAACCACATATAAAAAATTGAGATCAGTACCAGCAGAATTCTTAAAATCACATGCAACTGCATACCCGCAAGCAATCTAAAAAAAAATAATACAGCTATAAGCATAAGAGCTATAATCTCAATTCTTCTTATCATAATCTGAAAAAATTATCTTAGCCTTTTGTCAAATACAAATTTGCACAATAAAAAACTAATATGCAAAGAAACTATACATCTAACTTGTTTACCAAGTTTAACTTTAAATAGCTTTTTGATAATTGGAAGGCCCTATTAAGTTAACTTCTCTTTCAAGATAAACGTCAAATATTTCTTTTACAGACTTCTGAATTGTCTCAGACAAAGAAAGAATGTCATAGCCCTTAGCCTTCCCGTAATTAACTAATACAAGAGCCTGCCTTTTATGCACCCCTGCATCGCCATCACGATATCCTTTCCAGCCTGCTTTTTCAATAAACCATGCGGCAGCAGTTTTAATATTTCCTGATGCATCAGGGAAACCAGGCATTTCCGGATATTTTGATTTTAGGGAGTCATAATGTTCCTGTGTTATAACGGGATTTTTAAAAAAACTGCCGGCATTACCCAATTCAGCAGGATCGGGGAGTTTACTTCTCCTTATGGAACGAATAATATTGGCTACATCATACAATCCGGGCTGCTTAATCCCAATAGTGTCGAGCTCCTGATTTATAACACCATATGTGGTATTTAGAATATGTTTTTTTCGGGAAAGTCGAAAACAGACAGAAAGGATCATATACTTATCTCTACCCTCATTTTTGAAAAAACTATCACGGTATCCAAACTGACATTGATCCCGGTTAAAAGTTTTTATTATACCGGTTTTTAATTCCATTGCCTGCAATTCGTGGAAACTATCTTTAATTTCCACTCCATAAGCTCCTATATTCTGCATGGGACTTGTGCCCACATTACCTGGTATTAGTGTAAGATTTTCTATTCCACCCCAGTTATTCTTCAGACAAAGCTCCACAAAATCCTCCCAATTTTCCCCTGCCATTGAACGAACAAAGACATGGTCATCGGATTCATCGATTTTTTTAATCCCTTTTATATTTATCTGGATAATAATACCTGGAAAGTCATCAACAAACAATACATTGCTTCCGCCACTCAGCAGATAATAAGGAATACGATTTTTTTCTATCCAGTGCAACAAAGATGGCAGCTCCTTTTCTTCAGATAACTCTCTAAAATATGCTGTCTTCGCATCAACTCCAAAGGTATTGTAATTTTTGAGGGAAATATTTTTCAGGATCTCCATATTATAAGAAAATGCCGGTATTAATGCCGGCAAAGGTATAATAAAAAGCAAATGAGTTTACCCGATATAAAACCAATAGAAATATTATTTATTATCGTGTGAGAATGATTGATTTCTCATCCACTAACTTTCTTAAATTGATTAGAGCATACCTCATGCGACCAAGCGCAGTATTGATACTCACATTGGTTTGTTCTGCTATTTCCTTGAAGCTCATATCAGAATAATGCCGCATCTTTAATACAAGTTTCTGCTCTTCTGGCAAATATTCAATAAGAGCTTTTACATCGCGGTGAATCTGTTCAATAATCATTTTATCTTCAATAGTTTGGTCAAATATCCTCAATGTTTCGAAGATATCGTATTCCTCACTATTTTCGAGAAAAGGCATCCGCTTGGATTTACGGAAATAATCAATGATGAGATTATGCGCTATTCGCATTACCCAGGGAAGAAATTTACCCTCTTCATTGTAAGAGCCTGCTCTAAGCGTATTAATTACTTTAATAAATGTATCCTGAAATACATCTTCTGCAACATGCTTATCTTTTACAATAAGCATAATGTAAGAAAAGATTTTTCTCTGATGTCTTTTAATTAAAGCTTCCAGGGATGAGTGATCACCATTAATGTAAAGGCGAACTAACTCTTGATCGCTAGTTTTGCGGTCATTCATAACAATGGCCTCCATTTTAGTATTTAAATCAAGAGTATTGTTCTTTAAATAGGCGGTCTCCTTTAAATTTTAATGGTTAATAAATAAATGAAAATGCGATAAAATGCATCTGCACTAATCACAAATATAAATCTTTTTTTTTATTTGGGAGTATCCAATTATTTTTTTTGCTTCATTTCTTGATAATAGTTTAGACAAAAAAGCAATTTAATTCACCGTAGTAATGTATTTTTTAAACAAAAAATTAATCAACACAGATACTTTCAAATACATTTCATTTTATGCAATTATTATTCCATAATAGTCTTAAATACACCTTCTGTCAGAAGTAGGAGCAAAAAAAATGTTAAAAAAAGAACAATTATTACATAGCCAGCTTATCCTGGCCTTAACCGGTCAAACTTGGATTGATATAATTAGTATACTCATTATCCAATAATCCAATAAGATGTGGTAATTTTGCAAAATTTATCGGCAGAAAGAAAATGAATATTGAAAAAGATATAGATAAACTTAGTTCTAAAGATTATATCCTTATAAAAGGTGCCCGTGTTCATAACCTGAAATCGGTAAATGTCGCCATAGAAAGGAAGAAACTGGTTGTAATTACCGGCTTATCAGGATCAGGTAAATCATCTCTGGCTTTTGACACTTTGTATTCGGAGGGCCAGCGTCGTTATGTGGAAAGTCTGAGCTCCTATGCAAGGCAGTTTCTGGGTCGCATGAACAAACCCGAGGTAGATTATATCAAAGGCATATCACCGGCCATTGCCATTGAACAAAAGGTAAATACACGAAACCCGCGCTCAACTGTGGGCACCACCACCGAAATTTATGATTACCTGAAATTACTTTATGCCCGGATCGGCATAACCTTTTCACCCGTTTCGGGAAATCCGGTTAAACAACACACAGTAACAGATGTAGTTGACTTTGTAATGAACCTTCCTGAAGATACCAAAGTCATGTTTTTTGCACCCATTGATGTGGACCCCGGAAGGAATTTTTCCCAACATCTCAGTATATTACTTCAACAAGGGTTTTCGAGAATAATGCTTAATGATGAAATTGCTAAGATTGAAGATATTCTTCCTGACATCGATAATATTAACATCAACAAAAAACCTCTGATCGTAATTGACCGTTTTTCAGTCACTCCCAGCGACAACGACCTGAAATCGCGCATTGCAGATTCAGCTCAAACCGCCTTCTATGAAGGTCAGGGGGAATGCATGCTGGAATATGAAAATCGCAGAGGGAAACAAAAAGAATATTTCTCAAATCGATTTGAACTGGATGGAATCACTTTCGAAGAACCTTCTGTTAATCTGTTTGCCTTTAACAACCCCTTTGGTGCCTGCAAAACCTGTGAAGGGTTTGGAAGTATTATTGGCATTGATGAAGACCTAGTTATACCCAACAAAAGCCTTTCGGTTTATGATGAAGCCATAGTTTGCTGGAAGGGTGAAAAAATGAGCGAATGGAAAGAACAGCTCGTCCAGAATGCATATAAATTTGAATTCCCCATACATAAACCCATTTATAAATTTACTCCGGAACAAAAGCAACTTCTATGGGATGGAAATAAATACTTTGGCGGGCTGAATCAATTCTTCAAAATGATTGAAGAAAATACATACAAAATACAATATCGGGTAATGCTTGCACGCTATCGCGGTAAAACCACCTGCCCCGACTGCCTGGGCACCCGCCTGCGAAAAGATGCAAACTATGTTAAGATTATCGGAAAAAGCATCAGCGAACTGGTTCTTATGCCCCTTGACAAGCTTTATGATTTTGTCCGGAACATTGAACTGGACAAACATGACAGAGAAGTGGGCAAACGGTTGCTTATTGAAATTAACAATCGTCTTGAATACCTTAATGATGTGGGTCTTGGTTATCTTACACTTAACAGGCTTTCATCTACCCTCTCGGGTGGTGAATCGCAAAGGATTAACCTTGCCACTTCACTTGGTAGCAGCCTTGTTGGATCTCTGTATATTCTTGATGAGCCCAGCATTGGTTTGCATCAGAGAGATACACACAGATTGATAAAAGTATTGAAAAGACTAAGAGATCTGGGCAATACGGTTATCGTGGTGGAGCATGATGAAGACATTATGCGAACTGCTGATCAGATTATAGATATCGGACCGCTGGCAGGTGCGAACGGCGGACAGGTAGTATTCCAGGGCGACTTTCAAAAATTACTAAAAAACAAGGAAAGCTATACAGCAAAATACCTTAGCAAGAAACTCCAGATACAATTGCCCGAAAAAAGGAGAAGATGGAAGGAGTTCATTGAACTTCAGGGGGTAAGACAGCACAATCTTAAAGGATTTTCAGTAAAAATTCCGCTTCATGTGATGACTGTGGTAAGTGGAGTAAGTGGGTCGGGTAAAACCACCCTGATCAAAAACATTATGTACCCTGCACTTAAGAAGATGTACGGTGGTTATGGTGAAAAAACAGGAAAGTTCGATATGATAAACGGCGATTACAGCGCATTAAATGATGTCGAGTTTATTGATCAGAACCCCATTGGCCGATCATCAAGGTCAAATCCTGTAACTTACATTAAAGCATATGATGAGATCAGGAATTTATATGCTCAGAATCCGCTTGCAAAAGCCCGTGCCTATAGTCCTGGATATTTTAGTTTTAATATTGAAGGTGGGCGTTGCCCCGAGTGTGAGGGTGAAGGCGAAGTAAAAATTGAAATGCAATTCATGGCCAATATAAGTCTTAAATGCGAAAGTTGTAATGGCACACGTTTCAAAGAGGAGATTCTTGATATCAAATTTCAGAATAAATCCATAAATGAAATCCTGGACCTTACTGTAGACGAAGCCATTGACTTTTTCGGAAATGCAAAAGAGAAGCCACAGCCCTCCCAAAGGATAGCATCAAAACTAAAGCCATTGCAGGATGTAGGTTTAGGATATATTAAACTAGGCCAGTCATCAAGTACACTTTCGGGAGGCGAAGCCCAGCGAATCAAACTGGCATCCTTTTTATCAAAAGGAATTAATTCGCAAAAAACACTTTTTATATTTGACGAACCCACGACAGGGTTGCATTTTCACGATATTAATGTCCTCCTCAAGGCTTTTGATGCACTCATTGAAAACGGACACAGCATTCTTATCATTGAACATAATCCCGAAATAATCAAATCGGCCGACTGGGTAATTGATTTGGGCCCGGAGGGTGGTGAAAACGGGGGAAATCTTATATTTGAAGGAACTCCCGAGGAGCTTGTAAAATGCGAGAAATCATATACCGGCAAGTACATCAAAGACAAGCTCTGATTTTAAGTTAGTAAGACCGGTCAGTCTGACTTTATTTCTCAAATATCCCTTAAGCGTTTTAGCTGAAATGTGATTTACTCAGGGCATATATAAGATTATAACTCACTGATTATTTCCTGATGGATACTCCCCAAGGATCTGCAACTGGTCTGTAAGTGGACGTATAGCATCAAGTGAACTCAAATACATTTTTTTATCTTCAAACATAAGATCAACATAAAAAAAATATTCCCATTCACGACCAATAATGGGGGCTGATTGTATTTTAGTGAGATTAATATTATAAAAAGCAAGCACAGAAAGTATTTGCGACAGGCTGCCAACTTTGTGAGAAAGTGAAAAACAAACGGATGCTTTATTGGCATGATGAGCCTGGTGATGTTGTTGGATCAACTCGTAATTCTCAGGTGATGTAAGCACCAGAAAACGTGTAAAGTTCCGCTTGTTGGTTTCCACGCCATGGCGGATAATGGCTAAATCATACATTTCTGCTGCCAGGGAAGATGCTAATGCGGCTACCCCGTTTAATTGTTTTTCAGAAATTTCACTTGCACTCAGCGCTGTATCGGGAGTATCAATAATTTTAATACCTTTTTTACGCAATGGCTCAAGAAATTCTTCGCACTGAATTATGGCCATGGGATGCGACTGGATCTCATTTATATCTTCCAGAGCCTGCCCCTTAAGGGCCATCAGATGCTGTTCGATCCTAAGGTATATTTCTCCAAATATTTTTAATTCCGAATTGCGTAATAATGCGTAATTGGGAAGTAAAGAACCGGCAAGAGAGTTTTCGATGGCCACTACCGCAACATCTGCTTTTAATTGCTTAACAAGGTCAAATGACTCTTTAAATGTAAAACAGGGAAGAATTTCAATTAATGAACCGGGGAAAAATTTTCGTGCTGCCATATCATGAAATGAACCCGGGAATCCCTGTATGGCAGTTTTTAATTCCAGTTTTTGGATGCTTGTTCTCTTAATCATCTGTTCAGTTTTTCAAAACTCCACGAAAGTATAAAAAAACCATGTATTACCTGATAGATTTACAAACATTAATAATTGAATTTTAATAAAAACCCAGAACTTTTGATTCCCGATCTCCGTATAAGTCAAAATGAAGTACTACATGATAGCAGGAGAAGCATCGGGAGATTTGCATGCATCAAACCTTATGAAGGCCATAAAACTTCGCGACCCTGAGGCTGAATTCAGAGCCTGGGGTGGCGATCTTATGCATGAACAGGGAGCTACACTTGTAAAACATATTAATGAACTGGCATTTATGGGGTTTGTTGAAGTCCTGATTAACTTGTCAACCATACTGAAAAACATCAGACTTTGCAAAAAAGATATCCTTCAATACCAACCCGATGCTGTAATATTTATTGACTACCCCGGCTTTAATCTCCGAATAGCCGAATTTGCCAGGAAAAATAACATCAAAACCATTTACTACATTTCTCCACAGGTATGGGCATGGAACAAATCGAGGGTTAAAAAGATCAGGCGCGATGTTGACAAAATGCTGGTAATTCTTCCGTTTGAAAAACAATTTTATGAAGAATATAACTACCCGGTAGAATTTGTGGGTCATCCATTACTTGACGCACTTGAAGTGCAGCCAGATATAGATTCATTTCCGGAGTTTATCAGAAGGAATAATTTGCCAGATACTCCCATTATAGCAGTGTTACCCGGAAGCAGAAAACAGGAAATAAGCAAAATGCTTCCAACCATGTGCAAGGTAAGCGAACATTTCCCTGATTATCAGTTTGTAATAGGAGGAACTAAGGCGCATTCGGATAATTTCTATAATAAATTTACTAATGGAAAGAATTTGCCCATAATATATGGTCAAACTTACAATCTCCTGCGTAATGCAAAGGCTGCCATGGTAACATCAGGAACTGCAACCCTGGAAACAGCGCTGATTGGAACGCCCCAGATCGTTTGCTATAAAGCATCACCGATTTCTTACTTTATTGCCAAAAATCTGGTTGATATAAAATATATTTCGCTGGTAAACCTAATCATGGATGAGCAGGTAGTAAAAGAAATGATTCAGAATGATTTTAACACACGTAAACTTGTATCTGAATTAAAGCGAATTACAACCGATCAGAAACACAGAAATACAGTTATGGAGAAATATGCATTCTTACGAATAAAACTTGGAGGAAGCGGAGCATCTCTAAAAGCAGCTAAAGCAATTCTCGATTTTTTAAATGAGTGATATGCGACTGAAATACTTAATCATATTTTTCATCGGTTTATTTTTCTTTGCCCAAAAAACTTCTGGCCGAACTATTCCCGAAATAATTGATGTGGGAATTTTTTCAGGTGAAAGCATCAACCGGTTCAATTTTACAGTAACTCACGGCAGGTATCTGGTTTGCAACAACCAACATGAAAAGTTATTGGAAATCACGCCTTTCTCAACCATAACTTTTGAAAGAAGAGGTAATCAATTCAATATCATTCGCAATGATTCCGTGCTTTTTACTGAGATCGATATAAAACTTCAGGGAGCAGCATTCCATAATTCATTTATTCTAAACCCATCAAACCGCAACCTTGATTTAAGAGGATATGACGGTGATCTGAAGATTGATGTTGAAAATGGAAGCTTTTCCCTTGTAAACTCTGTTCCCTTTGAGAGTTATGTGGCCGGCACGGTGCAATGGGAATCCGGGTTCAACCATCATGATATTTTTTACCAGGTACAGGCCATTATTATCCGTACTTATGCACTGCGAAACCTTGAACGACATTCGCATGAAGGATTTCATCTTTGTGACAGGGTGCATTGCCAGGCATATTACGGGAAATCGACCGAAGCCAGTATAATTGCTGCTGTTAACAGAAGTCGCGGCGAAGTTGTGGTTGACCGCAACGACAATCTTCTAAATACAGTATACCATGCCAACTGTGGTGGCGAAACTGTAAATTCTGAGGATTTATGGACAGAAGCATTGCCTTACCTAAGAAGCGACAAGGATACCTATTGTACTGATATGCCGGGAGCTCACTGGCAAACCACCATTAAGGCAAATGATATGAGAAGCTTTTTGCAGCGTAGATTCGGATACAACCCAACAGAAAATGAATGGAAGGGAATTACCGGGTTCAGACAATCTTCCAGAAGACATTTCATGGATCCCGGTGAAAGAGTTCAGCTTAGGCATGTTCGTGAACATTTCGGATTAAGGTCTACTTACTTTTCTGTTCTTTCCGACGGTGAAAACCTGCACCTTACAGGAAAAGGATATGGCCATGGAGTAGGTTTATGCCAGGAAGGTGCCATGCAACGCGCCCGACATGGCCACTCACGTGAGGAAATTCTGAATTTTTACTATAGGAATTCATCCATAATTTACATGGAAACCAAAGAAGTCTGGTAAACTCCAATCGATATTCATCACATTATACTTGTTTTTTAACTCATCTTTTACTAACTTGAAGTAAATTTTGGGTGTATGACACATTACTCTAACATTCCCCTTGTAAGGATTATTATTCCGGTTTTAACCGGGATTATTCTTTTCACCCGAATCGAATATAATTTTTCTTTGTCATTAATTCTTTTGGTTATTAGTATTTTCTTATTGGCATCAGTGTTTATAGAATGGCGTTTACAGCAAAACTTCAGCTTTCGTTTCGCCTTCGGGCTAAACATCATGCTTTTTATGGTTTTAGCGGGTTATCTGCTTGCACAGGGGCGGTATGAAAAAAATCATTCTGATCATTTCAGCAATTTTAATTATGAGAATTCTCTTTTAAGAATCAGGCTAATTGAACCGGTTTCAGAAAAAACCAATACGTATCAGATTGTGGGGCGGACAACCCACATTTTATCAGGTGATTCAATGTTTAAGGTAAAAGGCAAACTCATTGCCTACCTTGAAAAGGATTCAATATCAGCATCTATAAAATATGGCGATATAATATTTATTGAAAATAACTTTCAGGAAGTCAGCCCCCCGCAAAACCCCAATGCATTCAATTTTAAGAATTTTCTTGCTAATCAGAATATATTCCACCAGGTTTACCGACGTTCAGGTCAATGGTACCAAGGCGATGGCAATGAAGGAAACATCATAGTTTCATTTGCCCATCAAATGCGGCAAAAAGCACTCGAAACTTTGGAAGCCAACAACATAAAAGGCCGGGAATTTTCTGTGGCATCGGCATTATTGCTGGGTTATCGCGATTATCTGGATGAAGATCTGCAGCGGGAATTTGCTGGCGCAGGAGCTATGCATATTTTGTGTGTATCAGGACTGCATGTAGGCATTATCTTTCTTGTGCTAAATATTTTGCTGAGCTTTCTCAAAAAATTTCCGCGGGGAAGGGTTATTAAAACCATGGTAATCATCCTATTAATCTGGTTTTATGCAGCTATAACAGGATTTTCACCATCGGTGATGCGGGCTTCAACGATGTTCAGTTTTGTAGCTGTCGGACAAAGTTTCAGCCGCAGTACAAACATCTATAATACGTTGGCTGCATCAGCATTATTCCTGGTAATACTGGATCCGTTTATCATCAACAGGATTGGTTTTCAGCTTTCATATATTGCAGTAATAAGCATTGTGTGGCTGCAGCCTATGTTTTACAAACTGCTCTATTTTAAAAATCCTGTCCTTAATTATTCCTGGGGAATTATTACAGTATCGCTGGCAGCCCAGCTGGGGACCGGCCCACTTGCATTATATTACTTCAACCAGTTTCCCAATTATTTCCTGCTTACCAACCTGGCAGTAATTCCTCTTACAGGTTTGATCATTAAAACCGGCATTTTCTTTTTTATAGTTTCTCCCATAAACTTTCTGTCGCAGATTGCAGGTATGGTTTTATCGTTCATTGTCTTGATATTGCACAATATTGTGCGGATAATTGAGGGGCTTCCCGGTTCAGTTTCCCTGAATATTTTCATTACATTTCATGAAACATTATTCATTTTCGGGCTGATCGTGGTTGCAGGCATGTTTTGGGTTTCGGCCAGAAAATCCTATGCATTTGCTATGCTTCTGGCCGGGCTCCTGCTGAGTGTTTCGTTATCAATGCGCCATATTCAGAATGATCGTCAGCAGCGGCTGGTTGTATACCAGGTACCCAATGGAACTGCAATTGACTTTTTTAACGGAAAAAGCTGTTATTTTATGGCCTGCGAAACAACCCTTTCCAACCCTCGTAATTTAACATTTCATGTAAATGAAAATCGGCTGAAGATGGGTACTGCAGGAAAAGTTCAGGGTATTATTAATCCTGAAGATGAAAAATATATTACCAATGGAATTTATAAACGAGGACCATTCATTTATTTTGCGGGCCAAACCATCAGGATCATTAAACCCGAAAGTGTTCCCGATTATTCAGAGATTACCGAAGGGATAAACTATCTGATTATTTCACGTAATCCACGTATTTCAATCGAAAAGCTAAACGATTTATATCCCGAATCATCAATCATAATTGACAGTTCCAACAGTTTCCGAAACAGCCAACGATGGGTTGAAGAATGTAAAAATTTAGGTATTGATTGCTGGCCCGTAAGGGAAAAGGGTGCGTTTGAACTTGCAATCCGTTAAATTTTGGCTTTTTCTGCCGGAATTATTTCCGGAAACATGGTTTAATCCCTGGCCCTTCCACGCAAATAAATTCTTTGTCCGGTCATTGGCTCCTGCCCTTCTTCCATGTTGTTGCGACGATAAAGGCCATTTAGGCGAACGCCATATTGCTGCGAAATATCATACATGGTTTCCCCGCTTTTTACAAAATGATATTGCTCGCTACCTCTCCTTCTTTTGGGTTGCAGGTAAACAATTTGCCCGGGCTTTAAAATGCCGCTTCTTTCCATCTCATTGTACCTGTATATCTCTCTGGGCCACATACCAATTTCTTCTGCAATGCTTTCGGGTGTGTCTCCGGCCCTGGCGTAAACATACCTTATCCTGTTGTTTAAATGAACCTCACGGTCAGAAGATGAAACCTGTGTTCGCTGCGTAGTACCCTGCTGACCTGTATTTCGTGCAGGTCTTGATGAAATTGCAGAAGGATTTCGACCGGCAAGAGTACCTGCCACCTGCCTGTCATATTCATATAAACTGTTTCGCTCAATAATACCAATAAGCAGATCGGGATAACGGGGATTGGTTGCATAACCGGCACGCCTAAGACCACGGGCCCATCCGCGGTAATCGGTTATATCAAGTTCGAAAAGATCTGAATAGTGCGCGCGTCCGGTCAGAAAATCAGAATGATCACGAAAGGATTGCAGCGGATCATCATAAGCTCTGAAACACTCATCCCTGGTGTCATCATCTTTATGAAAAGTACGTCCTTGCCATCCGTGACATTTAATACCAAAATGATTATTACCGATAACCGCCAGATCACTGTTGCCAAACCCCGATTCCAAAATACCCTGTGCCAGTTTAATACTGGCAGGTATACCGTGCCGGTGCATTTCTTCCATAGCAATTTGCTTATAGGTTTCAATATACTGCTCCAGTGACATCTGCTGCTGAGCAAAAGCTCCGGAAATACAATATGTATGAAAACTGAGCTGCGATATCAGTAAGAAAATGAAAAATTTTGAACTATTTATTGATAATTGCATAGTTTCAGATGTATTCGAAAATTAAAAAAACCGGTTTCAATTACAAACCTAATTATTTTTCGGCAAATTCAACTGATTACAGATACATTTTAATCCACAACAACAGGCAGCAATTCCTTTAATAAATCATTAATTTTGGTGTTGATTTGTTAAAAACTTTGATAATGGAAATCATAAGAAAATATTTTCCTGAACTTGATCCGTTAAAAATTGAGAAACTGGAACAGTTAAAGCCTCTTTACGAAGACTGGAACAGTAAAATCAATGTAATATCACGTAAAGACATGGATAATTTTTACACCCATCATGTTTTACACTCTTTATCCATAGCTAAAATAATCAACTTTGTTCCCGGAACACATATTATGGATGTTGGCACAGGCGGGGGCTTTCCGGGTATTCCACTCGCCATTTTATTTCCTGAATGTCATTTTACACTGGTTGACTCCATTGAGAAAAAAATCAGGGTAGTCAGTGAAGTAAAGGGGGCTCTTGAACTAAATAATGTAACTCCCCTACGTGATAGGGCTGAAAAAGTTCCCGGAAAATTTGACTTTATTGTCAGCCGTGCAGTTACCGCTTTACCAGTATTTATGGAATGGACAGGAAATAAAATTAAATCCGGTGGAAAGAACAAACTATACAATGGAGTTCTTTACCTGAAGGGTGGAGAATTTAATGAAGAATTACGAAGTATATCTTACAACTACAAAATCTTTAATCTTACGGATTTTTTCACTGAAGATTTTTTTGAAACCAAAAAAGCAGCACATATTTTCCCAAAGAAAGAATCTTAAGAGTTAATATCTGATTCGTTAATTTTATAACGTTTTACCATTGCAATACCTAAAAAATCCTTAGGTTTGCAAACCATTATATTTAAATGTTCCCATATTATTTCCGTTAATTTATGCATAAGCAGGCAGGGCATTTAAAACGCAGTAAGATACTGAAGAAGAAGGGCTAACCCGATTTTTTTCGCACCTATACATACAAAAGCTGATCACCTTTAATGAAATCCTAAAAACATAAAATTATGAGTAAAGTATTATCAAACCTTGAACCCAAACCCCTCTGGAATTATTTTGAAGACATTTGCAATATTCCCCACCCATCCAAAAAGGAGGAGAAAATCATTGCCTATGTGAAAAAGTTTGGAGAGGATCTCGGACTTGAGACCATAACAGACGAAGTGGGTAATGTTGTTATAAGAAAACCCGCTACTCCGGGATACGAGAACCGTCAGACCATTGTTTTGCAGGGCCATCTTGATATGGTTCCCCAGAAAAACAATGACACGAAGCACGATTTTGAGAAAGACCCTATTCAACCCTGGATTGATGGCGAATGGGTAAAAGCCCGCGGCACCACCCTCGGAGCCGATAACGGCATTGGTGCAGCGGCTGCTATGGCTGTGCTTGCTGCCAATGATCTTGAACATGGGCCTGTTGAATGCCTTTTCACTATTGACGAAGAAACAGGTATGACAGGTGCTTTTGCCCTTAAAGAAGGGTTTTTGAAGGGAGATATTCTTATAAACCTGGATTCGGAGGATGAGGGCGAACTTTACATAGGTTGCGCCGGCGGCATTGACACCAATGCCTTGTTTCATTATGATGAAACGGATGTTGTTGGAGCTGTAGAAGCATATAAGGTAGATGTAAAGGGCCTCAAAGGCGGACATTCCGGGTTGGATATCAAACTGGGTCGCGGCAATGCCAATAAAATCATGAACCGTTTGCTTTGGCAGGCAAACCGCGATTTCAGCCTGCAATTAAACTCCATCGATGGTGGCAGCCTACGCAATGCCATTCCGCGCGAAGCAACCGCCATTGTAATAGTTCCTAAGGAGCATGAAGAGAACTTTGAGAATCTTGTAAAAGAATTGAGCTTGAAAATCAAAAATGAGCTCAAAAACGTAGAATCTGATTTTGTTTTGCAGGTAAGTAAGACAGAGGTTCCGCACACTGTTATTGACCCCAAAATTGCAACGAACCTTTTCAATGGAATTTATGCTTGCCCTAATGGTGTCATCCGCATGATCGATGACATGCCCGAGGTAGTGGAAACAAGCACCAACCTGGCCATAGTGAAATCCGACAAGGGCAAAGTTGAAGTTTGCACATTGCAACGAAGTTCAGTTGATTCAGCTAAAGATGACCTTTGCAACATGATGCGCTCGGTATTTGAGATGGCAGACGCAGAAGTGGAGCATGCAGGTTCCTACCCTGGCTGGAAGCCCAATGTGAATTCGCCCATATTGCAAACGATGAAGAATGTTTACCATGAGAAATTTGGCAGGATCCCTGAAGTAAAAGTAATTCACGCCGGCCTTGAGTGCGGCTTGATTGGCGGAGTTTATCCCAACCTGGATATGATTTCCTTCGGACCCACCATTCGCAACCCCCATTCGCCTGACGAAATGGTAAATATTAAAACCGTTGGGCTTTTCTGGGATTTTCTTGTGGAAACGTTAGAAAATGCTCCGGTGAAATAATT
>SKVR01000106.1 GCA_007129355.1 Bacteroidales bacterium | reverse complement strand
CGGTGCTTTCCATATATTCAGGAGAGAAAATATCAGCAAATAACTGAAATGAGCCAATGGCTTTAATTTCAATGTGAAAACGTTTTATATCCTCAATTACTCCGCTTACGGTTAAGTTAAACCTATCATGCAGTCTTACAACCTCGCCAATTACATTGGTTTTGCCAAAAAGCCTGATGGCCTCACTTCGTGTCAGAACTATATTGTTTTTGTCAGACAAAGCATATTTTGCTGAACCTTCAATAAACGGAAATTCAAAAAAACTGAAAACAGTGGTATCGGCCAGTATTAAATGTGGTATTCTTAATACATTATCATTGTTTTGCACGGTTACAGGTGCATTATGCCCCCAGCTGTTGTTCATGCGTAGAGTTTTTTCTATATCGGCAGAGGCATCTTGTAATAACCTTCCATAAATTGGGCCTAAAATGCCCCAATCGCCCAATTCAACACGATATATTTGAGGGTGATTTTTATACCAGCGGTCATAAGAAAATTGCTCGTACAGAAACAGACTGATAAAAATAAAAAGAGCAATACCCAGGCTAAATCCAAGGATATTGAGTACCGAATAAAACATCTGCTTGGTAATACTTCTTACGGATGTTTTTATGTAATTATGCAACATAAGGTATGAGCTTTTGCTGTTAAAAATATCTAAAAATATGCCAACTGGCATAATGGTCATTCTGTCAGAGGATTAATATCTTAAAGCATTAAGATGATGCGACTGTTTATTAATCTTTTTGTTCATAAATGAACAGCATTGTCCATTAAAGTACAGTAAATAATTTCAGTTTGAATTGTTGACCTTAGAGCTAATTGTTTTTTTATGAAAAACTATTGTAAAACCAGAAACTATACAACTTTTCTTTTGATTAAGTATAAGGGGTTTTGTATATTTGCATCGCAATTTGTAATTAATCTAAATAAGCATAAGGGCCAGATTTTATAATAAAAACTACCAACAAGTGCAGGCCTTATTTGTTATAAATTACAATTAGACTGACCTTTTAAGGAAATAAGTAAATGGCAGAAGATAAAAATAATGACATACTGGATGAATTAACCAGTGCCGAGTATAAATATGGATTTTATACTGATATTGAAATGGATCAGGCCCCAAAGGGACTAAACGAAGACACTATACGTTTCATATCAGCAAAAAAGAATGAGCCTGAGTTTATGCTTGAGTTCAGGCTTAAAGCTTTCCGCCACTGGAAAACTATGAAAGAACCCAAATGGGCTCATGTACACTATCCCCCCATTGACTTTCAGGATATAATTTACTATTCAGCACCCAGAAAAAAGCCCAAATACGAAAGCATTGATGAGGTTGATCCTGACTTGCTTGAAACTTTTGCGAAGCTTGGCATTCCGCTCGAAGAGCAAAAGATGCTTGCCGGTGTTGCTGTAGATGCAGTAATGGATAGTGTTTCAGTTGCCACAACTTTTAGGGAAACCCTGGCCGAAAAAGGAATAATCTTCTGTTCTTTCAGCGAAGCTGTTCAAAAATATCCCGAACTTATCAAAAAATATATGGGTTCGGTAGTTCCTTACACTGATAATTATTATGCTGCACTTAACTCGGCGGTTTTCAGCGATGGATCATTTTGTTATATTCCAAAAGGTGTAAGGAGTCCCCTTGAGCTGTCAACCTATTTCAGGATTAATGCGGCCAATACCGGTCAGTTTGAACGAACCCTCATAGTTGCTGAAGAAGGAAGTTACGTCAGTTACATGGAGGGGTGTACTGCTCCTATGCGCGATGAAAACCAGCTTCACGCAGCTATTGTTGAAATCGTTGCCATGAAAGATGCAGAAGTAAAATATGCAACCGTTCAGAACTGGTGGCCCGGCGATAAAAAAGGTCGGGGTGGAGTTTACAACTTTGTAACAAAGCGGGGTATCTGTGAAGGCGAAAACTCAAAAATTTCATGGACTCAGGTTGAAACAGGCTCAGCTATTACCTGGAAATATCCCAGTGTTATATTGCTGGGTGATAACTCCAAAGGTGAGTTCTATTCTGTAGCAGTCACCAATAATATGCAACAGGCCGATACCGGCACCAAAATGATACACCTTGGAAAAAACACCAAGAGTACCATCATTTCAAAAGGTATTTCGGCAGGACAAAGCAATAACAGTTACCGCGGATTGGTAAAATCATCGCGCAAAGCTGAAAATGCACGTAATTTTTCCCAATGCGACTCATTGCTCCTGGGCGATAAATGTGGTGCGCATACTTTTCCCTATGTTGAGGTAGGAAACAAATCCACCATAGTCGAGCATGAAGCTACTACCAGTAAAATTTCTGAAGACCAGTTGTTTTATTGCCTGCAAAGAGGGATGGACATGGAAGCAGCCATTGGCCTTATCGTAAATGGCTATGCCAAGGAAGTACTAAACAAACTCCCAATGGAGTTTGCTGTTGAAGCACAAAAGTTATTATCCATAAGCCTGGAAGGTAGTGTTGGCTAATTATACTCATTATACTCTTCCCCAATTTCTCTTATAAAATAGCTCTAAAATTTTTTTTTATGAAAACATTAGCTTTTAAATCCAAAGTAGAAAACAATAAAATATCCATTCCTGACGAAATGTTTGCACAGATAAAAGATATGAATCAAAAAGACGTACGGGTAATTCTGCTTATGGAAGAAACCGGTGAGTTTAATGAGGAAGCTTTTAAGGAATTTGCCAAAATATTCTTTACCAGGTATGCTACAAATCTTGAATCTTTTAAAAAACTGATCGAACAATCAAAAGAATAATATAATGCTAAGTATCAAACATTTAAAGGTTTCCATTAATGGAAAAACCATATTAAAAGACTTTAATCTCGAAGTAAAGGCAGGTGAAGTGCACGCCATTATGGGACCCAATGGTACCGGAAAAAGCACACTGGCTTCTGTAATTGCAGGCCGCGACCTTTTTGACGTTGATGAAGGTTCAATTACTTACATGGGTCATGATCTTCTAGAGATGGACCCGGAGATCCGTGCCCGTGAGGGTATTTTTCTGGGATTCCAGTATCCGGTTGAAATACCTGGTGTCAGCATGGCCAATTTCCTTCGTACTGCTCTTAACGAAAAAAGAAAATATCTGGGGCTGGAACCACTTAGTGGTGCCGAGTTTCTAAAGCTCATGGAGAATCGGAAAAAGCTTGTAGATATTCACTCCAAGCTGACCAACCGCTCGGTGAATGAAGGATTCTCCGGCGGAGAAAAGAAAAAGAATGAAATTTTTCAGATGGCAATGCTTGAACCCAAATTGGCAATTCTTGACGAAACAGACTCCGGACTCGACATCGATGCCATGAAAGTTGTAGCCAATGGAGTTAATAAACTTCGAAGCCCCGAAAATTCAACCATCCTGATTACACATTACCAAAGATTGCTTGACTATATTATCCCTGATTATGTTCATGTTTTGTATGATGGAAGAATAGTGAAGAGTGGAGGTAAAGAACTAGCCTTCGAACTCGAGGACAAAGGCTATGAATGGATCAGGAAAGAGGCAGGTGTGCAGGAAGCCATATAAAATGTAATTTATAGAATATGCAGAATATCACTGAGAATATTAGCACTGAGCAGCGAATGATTGACCTGTTCCAGGAAAATATGGATCTGATCAAGGGAAATGAACCTGAATCGGTTACCGGTTTAAGGCAAAAGGCCATTGAAGTTGTCAAAACCAATGGTTTTCCCGATATTACTTCTGAAAACTGGAGATTTACCGATCTGGACCCCCTGCTGCGGGCAGTGTATGACTTTGACTTTACCAATCAAAGTCGCCCGTTTGATATTGAAAAAATATTTTCATGCGATGTTTATGATCTTGATACTTTCAGTGTAACATTGCTTAATGGATGGTTTGTATATCAGAATGCTCCTTTAACAACTCTGAAAGACGGTACAATTATAGGTAGCCTTTCAAAAGCCATGGAAGTTTATCCGGAGCTGGTTAACAAGTATCTGGGTACAATTGCTCCAATGGAACAGCCCGGATTGACAGCATTGAATACTGCTTTTTTCCAGGACGGGCTATTCATTTATGTGCCTGAATATGTTAAGGTTGATAAACCTATTCAGTTAATCAATATTGTTAATTCTGAAAAACCGGTAATGTTTCAACCGCGGCATTTGATCATTCAGGAAAATAGCAGTGAACTTACTTTGGTACATTGTGATCATTCTCTGACACATAATATCAGTTTTACCAATAGTGTTTCTGAAGCTTTCCTTGCTAAAAATGCTGTTCTGGATTTTTACAAAATTCAAAATAAAGGGCATAACTCGGCGGTTATCAACAGCAGTTTCTTCAGTCAGAAACAACATAGTAAACTTACTTCAAGTGCATTAACACTTAATGGAGGATTTACAAAAAATATTGTGTATTCTTTGCTTGAAGAACCTGAATGCAATGCTACACACAATGGGTTGTATTTAGTTGATAGCAATCAGCATGTTGATAACCAGCTTGAGGTTGATCATGCTGCACCCAACTGTACCAGCGAGCAACTATACAAAGGGATACTTGATGATGAAGCCACTGCAGTTTTCAATGGCAAGATCATGGTGAGGCGCGAAGCTCAGAAAACACTGGCTTATCAAAATAACAAAAACATATTACTTACCGATGATGCCAGGGCAAATGCACAACCGCAGTTAGAGATTTATGCCGATGATGTTAAATGCAGCCACGGAGCAACGGTCGGTCAGCTTGATCAGGAAGCAATGTTTTACCTGCGCTCACGAGGGCTCAACGAACGTGCGGCCCGTCAATTACTCATGTACGCATTTGCGGCAGAAGTAGTGCGCCGTATTTCCATTGAACCCCTGAAGGAAAGAATTGATCACCTGGTAGAAAAACGTCTGAAAGGCGAACTTTCAATTTGCGATCAATGTATGTTACACTGCAATACCAAAGAACCCACAGTTTTTAATATCGATGTGAGTAAATTGTAGAGAATTACCGGCAGTTGTGCTGATTTCGTTTTAAAAACGCTTTCTCCCATCGGGTTACTTATTATGGATTTGTAAATAATTTCTAAAAAAGCATAAATGCCATTTAATATTGAACAGTTACGTCGTGAGTTTCCTGCATTGCAGCAGGAAGTCAATAAGCGGCCCCTCATATATCTCGACAATGCCGCTACTACTCAAAAACCAAAAGCGGTTATTGAAAGGATATTGCAATATTACAACAAGGAAAACAGCAACATACACAGAGGGGCTCATTTTCTTAGTCAACAGGCAACCGAAGCTTATGAGGAAGCACGCAAGACTGTTCAGATGTTTTTGAATGCTGCTTTCAATCATGAGATTATTTTCACAAGAGGTACCACTGAGGCAATTAACCTGGTAGCATATTCCTATTCCAAAAAATTCATTAAAGCCGGCGATGAAATTATTATTTCAGCCATGGAACACCACTCCAATATCGTTCCCTGGCAGATGGCATGTGAAAATCATGGTGCTGTTCT
>SKVR01000222.1 GCA_007129355.1 Bacteroidales bacterium | reverse complement strand
TAGCCCCGGCCGGCCATTATCATGAATCGGAGCAAATGTCCATGAGCTGGACACTGGGTGAAACCATAATTGCAACCTTTGTTTCGGCAGATATTGTCCTTACACAGGGTTTTCAGCAGCCCGTGCTTAAGGTTAGCACAATTGCAAAAGAACCGGATCTGGATTTTCAGATCACTGCATTTCCAAATCCAACCCGTGGGCATACGAACATTTCCACAAATCAATTGCAGGCCGAAAGCCTTACTTACAGAGTATATGACCTCCAGGGTCGTTTTATTATAGGCAACCCTCTTGAAGGATCCCACACCCGAATTGCTTTTTACGACTATGATCCGGGCATTTATTTCATCAGGATTTTACAGGATAAAAAACCGGTAAAAACATTTAAGATCATCAAGCAATAAGCTGTCATAAAAATCTTGTAATCATTTAATGTTTGAAAAAAACTAAAAAAATATCATGAAAAATACAGACAATTTGAAAAATCTAAGTAAAAATATGGTAAGCACATTCCTGTCAGATCATTTATCTCCGGGAATAATTTTAAGCTATTTAATTTTGTTAACTATTCTTTTACCCGCCTTTTCTAAATCATTGGCACAGGCTCCCCAAGGGTTTAATTATCAGGCCGTTTTAAGAGACAGCAATGGAGAGCCTAAGCAAAATGAAAATGTAAATATTTCTGTTGAATTGCTGCAGGGCAATATCGATGGCAATGTTGTTTTTAATGAAATCCACACTACTGAAACCAATGCCTATGGTTTGGTAAATCTGCGGGTGGGCATTGAGAATTCAGAAGATTTTGAAAATATGGACTGGTCAGCAGGACCTTACTTTGTAAAGATCAGTGTAAATGGAATTCCCATGGGCACCAGTCAGCTGATGAGTGTGCCTTATGCTTTATATGCAGAAAGCGGTGGCGAGCCCGGACCAGAAGGCCCCCAAGGACCTGAAGGGCCCCAGGGAGAACCGGGAACCGGCGTAAACATCCTTGGTTCACTCAATGACCCATCCGAATTACCCGATGATGCAGAAATAGCTGATGCTTATTTGATTGACGGCGAATTGTGGGTATGGAATGGTGAAGCATGGCTCAACGCCGGAAATATTCAGGGGCCAGAAGGAGCGCAGGGAGAGGCAGGTCCGGAAGGGCCAGCGGGGCCGGAAGGGCCGCAAGGTGAACAGGGCCCCCAGGGTGAAACCGGCCCCGAAGGACCACAGGGCGTGCCCGGCGAGCAGGGAGTCACGGGTGAAACCGGCCCGGAAGGACCACAGGGTGAGACCGGTGAGCAGGGAGCCCCAGGTGAAATGGGCCCCGAAGGACCACAGGGTGAACCGGGCACCATCAACTGGAGTGATGGGACAGGAAACGTAACTACCGATGTAAATGTGGGAATAGGTACCGACGACCCTGCAGCCCGGTTTCATGTGCATGGCACAGGAACCGGAGCAGGGAACGTGCTGTTTGAAGGTGATGTTTTAACCAACGAGCCAGGAGATCCGCCGGCAACCGGAGAAGGGACCCGGATGATGTGGTATCCGGACAAGTCTGCTTTTCGGGCAGGAACGCTCAGTTCTTTGGGTCCCACGAATTGGGACAAGGACAGTATTGGCACCTATAGTTCTGCCTGGGGATACGATACCAAAGCATCGGGAGTAGCTACTACTGCCTGGGGTAGATTGACAGAAGCATCAGCTTTCACTGCCACGGCCTGGGGTTATTTAACCCGCGCTACAGCAAACAGGTCAACGGCATGGGGTGGCTCAACTGAAGCATCAGCATTTTTGTCCACAGCATGGGGTGATCGTACTGAAGCTTCAGGAACCTCATCCACGGCATGGGGTAGACTTTCGGAAGCATCAGGAAGCTTTTCCACTGCATTTGGCTCCCGTGTTTCTGCCCCTTCTGCCTATGAAACAGCCCTGGGAAGGCACAATACTTCATATACACCCAATTCAGCAGCCGCCTGGCACAGCAATGATCGCCTTTTTGTCGTAGGTAATGGCTCATCGTCGAACAACCCAAGCGATGCTTTTGTGATTTTAAAAAACGGACGTACCGCAATTGGCCATGCCAATCCAACACGGGATTTGCACATTAAACAAGGCAGTACCAACAACACCCACATAGGTTTGCAGATCGAGCAATCCGGCAGCAATACCAATAACTGGGCTTTTTATGTTGCAGTATCCGACAACCTGGGGTTTCGGTTCAATGATGAACTAAAATCAAGAATCAATGCATCGGATGGTGCATATGTGGCACTTAGCAGCAAAAATCTGAAAACAAATATAGTTGCTCCTGACAATATGCTTGACAAAGTTCTTGATTTAAAAGTATTAAATTTCAATTATAAAAGTGATCCCCTGGCCAAAGGAAACCTGGGTTTTATTGCCCAGGATGTAATACCCTTATTCCCGGAACTGGTTTCAGCTGATAAAGAAGAAGACAACCTGGGTATCAACTATGCCGGTTTTAGCGTGGTAGCCATTAAAGCCATTCAGGAACAGCAGGTTGTTATCAACAAACAACAGGATTTGATTGAAGAGCTTTTCATCAGGATTGAGCAACTGGAGAAAGAGAAGTAAAACCTGCCAGGAACGATACAGTCACCTCTCTCCTGCAGGTGCGGGAGAGAGGTCTGTCTGTAAAAAATCTCTTTGAATTTTGGTTTCAATGATTATCCGGAGAAATATCGTGTATTATGGGTTGACTTCTAATAGAATGAATGAATTGATTATTATATCCAATCCGTCTTCTTTCCATTAAGAAAGTTTTATAAACCAATTGGTTTATATCAACATCATGGGTTTGATAAAAGAAACGCACCAAGCCCCTCTCTTTATAAACAAATAATGTAGCCTCACCATAAACAATAACTAAAAGAAAAAGGGTTTCATCCTGAAACACGGGGTATCTTTTTGAGTCCATTTGGGCTATTCTTTCACTGGACCTATCCATTTTAACATGGGCTCTCACATATTTTGATACATTGTTAATCCCGAATTCCTTCACAAACCCAAGGGGTAAGCTCCCCCACAACCAACACCACCCAACCCTTCAACAATACACAAGTTTTCTGCAAGCACAATTCAGCATTTCTCTTAAAGTTAAGCATTAAACTCTTAGTATGTTTGCCATGTGCATGCTATTAAAAGAAATTGGAACAAAGTGGAGACCGGAACCCACTCAAAAAAGCGGGGCGAATCCGAAAAGCCTTACGAGTAGGAAATTCAAAAAAACACAAAATGAAAATGAAAACAATTAAAATTTTAGCATTTGCAGTCCTAATTGGAGGATTGACAACAATGACTTCTTGTGAAAAAGAGTACGAAAAGTATGATAACAAAGAAGTTATAGAAAACACATATTCTGGAACAATAGAACTTGAAGGAAACACAGAGGCACGTGGCGACTTTGAAGGAGATGGTGATTCGGGAACATTCTCTTTTGTATGGAAAAATACTAAAAAGAAGGCTACAGTTAATTTTGATGTTACTACTACCGCTGGTGGTTCTGTTCAAATAATCTTGAATGATGCCAAAGGTAAAGAAGTGTTTAACAAAACAAGACCAGAAGGCGATAATGATTCGTTCTCAGGTTTATCAGAAGAAGGGAAAGAAGGTAAGTGGCTTGTTACTATTAAATTGACAAATATAGACGGTGACGGAACTTATGACATAACACCAGCAAGCTAACCAGCCCATAACAGCGTTTATGTAGCAATAGCGGGGCGAATCCGAAAAGCCTTACGAGTAGGAAATTTAAAATTAAATGAAATGAAAAATTATTTTCAAATGTTTTTAATGGTATTTGTAATCAGTTTGTTTACAAATAACCTTTTTGCTCAAGGAGCATATGTAAATATAAATACTGGTTATGGGCTTAGCATGAGTACCCAGAATTTATATTATTTCGACTTCTACAATTATACGAGTGGGAGTAATTCATCCACATATGAGCAAGTAAATGTATCATTAGGAAAAGGATTAAATTTAGGAGGTGCTTTTGGATATCTGTTTAATGAGAACATTGGAGTCGAATTAGGTATTTCTTACCTTTTAGGCGGCAAGTCAAATGCAAAGGATACATATTCAGATGGCTCAACAGATTACACTTTATCATCAAGGATGTTAAGAGTTAATCCATCTCTTGTTATTGCTTCTGGTTTTGAAAATATTAATCCTTATGCGAAATTCGGGTTGATAATAGGCTCTGGCTCAATAATGTATGAATATATTGATAATGATGAGGGAGATATAGATGTGTTGAAAATGAAATTAAACGGAGGAATAGCATTGGGATTATCTTCAGGAATAGGTGCTATGTTTCACCTGAGTGATAATATGTCATTTTTCGGTGAACTTAATATGGTAAATTTATCCTATGCGCCAACTAAAGGAAAAGTTACAGAAGCTACAAGTAATGGTGCTGACGAGCTGCCAGATATGACAACACGTGAAAAGGAAATTGAATTTGTTGACAGTTATACGGATAATTCACACGATTCACAACCAAGGAAAGAATTAAAACAAAAGTTACCATTTGGCAGTTTTGGAGTGAATATTGGATTGAGAATTAGTTTCTAAGAATATATGAAAACCAGTCCATAACATGGTATGGCGTGGACAGTAATTAAAAACAATAAAAACAAAAAACTATGAAGCAGGTTAAAACATTAGCAACCTTATTTTTACTTACAGCATTGACTGTTTTTACAGGTTGTAAAAAAGATGAAACAGAAACCATTGAAAAATGGATCGTGGGAACATGGGAATTAGACAGATATGTCCAGCAGGACTTTAAAGATGGAGTTTTGGTCAGTGAAAGTGAAAGTACCGACCAAGGTAAAGTTAAATTCAGTGACGATGGTACAGGTGATGATATAGGGGGCAATTTCATTGGGGGTGATTTTGAATGGAGCAATACGGAGCATGAATTAACTCTCATAACAGGTGGTGGTACTAATATATACGATATTGAAGAATACTCTGATTCCAACTTTGTTTTTAGTCTTACAGACCCGAATGGGAATGATAAGGCTGTTGAACGCTGGTATTTATCAAAATAATTTCTGGACAGGTAATTACTTATAACAATTTAAATCCTCCCCAATTTTGTACATGTCTACCAACTCATCTTTTGGTAATTCATGTGATGAAGCAGATTATAGGGATTTCATTTCAAGCGCAATGGATGAAGAAGTTTATTATGGAAGGGGTAATCCCTGATAAGAAAATAATCATTTAAAATCAGCACCTTCGGCAGTTTGTCGTGGGTGCTTTTTTTTAGACTTCTGTGGGGAAAAAAGTCGCGATTGAGTATACTAAAAAGTATGCTAAATAAAAAAACCACTCACAATTTAGATTTGTAAGTGGCTTTTATCTTGTGGGCCCACCTGGGCTCGAACCAGGGACCAACTGATTATGAGTCAGCTACTCTAACCAACTGAGCTATGGGCCCGGCAAAAACGTTAGTTTGGCACCTTGTTTTTGAGT
>SKVR01000150.1 GCA_007129355.1 Bacteroidales bacterium | reverse complement strand
TGGTTTAAATTATTGTTTAATTTTTAAAATATACTATTATGGATAAATCAACTGGAAAAGCCCTCGTGGGTTTTATTGTAGGAGCTGCAGTAGGTGTAGCAGCAGGAATTCTTTTCGCACCTCAAAAAGGTACTGATACCAGAAAAGAATTGAAGAAAAAAACTGATGAAATCGGAAAGGAAGTAAGCGAAAAAGTTGGCGAAAAAATGGACGAAATGAAAAAATACGTTGAAGAGATTGCCAATGATGCTAAAACCAAGTTCAAAAAAGTTGAAGATGCATGATTAATTAAAGGCAATATGCCTGAGATCGTTAATTAGTCCTTATCTTTGAAGAATTTAAGGGCTGAGAATTTTAATCTGCGATTCAATGGAGAACAAGACTATTTTTGAAAACATTTCCGAGCTAAAGGATAATCTGAGACAGTATCTTGAAACCAGAATTTCGTACTATGGCATCTCAGCTTTTGAAAAAGCAGTTAAGATACTTACTGCAGTTACCTCCCGGGTCTTTGTAATATTGCTGTTATTTGTTGCACTTATTTTTCTTTCAGCTGCAGTCGCTATATATCTTGGAAATCTTCTGGAAAGCACAGAACTGGGATTGCTTATCGTCGGAGGATTATATCTTTTACTCGGAATTGTTTTTTATACATTCAGGAATAAGATTTTCAGCCCCATTATCATCAAATCGCTTGTAGATATTTTTTTCAAGGATGATGATGAAGATGAAAAAAATCAATAACGGCAGTACTATATGAGTTCTCAAAGTTTTAAAAACATTCGTACCCTGCAGGACATTAAGCTGGAAAAGGCCAAAATCCGCTATGAGATGCTCATTGCAGAAAACAGGTTGATGGAAAGTTTAAATGCAGTGGAAAAACTGTTTACTATTGTATCGTTTTTCAAACGTTTCGCAGCCGGTTTTACTTATGCACAGCATTTTATCAGTAACTTCCATAAGTACATGGAAAAGCTGATGTTCTGGAAAAAAGATAAGGACGAAGAAAGCGAAGAAAAAGAATAACAGAATATTAATTTGTCGTTTAGATTACGGCAGTTTTTCAAGATAAAAAACAGCCCGGATGCATTCTTTAAGAACCATCCGGTTTTTTATTTTCCGAAAGTTATTTTCAGGTTAACTATTTCCGGTTTGTTTCCAACCCTTACAGGCGGACCCCAGGTTCCCACTCCATTGGATACGTATGCATGCATATTACCAATTTTGCCGTAACCATAACTTAATGTGTAAATGGCAGAAGTTACGTAATTCAGAGGCCATAATTGCCCGTGGTGTGTATGACCCGACAGCTGCAGATCGATGCCCAGCTCTGCCGCCTTCTCAAGATAATAAGGCTGATGGTCAATAAGAATAAGAGGAAATTCAGGATCGACCATTTTAACTATTTCATTCAGGTCTTTTCTTTCCTGGCCGGCAAATCTGTGTTTATCGCGGTCTTCACGCCCCAGGATGTAAAAACTGTCATTGATTTTCACTACACTGTCGCGAATGATCTTAAGCCCGTGAGATACAAGGTAATTGTATGCCTGTTCTGCTCCACCAATATATTCGTGATTTCCCATCACACCATACACACCCATGGGCGCATGAAGACGTTTGAGGGTTTCTCCGATATTTTGCCGTAGCACAGGTTCAAGGTCTTCATCCAGGACATCTCCCGCAAGAAAAATGATATCAGGGTTTATGGTTTTTACTTTTTCAACAATTTTTTCAAAATGCCCGTTACCGATAAGCGTTCCCAGGTGGATGTCAGACATCATAACGGCATTGAGTTCTGTCATGCCATTGGCATCTTTGGGAATATGAATGCTGATCTCTTTGATTCGGGGGTTCAGGGTATTGATATGACCCAGTACAATCAGGGCTATTACCGAAATTGAAACACCTGATAATACATACAGCTTCGTTTTTTCATAATTGCCTGATATAAAGGCAGGTAAAAAAGGTACAAAATGATTTACCAGTCTGATTATATCCAGAAAAACCACCGCAAGGAAAAAGTACAACATGGCAGCCAGCCAGAAGGAACCGGTCCACACGAGTATGTCGCTTGCATAGGAAAGATAAATCTTTTCAAGTGTTCTGCCGGCCACATAGGTTGCTACCAGAATCCAGAAAACCCATGGGAACAGGGTTTTTAAAAAAGTACCGGAAGGAATGGCCTGCATACCCCGGATATAAATATAATAATTAACGGATCCGTAAATCAATAATACAATAGAGTAGAATATAAGAAAAGCCATTTGCCTTGACATATTTAGATGTTTTGAGCAATTAAACAGCCGGAAGTTGCTTTTGTTTTCTTAAATAAAGCTACAATATGAATCTGTTGTATTAAAATTCTATAAATGTATTCTTCGTAAATGCAAATTTATGAACAATGAACATTTGCGCGAGTTACTCAACTGTTGTAAATTATGGATTCACTTTAAATTATATCTTTACAAAAAGCTTTAGGTTTATGGAACTACAAGGAAAAGTATGTGTAATTACCGGTGCTACATCAGGTATTGGAAAAGAAACTGCTAAAACTCTGGCATCAAAAGGGGCATCATTGGTTTTACCCATTCGCGACTCACTGAAAGGGGATATTCTGAAAGATGAAATTCTGGAACAAACCCCTGATGCCAGAATCGATCTTATGCATTGTAACCTGGGTTCTTTTGATTCCATTCGCAATTTTGTAAAAGAATTCAAAAGCAAATATGATAAGTTACATATTCTTATCAATAACGCAGGTATATGGGAGACCAAAAGAAACCTTTCGGAAGATGGAGTTGAAATGAACTTTGCCGTTAATCACCTGGCGCCTTTTCTCATGACAAACCTTCTTCTTGACACGATCAAAAATAGCACCCCTGCCCGAATTATCAATGTCTCCAGTGATGCGCACCGTACATTTAAAATCAATTTCGGTGATATCGAATACGAAAAAAGATATTTTAGCTTTAAAGTATACAGTCAGTCGAAACTGGCCAATATTCTTTTCACCAAGAAACTTTCGCAGATGCTTAGGGGTAACGATGTTACGGTTAACTGCCTTCATCCGGGATTGGTTTCTACCGGCTTATTTGAGAAAATGCCCAAATTAATGACCGGACTTATGAAGCCCTTTATGCTGACTCCTGCAAAAGGCGCTGAAACCATTATCTATCTGGCGACTTCACCCGAAGTAGAAAAAACCAGCGGAGAATATTTTGCAAAGAAAAAAACAAAAAAACCTGCTTCTGAAGCTCTCAGACAGGATGTAGCCAACAAACTGTGGGAAGTGAGTGAAAAGTATGTGGGTTTGTAAAACGTATGAAGCGTTATCGGTTGTTTTGAAGTTTTGTCGTTCCCGGTTTATACAGTCATAGTTTTTATGGAAACACAACATAGATTTAGGGAAGGATGTTTTTCTTTAAATTTGCAGTTTTGAAATCCCGATAAAATGAAAAGAGAAGACGCAAAAACTTTACTTCACGAATACGTTAAAAACCCCAAAATGATTGCCCATTGCCTGGCATCAGAAGCGGTGCTACGTGCCATGGCAGCACGTTTAGATGAAGACCCCGATAAATGGGGACTTGCCGGATTGCTCCACGACCTTGACGTGGAAATGACAAATGCCAACATGAATGTACACGCCATGGAAACAGCCAGACTTCTCAAAGAAAAGGGAATTGATGATGACATTGTGGAAGCCGTAATGCTGCATAACGAGTATGCATCCCATGGGCGTGAACGGAGCAAAAAATTTCATTATGCCCTCGCTGCAGGCGAAACCATTACCGGTCTCATTACAGCAACTGCACTTGTTTATCCCGATAAAAAAGTACAGAGCGTAAAACCCAAATCCATCCTGAAAAGAATGAAGGAGAAAGCTTTTGCCGCTTCCGTAAAACGTGAAAACATTCTGGAATGCGAAAAGGCAGGAATTCCCCTCAGCGAATTTGTAGAACTGGCGCTGAATGCTATGAAAGAAATAGAAAAAGGGAATCAGACTTGATTCCAGTTTTTAGCTTTATTCTGCTCCTGTAGTTTCCCCGGAAGTAAGGTACGATAACATCATTTCAGAGTTCAATACTTCCAGAGCTCTATTAACTGCAGTATCACGCTGGTTCATCACAGGGTAGAAGGCATCGTTTCCATAAATATTCCGTCCAATGTAGGCTTTAATCTGTGCTTTTATCAAAGTTTCAGCTACCCGGTACTCATCTTCTTTAAATGGAACACCTTCATTTTCAGCAAATTTTATGAATGACTGTACTATGTTATTCACCTGGAAACTACGTACATAGTTTTCAGCTGTATCATATTCTTCTATTCTGTCGCGGTTATTGTCGGCAAAATCAAAGGCAAATCGATAGATCAGTCCCCTATTGGCTACTTTCACAAAATAGGGTGATCTTTCTTCGGTATTGAGAGGGATGAAAATATCAGGAGTTATGCCACCCCCTCCGTAAACGATTCTGCCGCCCTCAGTTTCAAAGCGGAGCGAGTCATCATACCTGATACTGTCGGGGTGCTCCAGCTCTCCGTCAAGGTAGCGCTGCATAAAATCAGCAAAGTATTCTTCCGAGCCGTTATCATAGGGTTTCTGAATGCTTCTACCCGATGGTGTGTAATATCGGGCAACTGTGAGTCTTAGTGCAGATCCGTCGCCCAGCTGAACCTGTTCCTGCACCAGGCCTTTCCCGAAAGATCTTCTTCCGATGATAAGTCCGCGGTCATGATCCTGAACAGCGCCGGCAATGATTTCGCTGGCTGAAGCCGACCATTCATCGATAAGGACAATCAATGGCTGAGTTTCGAACCCACCATTGCGACGGGCATTTGCAACAGTTCTGGGGCGTTTTCTTCCGTCGGTATAAACAATGAGAGATTCGGGCTGCAGAAATTCATCAGCCAGTTGAATGGCTGCATCCAGGAAACCACCACCATTTCCGCGTAAATCCAGTATCATCTGATTCATGCCCTGCCTTTTCAGACGTTCGAGTGCCATGCGGAATTCCTGGTGCGTAGTGGCAGAAAACTGGCCGAGTTTTATATATCCGGTCTTTTCATCAATCATATAGGCAATATCGAGACTGTAAGATGGAATCTTGTCACGGGTTATGGTAAATTCCAGCAGATCATCAACGCCACGCCGCATCACCGAAACGTTAACCTTGGTTCCTTTGGGGCCTTTGAGCTTTCTTACCACATCCTGGGTTGCTATTTTTATCCCGGCAATCAATTCATCTTCCACCTTGATAATCCTGTCGCCTGCTCTCAGGCCCACACTCTCGCTGGGGCCGCCGGGAATGGGGTTGATAACCACCACCGTATCGGTCATCATATTAAATTCAATACCAATGCCTTCAAAGCTTCCCATGAGTGGGTCGTTAAGTTCGCGGAATGCCGAAGCAGGAATATAGGATGAATGGGGGTCAAGATTTTTCAACAGATTGACAATGGCGTCTTCGGTAAGCTCTTCGCGATTTATTGTATCAACATAAGATTCATTGATGTAATTGATAATATCATTGATCTTGTCATAACGATCAAAACCTATGGAGAAGAATTTCTTCTCAGATGGTATCTGGCTTGTGCGATCAAAATTAAGATTGAGTCCGAGAAGTACTCCCACTGCCAAAACAATGGCAAAAAGGAAAGGGAGATAGGCTTTATAATTGAAATTCTTCATTTTTTATCGGGATTTTACTAAAGCAACGATTAACAAGCCGGGCTTGTTCGTTTTAAGTGTTAATTTACAGGTAATAAACTCAATAATGCGAAATTACAGAGAAAAAAAGGGACTTGCTGTTATTTTTTATTAAATACTTCGCGGTTTTCTGATCGGTTTAATTTAAGAACAGGTTCTATACCCAATTATTGTTTTCTAACAGATTAAACGCGGTAATCATTTTTCAGGGGTGTGCGAATTTTTGGTAAATTCAATATTTCCCTTCAGCTTTTGGAATGCTGCCCTTGCAATAGGGGATCCTGTTTTCAGAAAATTTTTACGGTAAGAGGGTTTATCCATTATTTCCCAGTCATTTTTGCCCCATTGACTGATGGCCGGTATGGGTTGGAATTCCGGTTCTTTTGCCGTGGTAGCAAATTTGATGTTGTGCGGGCAAACATCCTGACAAATATCACAACCAAAAATATAATTGGCAGTTTTACCCCTGAAGGAATCAGGAATTTCTTCTTTGAGTTCAATGGTAAGATAGGAAATGCAGGATTTTGCATCTATGACTCCGGTGTTTGCAATTGCACCAGTGGGACAGGCATCCATACAGCGTGCGCACTTTCCGCAAAGATCTTTTTCAAAAGGAGTGTCAAAGTCCAGTTCAAGATCGATGATTATTTCCGAAAGAAAAAAGTAACTACCTTTTTTGGGTAAGATGATACAGGCATTTTTACCGGTTGCACCCAGCCCGGATTTTTGTGCCCAGTATCTTTCAAGTACCGGTGCTGAATCGGTAAAAACCCTGGCGTTTTTACCCGGAGCAATTGAAAGAATAAATTCGAGCAGGAGGTAAAGCTTCTTTTTTATAACGGTATGGTAATCTTTGCCGGCAGCATATTGCGAAACCTTATAGTGTGCATTTTCAGGCTGAAAATCCTTCCGGTGATAATTCATGGCCAGGCAGATAACGGATTTTGCCCCGGGAACCAGCAATTTAGGGTCCAGGCGTTTTTCCATATGGTTTTCCATGTACTGCATTTTGCCTTGCCTGCCTTTTGAAAGCCAGGTGGTGAAGTGGGTTCTCATTTCCACATCCACTTCACACACAGGCGCCATACCACACGCATCAAATCCAAGTTCAGCTGCTTTGGATCTGATTTGTGAAGAAATGCTATCGGATTTGGTATCCATAATGATTAGTCGAACAAACCTTTCTGGGATGGGTTTTTAATTCTTCCCAGGTGCTTGTATGCCATTTCTGTAGCTTCTCTGCCCCGGGGGGTGCGCATCAGGTAGCCCTCCTGGATCAGAAAAGGTTCGTAAACTTCCTCAATGGTTCCGGGGTCTTCGCTTACAGCGGTGGCGATTGTTGTAAGACCCACAGGTCCGCCTTTAAATTTATCTATCAGGGTGAGCAGGAGTTTGTTGTCCATCTCATCGAGGCCATTCTTGTCTACGTTGAGTGCATCCAGACCATAATTGGCAATTGCCAAATCAATTTTTCCGTTGCCTTTCACCTGGGCAAAATCGCGCACCCTTCTCAGCAATGCATTGGCAATACGTGGGGTGCCCCGGCTACGCCGCGCAATTTCAAGGGAAGAATCATCGGTTATTTCTACCTTCAGAATGGAAGCTGATCGTTTTACAATTTGGTCGAGTACATTTACATCGTAATAATTCAGCCTTGCATTGATCCCGAAACGGGCGCGCAGGGGTGAAGTGAGTAATCCTGATCTTGTGGTGGCTCCAATGAGCGTGAACGGACTCAGTGATATCTGGATGCTGCGGGCATTGGGCCCGGTTTCAATCATGATATCGATTTTGTAATCTTCCATGGCCGAATAAAGGTATTCTTCCACCACCGGGCTGAGCCGGTGTATCTCATCAATAAAAAGAACATCATTCTCTTCAAGATTGGTAAGCAATCCTGCAAGATCGCCCGGTTTATCCAGCACAGGGCCTGAAGTGATTTTGATCCCCACATTCATTTCATTGGCGATGATATAGGCCAGGGTAGTTTTTCCCAATCCGGGAGGGCCATGAAACAAAACATGATCGAGCGCTTCCTGACGCTGGCGGGCAGCACTTACAAATACTTTCAGGTTCTCAATGATTTTATCCTGCCCGGTAAAACTGGAAAACCTGTCGGGCCTCAGGGCTTTTTCAAATTCTCTTTCCGCTGGGGTAAGGTTGTTTGCTTCCGGGTCAATAAATTCGTTTCGGGGCATGAATTTTCTCAGGATTGTTAATAAAATCTTGAATTAAGCAAAATTAATCTTTTGAAAGGAATTTTCAGCATTAGCTCTAAAAGATGCATCCTTTAGCCTTTTCAGGGTATATGCAGGTTGTTTTTTTATTTTATGGAATGTAGTTTTCATCGTGTCTTCGGGTAAGCTTTGTCAAACATTTGGCAATTTTTTATATTTTTACTTGAGTAAAACAGTTGGTTACATTTAAAAAAATAACGTCATGAGTGAAATTGTAGTTGCCATAGATTTTTCATCGTGCTCAGTAAACGCACTCAAATATTCCGTAAAAATTGCCAACGCTTTTGATGCAAATATGACTCTTGTGCATGTTTGTAAACCCTGCAGTGATGAATCGGTATATCCTGACACAAAAGATGCGCATTACCAGGAGGCAGAAAAAAGGCTGAAAGAAATGGTAGATGACTTCTCTCCGCAATTGAACGGGAAAATGAAATACAGAATACGTGAAGGTAAGGTATATTCTGAAATAGTGAATGAGGCCAAATACAACGATGCCAAATTGCTGATTGCCGGTACGCATGGTATTTCAGGGTTTGAAGAATATTTTATCGGAAGTAACGCTTACAGACTGGTATCTCTTTCTCCATGTCCGATGATAACAATCCGCACTGTATTTCAGAAAAAGGATTTCAAGAAAATCCTTATGCCCATTGACTCATCACCTGATACAAGGCAAAAAACCAATTTTGCCCTGGAAACTGCACAAAAGCTGGGTGCCGAGATTCGGATACTGGGAATATATGATACCGGTTTAAAAGATATCAGAAAAAGAATAAAGAATTATGTGCACCAGGTGAAAAAGATCTTTGATCAGAAAGGTATAAACAGCTCAATCGACTTTGCTGAAGGGAAAAAAGCTTCCGGAATTATACTTGACTATATAGGCATCCATGATATGGATATGGTTGTGATGATGTCAGATAAAGATAGTAGTACCATGATCATTGGAAATGAGGCTCAGAGGGTAATAAATCATGCCCCTGTTCCGGTGCTAAGTATTCACCCGGTGCAAACATCCAGCTCAAACTTTACTATGAGTGGAACAGGTTGACCCTTCAGGCTCAAAAATAAAAAAATGCCGTTGCCCCGGAAGCAACGGCATTTTTTTATTTGGCATATTTCTGTTTTGATCTTTGGATTAATATCCGAAGACATCTTCGAGAGTCAGGTAATGAACTTTACCATAACCTTCAAGGGTTTCCATATCCAGTCCATCTTTTTTACCGATAACCAGTATGGCGTAGTTCTGGCCTTTAACATACTCATGCTGAAACTGCTGGATGTCTTTAAAAGTAAGCTGCGGAACTTCGTTATAGATTACCTCCCTGATGTCATGGTCACGGCCCATTCTGCGGGCCGACTCGTAGTTGAAAAGAATTCCTGTGCGGGTTATGCGTTCGGTATTGATCCGTTCAATGATCGATTCACGTGCAGCATGGAATGATGATTCTGAAAGGGGCATATCATTTAGCAGGTTATTCATGCCATCCATTGCTTCCATGAGTTTATCGTTCTGGGTACCAATGAAAGAATAAATATAATGGCTTCTGTCAAGGCGGCCGGGAGTAGTGTAGGTTGCAAAAGCGCTGTATGCAAGACCTTTGGCTTCGCGTAACTCCTGGAATACAATGGCCGACATGCCAGATCCAAAGTAGGAATTGAACAGGCTGATAGTGGGTATTTTCTCCTGTTTAAATTCGGATGCTCTGGCAAGCATCAGCAAATCTACTTGTGTCATGTCGAAATCCATCACAAAAACCTCAGTTTCATTTCTTTCAACTTCTGCAAACTGAATTTCTTCAGGTATGGGAGTGAAGGTCTCTGGCACTCTGCGGTATTTTTCAAGTAAAGCAATGAGCTCTTGTGGGTCTTGGGTTCCGTAATAGAGTATCCTGTGTTCGTAGTTGCTCAATCCATGAATTCTTTCAATCAGTTCATCGCTCGATACGGCCATGAGTTCTTCTTCCGAAAGAGCATTTTTAAGAGGAGAATTTTCACCATACATGGCATAGTCAAACATGGCGCTGCGCAAGATGTAGTTTTTGTTGAGTTTGTTGTTTTCCCTTGACCTCAGGATATCGCGCTTAAGATTTTCCAGTGCTTCTTCGTTAGGACGTGCTTCTGCCAAAAGTTCTTCGAAAATTTTCAGACCATCTTCCAGGTTTTCACTTAAACCGGAAAGAAAAACAGAAACCTGATCATTGGAAGTAGAAACATTAAACCGGGTACCGGTGCGGAAAAACTGTTGCTTAATTTCTTCCGGGGTATAATTTTCTGTTCCAAGATATTCAAGGTAGCTTACTGCCAGCCCGAGTTTCCTGTCGTGGAAATTACCCATATCAAAGCGATAGTAAAGAGAGAATGTCTCATTTTCTGTGTTTTCATGATAGTTTAGCGGAATTCTGCCACCAACTTCATACCGCAGAATATCTTCTTCATAATTCAGGAATACCGGCTCAATATTCTCAAAAGGCATATCGGTGATCATGGTGTAGAATTCACTTTGATGATCGCGGTTGAGCACCACAGGCGTAATATGTGGTTTATCAACTTTAATAATGCTGTCGTCGGCTCCTTTTCTTTTGTAAACCACAGCATAGTTGTCTCCCAGGTATTCATTGGCAAAGGCCACAATATCTTCTTTGGTAATTTTTTCCCAGCGGTTAAATCGTTCCACATGCTCTTCCCATGCCATATTCCTGGTAAACGCATTTACAATTGCGCTGGTTCTTCCGCGGTTATTCTGCATCATCCGTATTTCGCTGAGCTTCATGTCGTTTACAACAGCTTCAACCAGCCAATCAGGGAAATCACCCTGTTTGAGTTTCTCTACTTCAGCCAGCAAAATATCTCCTACTTCTTCCAGTTCCTGTCCGGTTTTGGGGCTGGCCATCATCTGAAGGGTTGAATAGTCTTCCTTGGAATATAGACCTGCACCGGCACCAAGAACTCTCTGTGCCTGGTTAACATTCAGGTCAATGAGTCCGGCATTGCCGTTTGATAATATTCTGGCCAGCAGGGTTGCCACATCAGCCTCGTGGGTATTTGCACCAGGCAGACGCCATCCAAGCCTTATGTTTTCAGCACTCGGGCCAAAAACATCTGCTTCAACGGGTTGGGTGATTTCCTGCTCAGTGCCGAAGGTGAATTCGGGTACCTGACCAGGTTCAAAACTGCCGAAATGCTCGTCAATCATGCGGATAACTTCATCAGGGTCAAAGTCTCCCGAAAGAACAATGGCCATATTATTGGGCACATAATAGGTATTGAAAAATTCGCGTATAGTCTGGATTGACGGATTTTTCAAATGTTCCTGTGAGCCGAGTGTGGTTTGGGTACCGTAAGTGTGATGTGGATACAGTATCTCGAAAAACTTGTCAAAAACCTTCCGGCTGTCATTGTCGAGGCTCATGTTTTTTTCTTCATACACCGTTTCCAGCTCGGTATGGAATAACCTGAAAATGGGATTGCGGAACCTTTCGGCCTCAATCTTAATCCAGCGTTCCAGCTGGTTGGAGGGTATGTCATTAATGTATACTGTTTGCTCAACACTGGTATAGGCATTTGTACCGCGGGCTCCGATTACCGAAAGCATACGGTCGTATTCGTTGGGAATAGCATATTTGGAAGCCTCATACGACAGACTGTCAATAATGTGATAAATGGCAGCCCGTTCAGCATCATCCTCCAGGTAACGATGAACTTCATACAAACTGTCAATTTTCTCCAGGTAATAGCTTTCTTTTTCAAAATCAAGAGAGCCAAAACGATCTGTGCCCTTAAACATAAGGTGCTCAAGATAGTGGGCTAGTCCCGTATTGTCAGCAGGGTCATGTTTACTACCTGCTTTTATAGGGATAGATGTGTAAACACGGGGCTCGTTCTTATATACTGTTAAGTAAACTTTTAACCCGTTATCAAGCATATAGATTCGGGTTTCCATGGGATCACCGGGTACGGTGCGGTAAGTGTAATCTCCTGCAATAACACTTGCAGGTAAAATAAAATAAAGGCTTAGCAGCAGGAAAGCTGCCAGGCAGAAAAATCTTTTATGTTTCATATGTAAATCAGGTTTGGTAAGATTAAATGTTATGCCAGTATTTAATTTGGTTAAAGATATTTAGCAAAACAACAGACATGACTGAAATGATTAAATTTAACACTAATTAACGGTTGATGATAGGTTGAAAATCAATTTTTTATCTGTTTTGCTAAATATATCAAGACCTAGAGTCATGAGAGTTTTTATTCATTGGCTGATGTTAAAGCATAATTATCGTTCTTAACTTTATAATTATTTCTTAGCTTTGTTAAAGAGCTTTCCGCAAACAATGGATTTAAAAAAACTTCAACATCAAATATTTCTCATAGAAAATGAAGAGCAATTTAACAGCGTTGCGCTTGATGTTTTTCATTTTCAATATGAAAACAACCAGGTATACCGTGACTTTTGCGATGCTCCCGGAATAAAACCTTCAAACCTCGGGCATTACTCTCAAATTCCCTTTTTACCCGTTGAGTTTTTTAAAAAACACAAGGTGATAAGTTTCACTGAAGCGCCAGCACTCGTATTCAGCAGCAGTGGTACAACAGGTATGCAAACCAGCCGGCACTTTGTCAAAGAACCTGATATTTACAGGCAAAGTTTTATAAATGCATTCAGGCTCTTTTGGCGTGATCCTGAAGATTATCATATCCTGGCACTTTTACCTGGGTACATGGAAAGGGAAGGATCATCACTTATTTTTATGGTAAATGAACTGATTCAAATGAGCCAAAGCCATCACAGCGGGTTTTATCTGGATGAACTGGATAAACTCAGAACCAAAATTATCAATTTGCGCGACGATGAAAGAAAAATATTGCTGCTGGGAGTGAGTTTTGCATTGCTTGATATGGCGGAGATTTTTACTATTGAGCACCCAAGGTTGATGATCATGGAAACGGGAGGCATGAAAGGACGCAGGAAAGAATTGATCAGGGAAGAATTACATGAAATTTTGAAAAACGCCTTCTCTGTTGAAACGATATATTCTGAATATGGAATGACCGAGCTGCTTTCACAAGCCTATTCTAAAGGTGATGGCATTTTTGCAACACCCCCCTGGATGAAAATTCTTATTCGCGACATGAATGATCCCTTAACCATCCTGGAATCAGGTAAGTCGGGTGGTATTTCAGTTATTGATCTGGCAAATGTTTACTCCTGTTCTTTTATAGCTACACAGGACCTGGGTAAATATGTATCATCCTCTCATTTTCAGATACTCGGTCGTTTTGATAATAGCGATATCAGGGGTTGCAATTTATTGGTAACGTGAAATGACTTTAAATATCAGTCACAACACTTGTTTTTAAAAATTCCTTTATAAATGAATATGTATTCCGAAACCCAATTTTTGGCTGCTTTAAAAGAATAATTGGCACGTTTTATTTGGAATAATTCAGGAAAATAATATTTAAAAACAGAATCTGTTCTCTTTTTTCCTTATTTTTGACTCAGGTGTAACAGATTAGTCAAGAAGTGAGATATTTCCGGTACAAAGAGCATAACCTTAAATCCTTTTCTGCAATGTTTTCTGGCATTGCATTATTATTTCTGCTGTCTTCCTGTCAGAATCATAAATCCTATCGCGCAAATGATGGTATACTTGATGCGCAATTATATTTCAGTGAAGGTAAGAAAATGCTTTATCTCGACGGGGAGTGGGAGTTTTTCCCACATCAGTTGCTTGAACCTGCCGAAATGCAGGGAATGAAACCCGATACATTTATTAATGTTCCCGGATTTTGGCCGAAGCTTAAAAAAGATGAAGAGTATCGTTACCTGAATTATGCAACTTACCGTTTACGAATTGTCAATCATGATCTTCCGAAGGTTTTCAGTATACGTAATAACCAGATTAACAGCGCGTTTCGTTTGTTTCTTAACGGAAGAGAAATTATGCACAATGGCACCGTTGCCAAAGAGAAAGAAATGGCCATTGCGCATTATCAGCCCGGAATAAGAAGCGTTTACAGCGAGATGGATACTATCGACCTGATTTTACAGGTTTCTAACCATCATCATAAAAAAGGCGGGATTGCAGAAAGTTTCCAGATAGGTTCTGAATGTAAGCTTCAAAAGCAGCAACTTTTTGCAGCAGGAATGAGTTTTCTGCTCATTGGTAGTTTACTTATTATGGCCATTTATCACCTGGGAATGTTTTTTGTCTTCAGAAAAGATTCTTCTCCCTTGTATTTCGGCATTTTTGTTCTGCTGATGTCTCTGAGGGTATTTGCCACAGGAGAGGAAACGCTACTGCTTATATTTCCAAACTTATCCTGGGAGGTTTTGTCAAAAATTTCCTATGGCTCAGTTTATCTTGCTCCGGCATTTTTTATTCTGTTCTTCCGTGCTCTGTTTTCTGATGAGGTAAATGCACTATATGCCAGGATATATGTAGCCATTGCTTTAGCACTGACCCTTATGGTGGTTTTTTCTCCAACCATTATCTTTATTCAAACCCTTCCGGTATACCAGATTTTCCTTGTGGTTATCAGCATCAGTGTTTTGTATTGGTTATGGAAAGCATGGCTGAACAAGAGAGAGGGTGCCATTACTTTTTTTATGGGTAGTTCTCTGCTATTTCTCGCTATGATTCACGACTTTATACATGTCAGCGGAAATCTGCGTGGGTTTGATTGGTTTCCTATTGGCCTATTCCTTTTCATTATGGGACAAGCATACGTATTATCCATAAGATTTACGGGTTTGAGCAGAAAAAATCAGCACCTGCTTAAAGAACTTGACTTTCATAATAAAAATCTGGAGTCAATTGTTGATGAGCGTACCCGGGAACTGGTAAACAAGCAGAATCTTCTAGTTGAAGCCAATCAGGAGCTCCAGGAGCAAAAGGAAAATATGCTGGCTCAAAGTGAAATGATGGAGCAAATCAACGATATGCTTGAAAAGGAAAAGGAGAAGTCGGATAAATTATTACTTAATGTATTGCCAGGTCATATTGCCGATGAGTTGAAAGTGCACGGGCGCTCCATTACTCACACCTATCCGATGGCGAGTGTTCTCTTTATTGATTTTGTGGGCTTCTCAGAAGTGGCCGAAAAGCTCGATCCGGAATTACTTTTGCAGGACCTGCATTATTATTTTGCCAATTTTGATGATGTAGTAAAGAAATATAACCTTGAGAAGATCAAAACCATTGGTGATGCTTATATGTGTGCCGGCGGATTGCATGACAATGCCAGTGAAAATCATGTGGCCGCCACAGTAATGGCTGCACTGGAGATTCGTGATTTTATTGAAGCAAACAAGGAAGACAGATTATATACAGGAGAAAAAGTGCTGGACTGCCGTGTTGGGATACACACCGGGCCGGTGGTTGCAGGGGTTGTGGGAAATACGAAATTTACCTTTGACATATGGGGGAGCACAGTAAATATTGCCAAACGAATGGAGGCATCCTGCGAACCCGGACGAGTAAATATTTCGGAATACACCCATAACTATATTCATGAAAGATTTCGGTGTGTCTCAAGGGGGTATATCTCCAGTAAACACAGACGAAACATGCAAATGTTTTACGTGGAAGGAGTTTATACTCCAAAACCATGAGCTTTTCCTTCCCTGATTCTTTATCAGAAACTGAATAACCAGATCCCATTGGCAAGTATTAAAATGCCTCCGGTCAACTCCAGTTTCCAGCCCAGTTTATCACCAAACTGATTACCGAATATTAGTCCGCTGAATGAAAGAAATAATACTGTTATGGCCAGTATAACTGTAAATCGAATTGCATGCAGTTCCAGGAACCTGATGGCAATCCCCATAAAAAGCATATTCATACCAAGGGCCAGGGCCAGGGCAAAAATTACCGGAACTTCATTGATATCGAATATTTTTTTGCTGGCTTTTTTTTGCCATGCATGCAGGATCATACGGAATCCGGTAATGGCAAAAAAGACAAAAGCGATGGATTCAGGCTTGTAATCGAACCTGTTAATGAGAAGAGATGCAAGATAGTAGCCTATCCATGTAAGAATAAATGTTGAAATGGCAAAAATTAGTGCTGCCTTCATGGGTGTTCCCCGCTTAACAGCCCCTTCCCCGATTCCGTTGCTGGCGCTTACCGAAAAATGAACCATGCTGAGCATCAGTGGAAGCAAAAAGTAAAATATGGTTGCATATAACGACATGATCAGCTCTTTATTTTTATTTCCTTTATTTGAACCAGGCTCAAAATCTTTTCAAGACCTTCACGGTCGGTTTCATCAAAAGAAGCAAGATCTTTGCTGTCAACATCCAGCACTCCGATAATTTTGTCATTTATATTTCGCAGGGGGATTACAATTTCGCTGTTGGAACGGCTGTCGCAGGCTATGTGTCCCGGAAATTCATGTACGTTGGTTACCACCAGCGATTTTTGCTCATTAATGGATGCCCAGCAAACGCCGGTATCTTTTGCAAGTAACTGGCAGGCAGCAGGCCCCTGATAAGGCCCTGCAATGAGCTCTCCATTATCAAGAAAATAATAACCTGTCCAGAAAAAATAATCCATTTTGTGGTGCAATACTGCAACAATGGTGGCAAGTTTCGATAAAGTATTTCCGGGCTTGTCCAGCAATCCTTTTAGTTGATCATAAATACGCTGGTAACGCCCTGCTTTCTGTTGAGTGTTCATAGGTTTACTGTTTCTGTCTGTCTGTTTAGTCAGGGCATGACTCAAAGTCATATCCTGACATTACATATTCTGGACGCTGAGCTTGTCGATGCTTATAAATAACTATCGGATATTCTATTGTCGTTTCGACAGGCTCAACGACCATAAATCACTTTTGCGCTATTAACAAAAATATCGACCCACTTGTTTGCTCAGACCCTTTCCAGCTCAACCGTAAAATGCCGCATGATAGGAGCTTCTGATATGATTTTGAATCCTTTGGTAATACTTTCGCGTCTTTCCCAGATATTGGCAAGTGCCCCTGCTATATAATCCATGTGATTATTGGTGTATACCCTGCGGGGTATGGCCAAACGGAGAAGCTCCAGTTTGGGGTAACGGTTTTGTCTTGTAAGCGGATTGCGGTCGGCGAGTAATGTGCCAATTTCTACCCCTCTTACACCAGACTCAATATATAACTCAATGGCAAGTGTTTGTGCCTGGTACTCCTCTTTTGGAACATTGGGTAAAAACTTTTTGGCATCCACAAAAACAGCATGTCCGCCTGTAGGTTCCTGAATAGGAATGCCATAGCTGCGCAGTTTGTTGCCCAGGTATGCTACCTGTCCGATTCGGGCTTCAAGGTAATCAAATTCAGTTCCTTCCATAAGTCCCTGTGCAAGGGCACCCAGATCGCGACCGGCAAGTCCGCCATAGGTAAGGTATCCTTCATACATAATGTTAAATACACTTGCCTTGTCAAACAGAGCTTTGTCGCGCAGGGCAATAAATCCGCCGATATTAACTATGGCGTCCTTTTTACAGCTCATTGTTGCACCATCCACATAAGAGAACATTTCTTTCACAATTTCCCTGATGGTTTTGTTTTCATAGCCTTTTTCACGGGTTTTAATGAAATAGGCATTTTCAGCAAACCTTGCCGCATCAAAAATACACATGATACCATACTCTTTGCAAAGTGCTGAAACATCGCGGATGTTTTCCATGGAAACCGGTTGACCACCTGAAGTGTTGCAGGTAACTGTAATGATGCAAAGGGGAATTTTTTCTTTGGGATACTTCTTGAAAATGCCTTCCAGTTTTTCAAGGTCAACATTTCCTTTGAACGGGTGAAATTCAGATGTGTGGCAGGCCTCATCTATGGTGCAGTCAACAGCTCTTGCACGCCGGTATTCAATGTGCCCCTTGGTAGTGTCGAAGTGTGAGTTTCCCGGTACCACATCTCTTTCTTTTATCAGAGCAGAAAACAACACATTTTCAGCAGCACGCCCCTGGTGTGTGGGTAAAAAGTAGGGCATGCCCAGCAATTCAAATATGGTTTTTTTTAATTTGTAAAAAGAAAGCGAACCAGCGTAGCTTTCATCGCCAAGCATGATTTCCGACCATTGATAATGGCTCATAGCTCCGGTTCCTGAATCAGTAAGCAGGTCAACAAAAACCCGGTCGCTTCGCAGGTTGAACAAAT
>SKVR01000186.1 GCA_007129355.1 Bacteroidales bacterium | reverse complement strand
CTGCTTTGATTTTGGGTGAAGTTCCGGCTTTTAGAGTGATGTTCAGGTATTCTTTCCAGCGTTTTCCTCCTGAATGAATATCAAGAAAAAGACTTCTGTTTCCGTTTTGCGTTAATTTTTCTCTTAGTTTTACCGACATATCATGTTGTATTAGGCGTTATCAATGTATTTATTTTCTTTTGTTTTCCTTTAGTTTACTTTGTCAAATATATAAAAAAATGGGGGACGGAATGGGGGACGGAAATAAAAAAATAATAAGAAAAAATTGGCCACTAAAGGCAAAATTAAAATATGTAAAATGCAGATAAACAGGATTATATATTCTTTTGCTTTCCTTTGTTTTACAGGTTATGTTCCTGTCCCCGCTACTAAGTAGGCCCTTCAGCATTTTTGCTGGAGGGCTTTGTTTTTGGTAATAACAAAGGTTATAGTTTAATCAGTTGAAATGCTCGAATAACTAAGTCAAATGGTGCAGACCGCCCGCAGTGGCAAGCAAAACATTGCAGAAGCCAGCATGGCTTCGGCCACTCCAGGGAAATGAACAAGATCATTCATGCAAGTGTTGAAAAGCTAATGCCTTAACTAAATTATTTTCTGATGAAATATCCAACCATACTATCCTTTTCAACCACTCTTTTAGCATTGTTCTTTCTTATGACTATAAATGGTAATTTGAATTCAAACACCACAGATTCCGGTGAGATCATATTATTTGATTTTGGTACTTTAGAAAATATGGACGACTGGCTGATTGTCAATGATGGCGTTATGGGCGGTCTCTCGAGAAGCAGGTTTATTTTGAGTGATCGCAATACTGCTGTTTTTTCTGGAAATGTAACGCTGGAAAATAATGGCGGATTCGCCTCTATCCGAACAAAAGCTATGCAGTTTCAACTGGAAGGATTTAAAGGCATTATGATTCGGGTAAAAGGAGACGGCAAAAAATACCAATTCAGATTACGAACGAATGACCGGTTTGATGGAGTGGCATACCGATATCACTTTGAAACCGAAAAAAATCAGTGGCAAACAGTCGCTATTCCTTTCGATGAATGCCTGCCTGTATTCAGAGGACGAATACTGCGAGACGTCGGTCCTATCTCACCGAAAGATATTCAGCAATTGGGAATCTTAGTATCAGATGAACAAACCGGCGAATTTCAATTGGAGATTCAATGGATAAGATCTTACCAATAAGAGAATTGAATTCGCATCATCTTTTATCCCGGTGTTTAGTTTGGCAGCCCGGACTCCACATCTGAAGTTAAGGCCAAGCCGTTATAGATAACTTCATGAAAAGCAAATCGGTAACCCGTGAGAGCAAATAACAATTGTTTTATACGTATCTGTATTTCAAAGGCTCATTAAAGCAGGCCTTACTATAAAATGCTTAAATTTGATATTTATTTAATTTTTTATTTCATCAGAAAATAATTTGTTTAACTCATTGGCCTGATGCCTGCCTGCCGGCAGGCAGGGAACTTGCATGAACTTAATTTCATCCTTTTTTGTGAGCCGCAGTGCTCATGCAAGTTTCATTCGTTTTTAAGAAATCGGGTCTTGATAAAAACGATTTCTACAAAGAATTAAATATAAACCACCATAACTGATTTATTATGAGGTACAGATTATTCCTTTTCGGCGTTTTTGCTTTCACTGTTTTATTCATTTCATGCCAATCGGATCGTGAACAAGCTAACGGGGGTAAAACCCCGGCAGAAATATCTGAAGAAAAACTTGACTCTTTAATTAGCCTTATGACACTTGATGAAAAATTAGGACTTATCCATGCCAGTTCATCCTTTACGTCCGGAGGAGCACCCAGGCTTGGCATTCCCGAACTTGTTTTTTCTGACGGCCCGCATGGTGTGCGTCATGAACATGGCCGCGGCTGGTATGCCCTGGAAGATGCTGACGACAAAGCTACTTATCTTCCTGTTGGAATTTGCCTGGCCTCTACATGGAACAAAGATCTGGGGTATGAATATGGCGTAGTATTGGGTAATGAAGCCAAAGAGAGAGATAAAAATGTTTTGCTGGGACCCGGTATCAACATTATTCGCAGCCCTTTAAACGGGCGAAATTTCGAGTACCTCAGTGAAGATCCCTTCCTAACCGGAGTTATGGGAGTAGGATATGTGAAAGGTCTTCAGGAGCAGGGTGTGGCGGCCTGTCCCAAACATTATGCTGCCAACAACCAGGAAACTGACCGCCATAATATAGATGCGATCATCAGCAAGCGCGCATTGCACGAAATTTATTTCCCCGCTTTCAGGGCAGTTGTTCAGGATGGCGGTGCATGGAGTATCATGGGGGCATACAACAAAATCAACGGCCAGTATACCACGCACCACGAATACCTTAACAATGTTGTGTTAAAAGGCGAATGGGGGTTTGATGGTGTTTTGATAAGCGACTGGGCTTCAGTGAAAGATACCCGGGAGGCCCTGCTTTACGGCACTGATATCGAAATGGGTACTGAATTGCTCCGGGATTTCAACAATCCTGTTTATGATGAATTCTATCTGGCACGACCAGCCAAAGAAATGATAGAGAGTGGCGAGATCGATGAAAGCTTCGTGGATGATAAAGTACGGCGCGTTTTATGCCTGATGCACCGAACCACAGCAATGAGTGACCATGGCCCGGGCAAAAGAAATGTGCCTGAGCACCAGCAAATTGCATTGGAAGTAGCTCGTGAAGGTATTGTGCTGCTCAAAAACGATGGCCTGCTGCCTTTTAATAAAAAAGAGATAAAAACCATTGCCGTAATTGGCCATAATGCCACCAGGCATTTTGCAGGGAGGGGAGGCAGTTCACAGGTTAGATCCCTTTACGAAATAACGCCTCTTGAAGGGATTCAAAATCTTGTCGGCGATGATGTTGAAGTTCTGTATGCCGAAGGGTATGAACCCTATTATGATGAAAGCCTGTTCGCAGATATAAAAGGAGATGCGGCTTCTCAGTCCAGAGAAAACAGACGCGATGTTGAGCTGGCTCAAACGGCCAACAAAATGCTTATGCAGGAGGCTGTTGCCCTTGCTGAAAAGGCTGATGCCGTTATTTTCGTAGGTGGATGGATACACGGCCATGAAGGTATGCCCTGGGGAGAGGGTACCTACGATGCCGAAGCCCGCGATAAGTTAAATCTGAAGCTGATTTTTGGCCAGGAAGAACTTATCCGGGAGATCAACAGGGTTAATGACCAGACGGCCATCGTACTAATGGGAGGCAGCAATGTAGAAATGAACAACTGGTTGCCGGATTCGCGTGCTTACCTTCATGCATGGTATCCCGGCATGGAAGGGGGCAAAGCCATAGCAGAGATACTTTTCGGAAAAGTAAACCCTTCCGGAAAATTACCCATGACTTTTGCCAATTCTCATGAAGATTATCCCTCGCATTCCATTGGCGAATTTCCGGGTGATAAAACGGTTAAATATACTGAAGATATTTACGTGGGCTACCGCTATTTCGACACCCACAATAAAGAAGTAGTATTTCCTTTTGGGTTTGGACTTTCTTACACCACATTTGCATTTTCAGATCTGAAACTGTCAAAAAAGGATAATAAAGTGGTTGTGGAATGTACTGTAACCAATACCGGCGACAGAGAAGGTGCTGAAGTTGTTCAGGTTTATGTTCATCCAAAACAACCTTCTGTTGACAGGCCCATCCGCGAATTGAAGGGCTTTGAAAAAGTACATCTTGAGCCGGGAGCCTCCTCTACAATACTTATAAAACTTGATGAGTCTGCCTTTAAATTTTATCACCCCGATGAACTAAAATGGGTGTTAGAATCCGGCAGCTATGAAATACAGGTAGGCAACTCTTCACGAGACATAAAACTCGCAGGGAATATTGACTGGTGAATAAATTTATGCTGAAATAAAAAAATCAGGTACAAGACGTTTAAAAATTTAATAAGGAGGTAGCATTATGTCAGTAAAGCACAAAAGACTTGGAAAGCACGGAGTTCTCGTTAGTAATATTTGTCTTGGGACAATGAACTTTGGATGGCATACGAGTGAAGAAGACAGCTTCAAAATCATGGATCGCGCTTTGGAGTTAGGTATCAATTTTTTCGATACTGCTGATGTTTATGGCTGGTCAGTGGAACATGGACATACGGAAGAAATTATCGGACGATGGTTTGCGCAGGGAGGCGGACGAAGAGATGCTGTCGTACTGGCAACAAAAGTTTACAATCCTGTGGATCGTAAGTCAAATTTACCTGAAGTCAATAGCGATGGTCGAAGCCTGAGCGCTTATAAAATCCGGAAACATTGTGAAGGTAGCTTAAAGAGAATGCAAACCGACTGGATTGATTTATATCAGATGCATCATATTGACCGTGATTGCCCATGGGATGAAACATGGCAAAGTTTTGATACACTGATAAAACAAGGGAAAGTAGTGTATGTGGGTTCAAGTAATTTCGCGGGTTGGGATATTGCTACTGCATGCCAGGAAGCAGAAAAACGTGGCATGATGGGATTGGTGAGCGAGCAGAGTATCTACAATCTCGATAACCGGATGCTTGAGCTCGAAGTTATTCCGGCATGCAAACATTACGGATTGGGACTCATCCCCTGGAGTCCACTGGCAGGTGGACTGTTAGGCGGAGCGCTTGAGAAAAACAAGGTAGTAAGGCGTAAGGACAAGAACCAGGCTGAGCAGTTAGAGAAAAAACGCGATCAACTTGAGAAATACGAGAAACTGTGTAAAAAAATCGGTCACCCGCCCGGAGAAATCGCACTGGCATGGTTGCTTCATAATCCGGTTGTTACAGCGCCAATCATTGGGCCACGAACCATTGAACAGCTTGAAAGTGCCGTTCGGGCAGCAAGTATTCAGCTTGATGAAGAAGCCCTCAAAAAACTTGATGAAATTTTTCCCGGGCCCGGTGGCGAAGCTCCCATGGCATACGCCTGGTAGCCGGCACTCAATCAGCACTAACTTTTTATTCACACGGATAATTTAAATCATTCAGGATTATGAAAAAACGATATGTTCTTTTTATTGCTTTTATTCTTTTTTCAGTCATTTCATGCAAAAACAATCCTAAAGCTGATTCGGCTGAAAACAGAACCATTGATCCTTTCATGGAGCAGCTAACAATTGAGATATACGATTCAATTGCACTTACTATAATTGCCCCGGATGCCACTATAGAAATATTGGCAAAAGGATTTTACTGGACCGAAGGCCCGCTCTGGATTGATGAATTACAGGCTGTAATATTTTCTGATATCCCTGCAAATAAAATATACAAATGGAGTGAAAGGGACAGCCTGAGTATTTATCTTGAATCTGCCGGCCATACCGGAGAAGAAAACAGAGATTCTGACAAAGGCCCCAACGGATTGATTCTTGACCTGGAAAACAAATTGGTGCTCTGCCAGCATGGCGACAGGCGTATTGCACGGATGGATGCTGATTTAAAAAACCCGCAAGCGCAATTTATCACCATTGCCGACACGCATGAAGGAAAGAAATTTAACAGTCCCAATGACCTGGCGATGGATCGTGCATACAACATTTATTTTACAGATCCTCCTTATGGTCAACCAGGAAATAAAACAGGAGAAATTAAAATAAACGGGGTATTTAAAGTCAGTCCCGATAACGAAGTTTCTTTACTGGTTGACAGTCTGAGCTGGCCTAACGGAATAGCATTATCCCTCGATCAGCAAACCTTGTATATCAATCAATCTGATCCGGAAAACCCGGTTTTATACAGTTATGAGATTGCCGAAGACGGATCACTTGAAAATGGCAAAATATTATTTGATTTTCTGGCGCTTGCAGAAAATGCCAGGGGATTACCCGACGGATTAAAAATTCACAAAAGCGGTAACATATTTGCAACAGGGCCTGGCGGAGTTCATATTATAAGTCCCGAAGGAAAACACCTGGCTGCCATTTTAACCGGAAAAGCAACCGCCAATTGTGCTTTTGATACCGATCAAAAGTATTTGTACATGACAACAACCGACTTGTTGATGAGAGTGAAGCTGAAGTAAATCTGGCTCAACCATTCAGCAGGGCCATTTTCGAACTCCGGGCCTGGCGAAAGGGGGTAAGATGGAGAAAATTTTACGGGTTGCATGGAGTGAATAAATTAAAGTGATTTAAAAAGCCCCCAACTTCTCAGTAAGGGGCTTTTTAATAAAATATAAGTCTTTTATCTCTGGTTCCCCAGTTCTTCAAAAAGTGCATCAATTTTGGCCTGTATCTCAGGATTTTGTTCGTATGCCTGCATAATGGCCTCGTATTTTTCCACATCAAGTCCTTCATCGGTAATGGCCTGCATCATATCCATCTGCATTTGCTGCTGGAGTTGCTGTACATCGTTAATTGCACTGTTGAAAGCCATCATTTCTTCTTCTGAGGCTTCTATTGCATCCATTCCCTGCTGCTGGCCCTGCATAAGCATTTCGTTGAAACGATCAATGCTGAGTTCATTTTCTTCAATACTGGCCATCATTTTACCCTGATTGTCTTCCTGGATAGTAAGTACTTTTTGCACTGCACCGGTAAATTGTCTCAGCTCGGCATCGCTGTAATCAGCGGGTGCTGCAGCAGGAGCCTGCATAGGTATCTGGGCAAATGAACCCAGACTGAACAGCGATATGAGTAAAAACGTAAATAGTCCTTTAAGTGATTTTTTTGAAAAATACATGATAGTGTTTTTTTGTTTTTAAAAAGTAATTGATGCTCAAAAGTAAAGAAAATGATAGGGCTGACCAAATGAACATATGAATAACGACGAAGTTTAACGTTCTTAAACAGTTGAAATCTGATACTTATGTTTTTAATTCAATGTAAAATTGCTTTATTGGATGCCTGAAATGATGTTCCTAAAAAGGAAAAAAATGCGTAGGTTTGCCAATTAAAAATACGGAAAATTGACAAAAACATCTGAGAGAGCAGTTGAAACGCCCCTGATGAAACAGTACTATTCCATCAAGGTAAAGCACCCTGATGCATTGTTGCTGTTCAGGGTAGGGGATTTTTATGAGACCTTCGGTCAGGATGCCATAAAAACTTCGGAGATCCTGGGTATTGTGCTCACGCGTCGTGCCAATGGTGCAGCCTCATATGTTGAACTGGCTGGTTTTCCGTATCATGCCCTGGATACTTATCTGCCCAAACTGGTAAGGGCAGGGCAGAAGGTGGCCATCTGCGAGCAGCTGGAAGATCCTAAAATGACCAAAAAGATCGTTAAGCGGGGTGTTACAGAGCTGGTAACTCCGGGCGTTGCTTTCAGCGATAAAGTTCTGGAGCATAAGGAAAACAATTTTCTTGCGGGTATCCACATGCAGGGAAATATTTATGGTATTGCATTTCTGGATGTCTCAACCGGTGAGTTTTACACCGATCAGGGCAGCAGAGAATATGTGGATAAACTTATCCAGACTTTCCGCCCCAGTGAAATCGTGGTACAAAAAAATCGCCTTCGCGAGCTTCACGAAACCTTTCCTGGAAAATATTATACCTCCACGCTCGAAGACTGGGTATATACCCGCGAGTTCGCAGATGATTTGCTGCTGAAACATTTTGGTACGATTTCTTATAAAGGTTTCGGAATAGAAGAAATTGAAAATGGCATCATTGCTGCCGGTGCGGCCATGCATTACCTGGCAGAAACCCGGCACGACAAGGTGCAGCATATTACCCGTGTTTCGCGCATTGATGAAAGTCGTTACGTGTGGCTCGATAAGTTTACCATCCGTAATCTCGAGCTGCTGCATTCCATGAATGAAAATGCCACCAGTCTGATCCAGGTGCTTGACCATACCCTTTCGCCCATGGGCAGCCGTATGCTCAAACGCTGGGTGGTTTTGCCGCTGAAGGACAAGGCGACCATTCGCGAAAGACACCGTGTGGTGGAACTACTGCTGAAAGATCAGGATCTGGCTGACGAACTGGGTAAACATATCAAAAATATCGGCGATCTGGAAAGGCTTATTTCCAAAGTGGCGGTGGGGAAGATCAATCCCCGTGAAGTGCTGCAGGTGCACCGTGCCTTGTCAGCCATAGAACCCATCAAAGATCTTTGTATGGACCATGATTCGGAATCACTGAAATCCATTGCCGATCAGCTGAATCCATGCGCCAGGATACGCGAAAGAATTGCTCGTGAAATCATGCCGGAGCCTTCTGCATTAATATCCAAAGGAAATGTAATAGCTGATGGTGTTAGTGAACTGCTGGATGAACTGCGCAGCATTTCAACATCCGGCAAAGACTATTTGGCGCAGATGCGTCAGCGTGAGATTGAACGCACCGGAATTCCCAATATCAAGGTTTCTTACAATAATGTATTTGGGTATTTTCTTGAGGTTACCAATACTCATAAAGATAAGGTACCCGAAGACTGGGTAAGAAAGCAAACCCTGGTTAACTCCGAGCGCTATATAACTCCTGAACTTAAGGAATATGAAGAAAAGATCCTGGGTGCTGAGGAGAAAATACTGAAGGAGGAAGAACGGATTTTTCTGGAGCTTATAGCTTCCCTTTCTGAGTATATTGAACCCATCCAGCTGAATGCAACGGTAATTGCCAGGCTCGATTGTCTGCTCTGTTTTGCCAATGTGGCAAGGCAATACAATTATCACAAACCTGAGATCAACGATTCCTTTGTGCTGGATATCAAACAGGGGAGGCATCCAGTTATTGAACAACAGTTACCACCGGGGGAAGAGTATATTGCCAACGATCTTTACCTCGACAATGAAAAGCAGCAGATCATTATGATCACCGGGCCTAATATGTCGGGTAAATCAGCATTGATCAGGCAAACAGCCCTGATTGTGCTGATGGCCCAGATGGGAAGCTTTGTGCCAGCTGAGCAGGCTCACATAGGTTGGGTGGATAAGATTTTTACCAGGGTAGGGGCTTCCGACAATATATCGTCGGGCGAGTCAACCTTTATGGTAGAGATGAACGAAACGGCGAGCATTCTTAACAATATTTCCAACCGGAGTCTGATATTGTTAGATGAGATCGGCCGGGGAACCAGCACCTACGACGGCATCAGTATTGCCTGGGCCATTGCCGAGTATCTGCATGAGCATCCGTTGTTCAGGGCCAAAACGCTGTTTGCCACCCATTACCATGAGTTGAATGAAATGGCCGAGTCTTTCCACCGCATAAAAAATTTCAACGTTTCAGTAAAGGAAACCCACAACACGGTGATCTTTCTGCGAAAGCTTGTTCCCGGCGGCAGTGAGCACAGCTTTGGAATACATGTGGCGAAAATGGCCGGTATGCCCGGTACGGTCATCAACCGGGCAAATGATATCCTGGCTCAGCTTGAAAAAAGCCATAGCCATGATGAGATTACCGGTAAGGATACCGCCAAAGGAATGAAAAAAACGAAGTCGGGTGCCAGCGATTATCAGCTTAGTTTTATCCAGCTCGATGATCCTTTACTGCTGCAAATCAAGGAGGATATTCTCAATACAGATATTAACACCCTTACCCCCGTGGAAGCACTGATGAAGCTTAACGAAATTAAAAGGCTTTTGGGTAAAAAGTAGTGGATAAAAAAAGCCCCGGAATTCCGGAGCTTTTCAAAAATCTTATGTTCGAAGCATAAAAGAATCTTATCTCTCAACCATCAACCCACATATACAACCTATCAACTCTTTTAGTTCCTGTATCCCATTCTCTGCAAAACTTCATCACTCAGGTCGTAGCGCACATCTGAAAAGATCATGTTTCCGCCGCCTGCCTTGTCAAAGATAACGGCATAGTTGCCGCGGGTGGCAATTTGTTCAACTGCATCATAAATCTGATCCTGAATGGGTTTTACAAGCTCCTGGCGCCTTATAAAAAGGTCGCCTTCGCGGCCAAATCTTTGCATTTGCAATTCTTTGGCGGCCTGTTCTTTAGCAATAATCTCTTCCTCACGCTGGCGTTTCATTTCCTCGGGAAGCAATACAGATTCTGCCTGGTATCTGCGGTACAGTTCATCAATTTCGCCAAATTTGGCTTCAACTTCATTCTGCCACTGAACAGAAAGTTCATTAAGCTGCATTTGGGCAGCCTGGTATTCAGGAATGTTTTCCAGTATATACTCAGAATCGATATAGGCAAATCTCTGTCCGAATACCGACAGGGTAGTAAACAACGCAATGGCTGTAATAAAAGCTGTTTTTTTCATGAGAATTTCCTCCAGTATTTTTTTTATTTCGTTATTAAGTTATTGGGTTATTAAGTTATTAAGAAAGTAAGAAACTAAGAAACTAAGAAAGTAAGAAAAAATCCTAAACATCTCAACCTCTCAACCTTTCCTAATCAATCTGCTGCCCGATACTGAAGTGGAATCTTCCGCCGGCATCTCCGGGCCTTCCGGGAATTTCGTCGAAACCATAACCCCAGTCGAGGCCGAGCAAACCAAACATGGGCAGGAATATCCTTACCCCAAAACCGGCTGAGCGGTGCAGCTCAAAAGGATTGAAATCTCTGAACCTTCCCCAGGCGTTACCGGCTTCTGCAAACACAAGTCCGTAAATAGTCGCCATGGGATTGAGAGAAACAGGATACCTCAGCTCGGCAGTAAATTTATTGTACACATTGCCGCCAAGAAATTCTCTGTTACCCACCAGATCAAGCGGAGTAAGCGAATAATTGGCGTATCCACGCATAGATATGATCTCTCGACCGTCGATTTCCCAACCTGTTAAACCGTCACCTCCCAGATAAAATCTTTCAAAGGGCGATACTCCGATATCGGGGTTGTAAAAACCCAAAAAGCCCATTCGGGTACGGGTACTTAATACCAAATCTCCTGCCAAAGCTGTAAACCAGCTGGTTTTAAATTTCCATTTATGGTATTCGAGAAATTTGTATTTTTCCTGATCACTCATTTTAGAGTAATCATCATCGTTAAACAGTGAATAGGGTGGAGTGATCTGCAGGCCTATAGACACCTCTGAACCTGACCGAGGATAAAGGGGTGCGTCAATAGAGTTTCTACCAAACTCTATTCCATAGCTGAAGTTATTTGAATTGCCCTGATCTATAATAAAGCGTATGGGACTGTTCATTACTTCATATCGTTGAAAACCTACCGTTTGGCGCAGGTAGAAAAAGTCATCGGGTACCCTGAGTCTCTGGGCCAGTCCCACTGATGTACCAATAATGCTGTAGTAACCATAATCGGGGCTACTTCGCGGGAATCGGTTCCGATGGGTGGTCTGATACAAAGAAACGCTGAAAGCATTGGGTTTTCTGCCTCCGAGCCAGGGCTCCATAAACGACATACTGTAAGAAACATAACCTCTTCCGTAAGTTTGTGCACGCAGGGTGAGTTTTTGTCCGTCGCCTGAAGGCAATGGTCGCCAGGCATCTTTTTTAAAGAAGTTACGTGTAGAGAAGTTGTTGAACGAAAGACCCAGAGTACCAATGATTTGGTTGGCACCCCAGCCACCCGATAACTCAATCTGGTCGGATGAAGTTTCGGCAACAATATATTCCAGGTCCACAGTACCATCCGCTGCATTAGGTGTGGGTACAATGTCAATCTTTTCCTGATCGAAATAACCCAACTGAATAATGTCTCGCTGACTACGGATGATATCCTGGCGGCTGAAAAGCATGCCGGGGCGCGTACGAATTTCGCGCAGAACCACATGGTCGTTGGTTTTGGTGTTACCACTTACCGATACCCGGGCAATTTCTGCCTGTTGTCCTTCGTAAATCCTGAGTTCAAGGTCAATGGAATCATTACTTACATTTACCTCGGTGGGTGTAATGTTAAAGAACAGATATCCATTATCAAGGTAGAGGGAACTGATATCTATACCTTCCATGTTCATATAAAGGTTCTTCTCCAGGAGATTTTGATTGTAAATATCTCCCTGTCGCACACCCAGAACTTCAGTAAGAAGATCATCAGGGTATATAGTATTTCCGACCCAGTTGATACTTCGGAAATAGTATGTGGGTCCTTCATCAATAAAAAGTTCAAGCTTTATCCGGTCTTCCTCTACAAAATAGAAGGTGTCTCTGAGAATAACCGCATCTCTTTTGCCAAGTTCATTGTAGCGGTTAATGATTTTTTCTTTGTCTTCTCTGAATTCATCTTCCACCAGTTTGGATGAGTTGAAAATGAATCGAAGACTTCTTTCTCTGGTATTTTTCATCAACCGTTTGATTTGCCTGTCGGAGAGTACGTCATTCCCGTGCACAATAACTTCACGTATACGGGTTCTGTCGCCGCGGTCAATGTCAAATTCAAGGATGATACTATTGACACGGGTGGTATCAGTAAACTGCCTGATGCTTATTTCGGGTTTCAGGAATCCTTTTTCTACGTAATAATCTTCAATGATTGTTTTTGCCCTGAAGATGACGCTTTCAGTTACCACATCACCTCTTACCAGGTTAAGTTCTTCGGTAAGATTATTTTGATCGGATCTTCGGGTTCCTGTAAATTCAAAGCGGGAAAGCCTGGGTCGCTCCTTGAGTTCGATATCCAGAAATATCATTTCACCCTGAATAGATGTAATGGAAATGGCCACATCAGTAAAAAGCCCCTGTTTCCATATATTATTAATGGCCCCGGCAATATCTTCACCTGGCACCAGTATGCGGTCACCCACATTTAGCTGGCTGACCATAACAATGATGTTATGCTCCATGTAGTTAACTCCGGAAACGGATATTCCGCCGATGGTAAATTCTCTCGGGCTGTTATAATCTATATTGATTTGGCTGCCGGTTTGAACGGTTTGTGCCATGCCCGATAGCGGCAAAAATATCAATAACTGAATCAGGGTAAATGCAAAAATCAATTTTGTCATTATAAGTTTTTATTTTTTGGTAAGATAATTAAGTACAATAGTATAACAGTTCCCAATTAAAAATCTTGTGTGTCACGTTCAGGTTTTTCCGAATCTGCGTTCTCTACGCTGATAGTCAAGGATTGCCTGGTAAAAATGTTTTTTCCCGAAATCGGGCCATAAAACCGGGGTAAAATACAATTCGCTGTAAGCAATCTGCCAAAGCAGAAAATTGCTGATACGAAGTTCACCGCTGGTTCTAATCAAAAGATCAGGATCAGGCATCCCCTGGGTTTGCAGGAAGCTTTGAAACATTTTTTTATCAATGTCTTCGGGATTTATTTTGCCTTCCTTTACTTGCTGAGCAATATCTTTAACCGCATTCAAAATTTCCCAATGTGAACTGTAACTCAGGGCTACGGTAACCGTGAGCTTTGTGTTATGACTTGTTTTTTCTATGGCATCGGCCAATTCTTTCCTGCATTTTTCAGGCAGTGATTCTACGTCTCCGATGGTAGCCAGCCTCACCCCTTTTTCAATAAGTTCGGGAGTTTCATTATGAATAGCCTTAACAAGCAACTCCATAAGGGTATCGATTTCCTTCTGGGGCCGGCACCAGTTTTCGGTAGAGAATGCATAAAAAGTAAGATAAGAAACACCCAGTTCACCGGCTGCTTCAACAGTTTCTCTTACGGCCCGAACGCCATTCTCATGCCCGAAAATTCTCTCTTCCCCTCTTTGCCTGGCCCATCGACCATTGCCATCCATAATGATAGCGATATGTTTGGGAAGTTTATTTTTATTTATATTTTGTTTGAAATCCATTCTGGACGTTTCAATTACTCCTGCGAAAAATAGGCACAAATTTCTTAATTTGTTTTAACATATAAAAGAAAAGGCCTAAAGATTATGAAAAATTAATTGTAAGCGGGACATTTTTGCCAGCTAAAGTTCCTGATCCTGAACGTCAGGATGAAGCCGGCAAAAGAATACCAGTCGTTATTATGGGGGTTTCCTCTCTGAAAATCGAGGTTTTCTCCAGGATTTTCCAGGCTTCGGTCGTAAAGCCCGAGTGCACGAAAATCTCCATCGAATACAGATGGGTCAGGATATGTTGTGCTTACATCATCCAGGTAATCTGTTCCGGTTCTGCGCATGCCCCATTCCAATGCACCTGTAAATTGTCTTGTGATATTGAATTTATATCCGATCCCAAAAAGAAAGTTATGAGAAGTAAGTGAATATGGCTTACGGTCGGGATAAAGCTCAGACCCTTGTCCTTCGGTACCCAGGGGTTTCAGGTTATACCACTCCCACACCCCTTCCCTCTCTAACTCTGCCTGTGGGTTGAAACGGAAAAATCCGCCCCCTGCGAAAATATAAGGTGTAGATGGTGTATTCAGATCGCCGGGTTCAAAAGGAAGAAAATTAACTTCTCCCTGAAGGGATGCTTCCAGGATATTGGACCTAAAATGCAGATTTCGGTTTTCATTATATTTTATAACGGCATCATCTCCGGCAACGTTTCCCCAGAAACCATTGGCCCGTAAAGACAAATGATCGGTGAAGTTGAAGCGATAAATGGCTCCAACTCCTATTTGGGTCATGGCAAATTGCCGCGATGGGTTCAGGTCACCTAAATAGTAAGAACCGCCAAAAAAGAATCCCAGTTCGTTTCGTTGGGCAAGGGCCTCAGAAAATAAAAACACAGTAAAAATTGCAAACAGGATGATCTTATGAGTTGCCTTAATCAGGCGTGTTATTTTATGGTTTTGTAACATGACAGTGTCTGTTGCTTTTTTTGCTGATTTAATATAAATACTGCACTAAGAAATTGATAAAGAAAACGAAAAACTTCCTTTAAATATTTTACGATTTACAAATTACCTCAAATGGATTTTCTAACGATACCTGGGGAATCTGTATGCTCTTCTGCCTGAGGGCGCAATTCTGTAATAAACGGAAACAAAACTAAATAAAAAGTTATCGGTATCGTATGGGCTGCCACGCTGCTGCCCCGGTGCTGTAACCGCATCGTTTAAAGAATTGTTGGTTGGGTTGGCAAAATACTCGGCCAGTGCTATTTTGGCTGGGTCTTCAAACATCTGGTGGTAAATACGGGGGTCTACATAAGTTTTACTCACATCATCGATATAATCGGTAAAAGTTTTCCTTAAGCTCAATTCTATTCCTACGGCAACATCTCTGTTTATGCGCCATACTGCTCCGATTCCGAAGGGTATTGACAAAGAAAACCTTGAGTATTTATTCCTGGTATCGAAAAACTCCTGTCCTTCGGTTCTGAGCGGGCGAAGGTTATACCAGCCATCAGCTGGCAGGTCACCGGCATCAATGTTGCCCCGGCCCCAGTTAATATAATCGGCAGACTCAAAATACCCCTGTGGATTGAAGTAAAAACCGCTTACTCCTACAAAAAGATAGGCAGAGTAATTAAAAACAAGTGGTGAACTTACCCTTGTGATTCTGCGATAACGTGCCCGATCCACAAAGCTTGAAAGAAAAAACCACTGAAATGTTGGGGCAAATTCAAAAACGGGCGACCGGAAATGGGCGTTTCTGTTATTACGGAAAGGTTCGTCTGTATGCTTGTCGTTTCCTGAAATAAAACCATAGGTCAGCTGCGCTGAGAAAGCCAGGTCTTCAAGCAGCAAATACCTGTATCCAATCTGAAAAGAAGGCCTGATAGCTGCAAAATCAAAATCTCTGAAATCTTGTGTCCCCACTTTATCGGCACCTCCCAGGTCACCCAAAAACCCGCTTGCTCCAATACCAAAGCCCAGGTGGTGGCGTTCACTGTTCCAGCGTTGTGCATGTATGCCGGTTACAATGTTGAGCAGGATTATGGCTGAAATGAAAATGTGCTTCATCGTTTTCGCTGGCGGCTGGGGGTTTTAATTATAGTAAATAATAATGGATATATAATCCATGTGATTCTTTTTATAAGGTGCAAATTTAGTTAAAAAAACGTGAAAAAATAGTTCAATCTTCGGTTACAGGGCTAACTTTTTATGTCAGTTTCTTTTATCGAAACCCCATGCAAGTTTATTTCGGATGGTTTTAAAAAAGTCATTGTGCTCAATGCAGATAAGGTTAATCTTGAAATCGGCTTTTCTGATAAACAAGTCCACTGCATCTTCACGGGATGCAGACCGGGAGTCCATCAAAATAAGATGACTTTTTATTCTTCCTTCAACCCTGAATTTAACCACCGAGTTATCCTTAATAACGATGGGCCTTACCGTAAGATTGTGCGATGCAATAGGTGTAATAATAAAATTTTCTGAATCGGGTGAAATTATGGGTCCTCCGCAACTAAGGGAATAACCTGTGGAGCCGGTTGGTGTTGCTACCATTAATCCGTCGGCCCAGTAAGTATTAAGAAAGCTTCCGTTGACATATGCGCTGATAGAAATCATGGTGGTATTGTCACGCTTGAGAACGGTAAGCTCATTAAGGGCATAGGGAAATGCTTCAAAAAGTTTTTCCTGCCCGCTTTCAAGCATCAGCAGCGATCGCTGGTCGATGCGGTATCTGCCTTCAAACAATGCTTTTACCGATTCTTCCATCTCATCGGAGGAAACTGCGGATAAAAAACCGAGCCTTCCTGTATTAATTCCCAGCACCGGGATTCCTGAACTTCTTATAAAGGGAAGCGTATCGAGCAAAGTACCATCTCCTCCAACACTGATCATACAAAAAGTATCGGATGGAATTTCAGCGTGACTGGTAAATTGGGCAACGGGGATTTGAAAGGATACACGATCCTTCAGAAAATCATAAAAGCCATTATGAATAAAAAATTTTTCTGCTTTCTCTTCCAGCAGATGTATCATTTTTTCAATAACAGGCAGAAACTCCGGATCGAACTTTCTGCCAAATAAGGCGATTTGCATTCTTTAGAATTTTGAATTTTAAGATAAGCCTGATGGGGTAAAGTTAAAATAAAACCTATGAATATAAATATTTCCGGTTTGTTTTTTCTTGCTATAAAAGCTCCAGTCGTTTGGAGTCCAGTTTTAAAAATGTAAAAAGGAATATGGTAAAAGCCCATAGCGATGAGCCACCGTAACTGATAAAAGGCAAAGGGATACCAATTACCGGTACCAGGCCAATGGTCATCCCGATATTTACCAGGAAATGGAAAAACAATACCGATGCCAGGCTGTATCCGAAAATTCTGCTAAAAACCGATCGCTGTCTTTCTGCAAGAAGTATTATTCTTACCATCAGGAAAACAAACAGGGTTATGAGAACAAAGCTTCCTACAAAACCCCACTCTTCGCCTATGGTACAGAAAATAAAATCGGTGCCCTGCTCGGGTACAAAGCTGAATTTGGTTTGTGTACCTTCCAGGAAACCTTTGCCCCAGAGTCCTCCCGAACCGATGGCTATTTTGGATTGGTGAAGGTTGTATCCCGCCCCGCGCAAATCGATGGTTTCATCAATCAGCACAGCGATACGCATCTTCTGGTGGGGTTGAAGAACATCTTCATAAACGTAATCAACAACATAAATGTAAGCGTTGATAACTATGAGCAAAAGAAATAGTTGTTTTATAACCGAAGGTCTTTTCCTTAAAAACAGGGCTGATATAATGAATATGGCCGTTAAACCACCGATGATATAGAACTCGTTCATAATCAAGGTGAGCACAAAAAGGAAAACAGCTACAATACCCAGTATCAGCAACCAGCCCGGAATAAATCCTTCGCGGTAAAATACAGCAATAAAGGCAGCAAAAACCAGGGCGGTACCTGTATCATTTTGCAGGAATATCATCAATACAGGCAATGCAATTATTGCTGCAGGTTTAATTAGTGATTTGAAATCCCGTGCCCGTGATCTGTTATCGTATACGATTCTTGCCAGGGCCAGCGCTGTGGCATATTTTACAAATTCAGCAGGCTGAATAGCTACACCCGCTATCTGAAACCATGATTTGGATGCATTTACTGTAGTGCCGAAAAGTAAAACAGCAATCAGGGAGATTATACCGATACCATAAATCAGGTAAGCAAAAGTGGGAAATATCTTTACGTCAATACTCAGTATGATAATACCCAAAACGATAGCTGTTAAAATCCATACAAACTGCTTTCCGTAACTCTGACTGAAATCAAATATACTTTCATGACGTTCATTGATCTCTGCTGCATAGATGCTTATCCACCCGATAACAACCAGGCACAAATAAATGAAGATAGTAGTTTTATCAAGTTTTTTAAAGAAGTCGGACTGTGTTCCCATTTCTGATTTTTTTAGGGATAATTAAAATTTTGCATCCAGTATCCTTTGCTCAAACCATGAGCGTTTTATT
>SKVR01000184.1 GCA_007129355.1 Bacteroidales bacterium | reverse complement strand
TCAATGTCATTACATGTGCCCGGAATGCATCAGAAAATCGGTCATTTACATAATAAGGCATATTGAATTCCTTTGTGGTAGCTTCCACAATTTTTGAAATTGCAGGGTAGTGGACGTGGCATATCCTGGGAAAAAGATGATGTTCAATCTGGAAGTTTAATCCGCCTACATACCACGAGAGAAGTTTGTTTCTGCGAGAAAAGTCACTTGTGGTTTTAAGTTGATGAAGCAAAAGACTGTCGGGCAGTTTGCCATTTTCATCAGGAAGGATTTGCTCAGGTCCTTCAACCACATGAGCCATTTGAAAAACAATGCTAAGTATAATACCTGTAGTGAAATGCATGATAACAAAACCCAGCAATACCTGCCACCACAAAAGAGAAGTGAAAATCAGGGGCAGGCCCACGATCGCTGCAAAATAAATTATTTTGGAAAAAATAAGCCATGCCATGGAGCGACGGTATGCATGAACCGATAAATGTGTAATGCCTTGTTTCCGGTAGTTGATGCGTTTGGAAATATCTCCAAAAACCATGGAAAAACTCATTAAGGCATAAAAAAACCATGCGTACAGATATTGGAATCTGTGATACTTCTTTAAAGGTGATGCATAAGCAAACCTGAGAATAACCCGGCTGTTGATATCTTCATCTTTACCGTAAACATTGGTAAAAACATGATGCAGCTTGTTATGTTTGATTTTCCAGTTGTAGGCATCTGCACCGATCATATTCATGGTGAGACCCATCCAGAAGTTAACCTTTTGGTTGTCAGAGTATCCCGCATGATTAGCATCATGCATTACCGACATTCCAATGCCTGCAATTCCAACACCCATAATAAAAAAAAGTATCATAGCTACCCATACAGGCATATTGATACTCAAAATGGCAATAAAAGGAATAATGTAAATTAACAGCATTATTGCCGTTTTTGTCAGCATTACAGGAGTGTGGTGCTTAGAAATGCCATTATCGGAAAAATATTGATTGACACGGTTATATAAAGCCTTTTTGAAATCAAGATTTTGTTCTTTTGCGAAGGAAATTTGGGTAGGCATGTTCATTTAAGTGATCGGGTGAATGAATACAAGAAAAGTTCTTGGGTTTGGATTTCAGTATATGAATATATGTGTAAAGGTACAGTTTATTATCGTTTTATTAAAATAGTTTAGTAAATTTTGAGAGAAACTATTGTGTTTGTTTTCATCAGAATAATCTTATTGTTTGTATTTTTAACCGATAGTTTTTTTACCATGGATATAAGAAAATTGTTTTCAAAATCTGATTATTTATATCAAAAACCTCTTTTCCTTGCCAATCCCCATGGCTGGATACCCCATATCCCTTTTGCATTTTTTCTGGTAGAAACCATGAAGCCGCGTGTAATATTAGAGTTGGGTACCTATAGCGGTAATTCCTACTTCGCCTTTTGCCAGGCGGTAAAACAATTGCAGTTGTCAAGCCGATGTGTTGCTGTGGATACCTGGAAGGGCGATATCCATGTGGGAAATTATGCGAATGATGTTTATGAAAGAGTAAAGGAAATCAATAAAAAGGAGTTTTCCGGATTTTCTGAGCTTATGCAGATGCGCTTTGATGTTGCTTCGCATAACTTTTCCGATGGCAGCATCGATATTTTGCATATTGATGGAACACACACTTACGATGCAGTTAAAAATGATTTTACCAACTGGTTGCCCAAAGTAAGACGGGGAGGCGTTATTTTACTGCATGATACCATGGTCAGAAAAAAGGATTTTGGTGTTTGGAAGTTTCTCAAAGAAATAAAGGAACAATACCGTATTCTGGAGTTTCCTTTCAGTGAAGGCCTTGCTTTAGTGTGCAAAGATGCCCATTCCAACCCCGAATTAATTGAATTTATAAAACTGGCAAAAAAAGATCCAACCCTAATTAGATTTTTTGAAGCTCTGGGAAATAATATCCTGCTGGAGCGTGAGAAGAGCTTATTCAGGGATGAAGTGCTGAAAATGCGAAAAAAGACCGCCAAACTGAATAGGCAATTGCTTGAAAATAAAAAGGAAATCAAAAAATTGAAAAGGAAGATTTAAAGAAGACGCTGTCTCAGAAGCAATATGTAGCCTGGACGCTGAGCTTGACGAAACGGTTATCCTAATGATATTCAGCAGTTGTTTTGACAGGTGTTACAGTGAGATTACCGAACTGTTCAACCACCCAAAAGCATTTTTGAGACAGCCTCTTACTGACTACCCCGGCCTTTCCACTTTCCCATCCTTATACTTAGCAAAACGTACTTCTTCGCGCGGATGCACATGATCATATTGCTCCCAGGGCCAGCCACCAAATTGTGTTTGGCGGTAATCGGCAAAGGCCTGTTGTATCTCTTCGGAAGTGTTCATTACAAATGGGCCGTGCTGCACAACGGGTTCATTGATGGGCATGGCTTCCAGTAAGAGCATGAAAGCGTCCTGTCCGGTGCATTCAATGATGGTTTCCTGGTCGGGAAGCATTTCAACGGCATGACCGGGTTTTATGTCAATTCCTGATATACTGATTCCTGTGCCCTGATAAAAATAGAGTGTCCGGTTTTTTTCCATATGAGTTGCCGGGAGCGTCCATTTGGCTCCGGATTGCATTTTTATGGTCCAGATATTTACTCCGTTTTCCGGATCAGCAGCCCATGAATCCGGGGCAGGAGCAGGGGCTTTTTTACCATCCAGTTCACCGGCAAAGATCTTTATCCGGGTTTCCTTTCCGGTTTCATCTTTTTGATTTACAACAGGAATGGTTTCAGCCCACAACATTTTAAAGTGGGGATCGGCAAATTTGTTCTTTTTAGGCAGGTTAAGCCATATCTGGAAAAGCTCCAGAGGGTTTTCCGCATCTTTTTTGATGAGCGGAAACATTTCGCAGTGCTGCAGGCCTGAACCGGCGGTCATCCACTGCACATCGCCCATGCCATAGCGGCCGGCAGCGCCATGGCTATCACTGTGATCCACAAAGCCTTCCAGAACAATGGTTATGGTTTCGAATCCGCGATGCGGGTGGGCTGGGAAGCCCGGAATACGTTCACCATGGTACATGCGCCAGCCGTCTTTAACGGTAAAGTCCTGACCAAGATAACGGCCTGCCAGGGATGCGTCCGGACCCATAATTTCATTTCCTTTGGGGTATTTATCCACGTGATGCACGCAGAAAATAAAAGGATTGCCAGTGGGCCACATAAAGCCCAATGGCTGAATGTTTTGAATCAATTTGTTGTACATAGTGTGCTTTTTTTGTTGGCAATTTACAAAAAAAATGGTTTGCCGTGCACGAATTTCCAGATTATACCATTGGCTGAATAATTATTGGTGTCGGGTGAAAAATAAAGAGATTTAGCTTCGCTGCTAATTTGTGGTCTCCCTTCGGTCGAAATGACAAGGGGTTCAGGAAGCAGACTACATGTCACCTCGAACGCACTGAGAGGTCTGTCATTAACAAATCTGAATTGGTAATTTTAACCCTACATCACTTCAAAATAATCAATCGAAATAAATAAATATGTTATTTGTATTAATTTTTCAGTATCTTTGCACTCTTGTTTAATAATTCCTCAGTTTGTTACAACCCATAAGAACTTCAGATTTATTCAAACGGCCGGCAAAAAAATTTGCAGGTTATTAAAGTTTTGAAATTCAGGGTTGGTTTTAACAATAAAGCAAACTGAATCTTAAACAAGAAAAAGACTCCTTTCCACACGACCGGTAATGGGGACCCTTTCCAATTTTTAAACCGGTCCGATAATAAATGAGATTATTTTAAGAAAACCAGAATTTGATGGTTTAAGCAGTTATGTAATAGATTTTTTTGAAATGGGGTTGTAGCCAGTACTACATGTTTTTAAAAACAGATTCACGGTTTATAACACCTTACTTGCTTATTTTCTTATTTTCTCAATAACTTAATAATAAATGACATTTCACGAATTAAAATTAACTGAGCCTATCCTTAGGGCTTTAAAAACAGAAGGATACACCGTACCTACACCCGTTCAATATAGCGCCATACCTTTAATACTAGATAGAAAAGATATTCTGGGCAGTGCACAGACCGGAACCGGTAAAACTGCTGCATTTGCTATTCCTATCATTCAACTTATGAGTGAAGAAAAAAATAACCCACGAGGCAAGCGACCCATCAGAAGTCTTATTCTTACTCCTACTAGAGAACTGGCCATACAGATTGGCGAAAGTTTTGCCACTTATGGCAGACATACGAATCTTAAATATAAAGTGATTTATGGTGGCGTAAGTCAGCACGGCCAGGTTGATGCTTTACATACAGGTATTGATGTGCTGGTTGCTACACCCGGCCGGTTACTAGACCTCATGAATCAGGGCTATGTAAAACTCGATCATATTGAATATTTTGTATTGGATGAAGCCGACCGCATGCTTGATATGGGCTTTGTGCAGGATGTAAAAAGAGTGATTGCCCGTTTGCCACGCAGAAAGCAATCGCTGTTCTTTTCAGCTACCATGCCCGATGCCATTGTTAAACTGGCCGATACCATACTTGTAAACCCATCACGGATTGATATTACTCCTGCTTCAGCTACTGTTGATGCCATTGACCAGGTGGTTTATTTTGTTGACAAGAAAAATAAAAGAAACCTTTTGAAGGATCTTCTGAAAAATACAGAAATCGAAAGAGCACTGGTTTTTACCCGCACCAAGCATGGTGCTGACAGGGTAGCCCGCGAACTTACCAAGGCAGGAATAAAATCGCAGGCCATACACGGCAATAAATCACAAAATGCACGACAATCTGCACTGGCAGCTTTTAAAGCTCACCAAACCCGCATACTTGTGGCAACAGATATTGCTGCCAGGGGTATTGATATTGATGATCTTACGCATGTGGTAAACTATGATTTGCCCAACATCTCCGAATCTTATGTGCACCGCATTGGTCGCACAGGTAGGGCAGGGGCGAGCGGAAAAGCCATTGCTTTTTGCGATGCTGAAGAGAAAGAATACCTAAAGGATATTCAGAAGCTCATCGGTAGAAAAGTACCTGTAATGGATGATCATGATTATCCTTTGATGATTCATGATGTAATAAAAACCGTACCTGGAAATCACCGTAATTCCGGAAACAGAAACAATGGGAACTCCAACGGTTCAGGACACTCAAACGGAAATTCACGTTTTAACGGATTCTCCGGAAATAAATCAGGCTCCGGTAAAAGACGCAGACGTACTTTTTCCAGTGAAGGAAGATAAGTTGATTTTTTAAAAAAAAACAAGGACCCCGGCGTATGCGTCGGGGTTTTTATTGCACTAAAAGCTAATTCAAAGCTCTCGCTTCTTATATAATTCTCAAAGCCACTGATAAGAAATGAATCACCTTTTTTATCCCCAAAAGGAAAATGATTATTATTTCTTTTAGATTTCAATGCTAATTTACCTTACCGGAATTTATTTCTTTATAAGATTCAATGATTCCTTTAATGAGAGCTGAGCTAAATCCATTATGCTCCATTTCATTAAGCCCAACGATAGTGCAACCCTTTGGAGTAGTAACTTTATCAATCTCAGCCTCAGGGTGCATCCCCCCCTCAAGTAATAACTCTGCTGCACCCTTCACTGTCTGTGTTACAATAGTTTTGGCATCTTCGGAACTAAATCCAATTTGGATTCCTCCCTGCACCATTGCCCTAATAAACCTCATGACAAATGCAACTCCACATGCACCCAGCACAGTTGCCGCATCCATTAAGTCTTCTTGAATAATAATTGTTCTCCCTATTGAACGAAACAGCTTTTCAACCTTTTCAAATGTGGGCTGGTCAATGCTATCAGAACATAAACAGGTTATGGTTTCCCCAAATTTTGAAGCCGTGTTAGGCATTGCCCTAAAAACTTGAACCGATGAGGGCACATCTTTCTTGATTTGTTTAATCGAAAGTCCTGCTACAACTGAAACAAGAATCTTATCCTGAATATGAGGAGCTATTTCTGTTATCACACTGTTAAAGTCATGAGGTTTTACTGCGATGATAACTATCTCCGCTCCAGCGATTGCATAAATGTTGTCATTGGTAACTTTTACATTAAGATTTTGCAGATTAGACAATGGTTTGCCCTTTCTTGCTGTAACAGATAAACTTTGGTTATTGAAATCTGCGCTATTCACAAATCCTTGAGCCATTGAATAGCCAATATTACCACATCCAATAATACATATATTACTCATAATTGTTTTTTTCTGAAATATAAAGCTGTTTCGCAATCTCTGAATGCGTCAACTAATTAATAGGGTTATTTCTAAAAATTTCTTTGCTACGACCGGGAAGTTCCCCTTGGAGGTTTTTCAATTGCCTGGTAGAGCTTCTCATGATTTTCAATGGCAAATATTCTATCAAACAAACCGTCTACCAATACTGGTAACCAATCTTTATCATGGAAAAAGCTCTTAATCATAACACTGGCAAATGTATGAAAAAATGTTTTAATACATTTGCTATGGCACATTAGCAAATTTATCTTTTTTATAAGCAATACCAAGCTAAAGTCAGGAATCCTTCGGTTCCGCGGGTGCGGCTTCATTTTGTGCCCGGGATTTTATGAAAAACCTAATATAATCTTTACCATTTTAAGAATTATTAGCAAGCCTCTGAAATCTAATATACTTACTTTTGATATCTGAATCATTAAGTTCCTGTATTGATTGATTTTTAAGGGGATAGAAGAAAACTTTTATTGGGTAAACTACTGAATTCGTCTCTGAAATAAGATGTTATTATCCTGATTACTGTTTTTTGATAAGTATTAATATTCCGGTTGCAAACTATTTACTTCCAACCGGGTTGTTCACAACAGCTATAATATTCGAAATAAATATGAAATTCAAACCTGTTTTTATCATTTTGGTTGCAGTTGCCATTGCAGGCATCATATTCTACCCCAAGATCAGACCATTGCTGTCTGATGAGCCTGATGCACTCGTTCCCACCCGTGCCATGGGTCCCCGTGCCCTTAATGTTGAAGCCTTGCAGCTGGAGCATAGACAGCTGGTGGAGTTTATCAACATTCCCGGAACCCTGATTCCCGATGAGCAGGTAGATCTTTCCTTCGAAACATCAGGTAAGATTGTAAACATCAACTTCGATGAAGGAACACAGGTGCTTAAGGGCCAGTTACTTGCCAAGATAAACGACCGGCATTTGCAGGCACAACTTCTGAAGTTGCAGGCTCAGAAAAAACTGGCCGAGGAACGCGAGTTTCGTCAGCGCAGCCTGCTTTCGCGCGATGCCATAAGCCAGGAAAGTTACGATCAGGCCGTTACCGAACTGCAATCGCTCGAGGCAGATATTATGCTCGTGGAAGCCCGTATTGCCGAAACAGAACTCAGGGCCCCTTTTGATGGTGCTATTGGTTTGCGTCATGTGAGTGAAGGTGCTTATATCAATCCTAATACACAAATTGCCCGCCTGATAAAAAATGATCCGTTGAAAATTGAATTTGCCATTCCCGAGAGATATGCCGGAGATGTTCACGATGGCTTTCCCTTGAGTTTTGTGCTGGATGGTAACCCCGATACCCATATTGCAAGAGTTTACGCCGTTGATCCCAAAGTGGATGTGCGTACCCGCAATATCACTGTAAGGGCACGATATAACAATCCCGGCGCAAGAATTAAGCCCGGAAGGTTTGTTTCCATTCAACTGGAGCTGGCAGAGATTAATGATGCAATTGCCATCCCTTCTGAAGCACTTATTCCGGAAATGGATGGCGACAGGGTGTTCGTGTATCGTAATGGCAGAGCCGAATCTATCGGAGTTACAACTGGTTTGCGTACCGAAGATCTTATCCAGATCACTAGTGGGCTTCAGCCAGGCGATACCCTTATTACCACTGGTATCCTTCAGCTCCGGCAAGGCATGCAGGTAATTATCGACAAATTTATTTAAGACGATCCTACAATGAGCTTATCATCCATAAGTATACAACGCCCGGTGCTGGCAACGGTATTTACCATTATCATTCTACTGTTCGGATTGATAGGTATGACCTTTCTGGGTGTTCGTGAATTCCCAAGTGTTGACCCACCCATTATTTCTGTAAGAACTTCTTACCCTGGTGCCAACTCCGATGTGATTGATGCCCAAATCACCGAACCACTGGAGCAAGCCATAAATGCTGTACCCGGTATCCGAAACATAACCAGTGTGAGTCGCCAGGGCAGCAGCAATATTACCGTAGAATTTGAGCTGAGTGTGGATATGGAAACTGCGGCCAATGATGTACGCGATAAAGTTGCCCAGGCCCAGCGACGTTTACCGCGCGATGTGGACCCCCCGATAGTTTCCAAGGCCGATGCCGATGCCAGTCCCATTATGTTTATTAACATCCAGAGCGACAGGCGTTCTCTTACAGAGCTTTCTGAATTTGCCGAACTCACTTTTCAGGAAAGGTTGCAAACTATTGACGGTGTAAGCTCGGTGCCCATCTGGGGACAAAGACGCTGGAGTATGCGTCTGTGGATGGAACCTGCCAAGCTCGCAGGCTATAATCTTACTCCGCTGGATGTGCGAAATGCTATAATGCGCGAAAATGTTGAACTTCCCTCGGGCAGCATCGAAGGTACTACAACTGAACTTACCATTCGCACGCTGGGGCTGCTTACCACGCCCGATGAGTTTGATAATCTCATTATACGGCAGGAGGGAGACCAGGTAGTGCGCTTTATGGATATTGGCCGTGCTGAACTGGGTTCGGAGAATCTTCGCAGCATCCTGATGCGCGACCGGATACCTATGGTGGGCGTTGCAATTATACCCCAGCCCGGATCTAATCATATTGATATTGCTGATGAAGTTTACCAGCGGCTGGAACATATTCAGAGAGACCTGCCTGACGATCTCTTTTACCAGGTAGGTTTTGACAATACCCGATACATTCGATCGTCAATTGTGGAAGTGCGCAACACCATTTTTATTGCGTTCTTACTTGTGGTAGTTATCATCTTCCTTTTTTTACGCGACTGGCGCACAACGCTTATCCCTATCCTTGTTATACCCGTGTCGCTGGTAGGTTCCTTCTTTATTATGTATATTGCCGGGTTTACCATCAATGTGCTTACCCTTCTGGCTATTGTACTGGCCATCGGCCTGGTTGTGGATGATGCCATTGTAATGATGGAAAATATTTATGTGAAGATAGAGCAGGGGATGACGCCCAAACAGGCGGGATTGAAAGGGGCACAGGAAATTTTCTTCGCCATTATCGCCACTACCATAACACTGGTAGCTGTTTTTATTCCCATCGTTTTTCTGGAAGGGATGACCGGGAGGTTATTCCGCGAGTTCAGTATCGTTATTGCCGGTGCAGTTGCCATCTCATCCTTTGTGGCACTCACCTTTACTCCTATGCTTTCCACCAAAATTCTCAAACAGAGAACACAAAGGGGAGCTCTTTACAGAAGTACAGAAGGATTTTTCAGGGCCATGAATGATGCTTATAAAAATTCTCTCGACACGTTTCTGGCCCGCAGATGGATGACTTTCTTCATCCTTGCAGGGGCCGTTGGCTTGATTATTCTGCTGTACAGCAATATACCCGCAGAAATGGCGCCCCTTGAAGACCGTTCACAGATAACCATCAATACCCAGACACCAGAGGGTGCTACATTTGAGTTTACACGCGATTACATTTTTAATGTTGCCGAAATGGTAATGGAAGAAGTGCCTGAGGTTGATGGTGTTATCTATATGGTATTTGGTGGATGGGCAAATGTAAGGGTTATTCTGGTTCCGCCATCTGAAAGGCAAAGATCACAACAGGAAATTGCCGACCATCTCTCTGCCAAAGTCAGTCAAATGACCCGTGCCCGTTCTTTTGTAATACAACAATCCACTTTTGGCGGACGACGTTCAGGAATGCCTGTGCAGTATGTTTTGCAGGCACAGAATATTGAACGACTAAGAGAAGTTCTTCCTGAATTTATGGAAAAGGTTGATGATAGCGAAATACTCCAGATGTCCAATGTAAACCTGCGCTTCACCAAGCCAGAAATTCAGGTGAGCATCAACCGTGATAAGGCCAACCTGATGGGTGTTTCCACGCAAAATATTGGTCAAACCTTACAGCTGGCACTTTCAGGCCAGCGATTCGGCTATTTCTTTATGCATGGAAAGCAGTATCAGATACTTGGTGAGCTGGCCCGCGAAAACCGCAATACACCGCTCGATCTGAAATCCTTGTATGTACGGAACAATTATGGCGATATGATCCAGCTCGATAACCTGGTCTCGCTTCAGGAACAAACCGCTCCGCCGCAATTGTATCGCTACAACCGCTTTGTTTCGGCAACGGTTTCTTCGGGTCTTGCGCCGGGTTACACCATTGGAAATGGTATTGAAGAGATGAACCGCATCGCCGATGAAGTGCTTGACGAAACCTTCCGCACTGCACTGGCCGGTGACTCAAGGGATTTTCAGGAAAGTGCGTTAAGTTTGATGTTTGCATTTTTGCTGGCCCTTGTCCTTATCTTCCTGGTGCTTTCGGCCCAGTTTGAAAGCTTCAGGGACCCGCTGATTGTTATGATGACAGTTCCCCTGGCCTTAACCGGCGCATTGTTCTTTATGTGGTATTTTAACATCACTATGAATATCTTCAGTCAGATCGGTATTATTATGCTTATCGGGCTGGTATCTAAGAACGGTATCCTTATGGTGGAATTTGCCAACCAGCGCAAACAGCAGGGAATGGAAAAGATGGATGCCATCAAATTTGCTGCTGCTGCACGTTTCCGCCCCATACTTATGACAAGTCTTTCCACTATTCTTGGAGTTTTACCTCTTACACTAGGTCTGGGAGAAGGAGCTCAAAGTCGTGTTGCTATGGGTGTGGCTGTAATTGGTGGTTTGGTAATTGCCACTTTTCTCACCCTTTATGTGGTTCCGGCCATTTATTCCTACGTATCAAGTTCTAAAAAAAATATAAGTGATGAGCCAATTGAAGCTGATAGCCAGTAGTTTGATTGTATTTTTTCTTTTCAATGCAGGATTGCAGGCTCAGCAGACCTTGTCGCTGGAAGAGTTTATAGAAGTTGCATTGGAACAGAATTACTCTTTACGCATTGTAAAAAACCAGGAAAAGGTTGCCGGTAATAACTTTACCCGGGGTAATGCCGGGATGTTACCTGGTCTTGATTTGAGATCACAGTTTTCCGGGAATATCAATAATTCCGATCAGAATCTTCGCGATGGAACCGAGATCAGCCAGCGTGGAATACATAACACCACATTCAATAATGCTTTGCAGGGAAGCTGGATGCTTTTCGATGGTTTCAGGGCCCAGATACGTTATGCCCAGCTGGATGAGTTGAAGAGTCTAAGCGAACTCAATACACGCATCCAGATTGAAAACCTGATTGCCCGACTGGCTTCAGAATATTATTTTTACATACAGCAAACACAACAGTTTTCCAATTTACAGTATGCCGTTGATATATCCAGGGAAAGGGTACGAATTGAGCAGGAACATTTTTTATTGGGTTCCGGTTCCAAAGTAACATTACTGCAGGCTGAGGTTACATTGAATGCAGACAGTTCTCGCCTGGAGCGACAATATGAAGTTCTCAGTGCATCACGCATCAGACTGGCCGAATTGATGGCACTGCCTGATCTTACAGAATCCATTGTGCCTGCAGATACTTCCATTGTGGTAAATCCGGGCCTGATGTACGATCAAATGATAGATGATGTTCTCAGTCAGAATGCTTCCATCCTTGCTGCCTTGCAAAACAGGAAAATAAGTGAATATGATCTTGATTTGATCCGTTCGCGTACTTATCCATATCTGAATCTGAGTTCGGGATATGGATATACTTTTAGTACATCCCAGAGCGCTGCCTGGGAAAATCAGCATTCATGGGGTATGAATTATGGGGTTACTGTGGGAATAAATCTTTACGATGGCCGCAACCTGCAACGCCAGAAAAGCAATGCCCGCATAGAGCTTGAAAACCGTGATCTTATGCTTGAGCGCACACAGCAGGAAACTACCGCTGACCTGCTCACCATTTATAATGCATACTCTAATAACCTGCGTCTGCTTGATCTTGAAACCCAGAATCTGGCAGCAGCACGCGAAAATGTGGAAATAGCTTTTGACCGCTATCGCCTGGGCGCACTCTCCGGCTTTGAACTTCGAGAGGTTCAGAAAAACCTGCTTGAAGCAGAAGAGCGTCTGCTCTCCATTCAGTACCAGGCCAAAATGGCTGAGATTAGCCTGCTGCAGATTTCGGGTAGGATATTAGAGAGTTTTTAAAGGAGGTTTCTCGATTTTAAGTAGTCGGAATGCAACTCAAAGTCGCACCCCGACTTATCTGTCCGAACTTTTCTCTGTATGTCTTGTTTATGATTATGAAAATAGCTGCTATATTTTTAGCATATTCAAAAAATACTCCATGCGACAACTCTTTACTTTTACATTTCTTTTTTACTTTCTTTTTCTCTCACCTGTTTACAGTCAGCATTTTAACAGTGCTGATTACATCAGGTCAGCGTCAGCCGATGAAATTTCTGAACTGCTGGACTATGATGTGCCCTATGGCGTACGTTTTTATAAAATGACCTACCATACCACCGGATCTGATAGTTTGCCAGATATCGCTTCGGGTTTAATTGTTATTCCTGATAATACGGCAGATGAGTTTCCGCTGGTGATATACCATCATGGTACCAGCCCGGCAAAGGACCAGGTGCCGTCTTCGCTTAACCTGGATTACGAAGCTTATGCTTTTATCGGTGCAAGTGGTTTTGCCGTTCTGGCTCCTGATTATCTGGGTATGGGTGATTCAAGGGGTTTTCATCCCTATGTTCATCGGGCAACACAGGCCTCTGCTTCTATTGATATGCTTAAAGCTTTTTATGAGTGGATTGAAAATGAAGATTATGCTGTAAATGAAAAGTTGTTTCTTACGGGTTACTCGCAGGGCGGCCATGCTTCCATGTCAACCCATAAGGAACTGGAGCTATTTCATTCCACCGAATTAAATGTAACAGCAACAACCCACTTATCGGGTCCATACAGCGTTTCGGGTGTTATGAGAGATTTGATGTTCAGTGAGCGTAATTATTTGTATCTGGGTTTTATCCCCTATATGGTTTTAGGATACCAGGAAGTGTATGGTACGATTTACGATGAACTTACTGATATTTTTCAACCTGTTTTTATTGAATCCATTGAAGCCTTTTATGACGGAGATATTAACCTGATAGAACTCACCTTCGCTTTAATTTTCCTGTCCGGTCAAAATTTTGGGAATAATTACCCGGTCACCTTATTTAATCCTGATCTGGTAAATGATGTCACATCAGATGACAACCATCCCATCAATATTATTTTGCGTGAAAACGATACCTATAATTGGGCACCCCAGGCTCCAACCCGCATTTTCTACTGCATGGGCGATGAAATGGTGCCTTATGAGAATTCCATACTTGCCGATTCGGTTTTGCAGAACAATGGTGCTCTAGATCTGATAACCGAAAATCTTAATTCCAGCATGGGACACGGTGAATGCGTCGTTCCTGCGTTACTCGAAACCGTTGAGTTTTTTAAAGAGTTTGTTGAAACTTCTGTTGATCAGATAGCTGTTCAAAATAAGATCAGCTTATATCCCAATCCAAGTGATGGCAGGATAAATATTTCCGGAATATCTGATTTTTCAGATTACAAGGTGCAGGTAATTGATATTTCAGGCAAAATCCTTCTCGACCAGGCTTTATCATCGGAAATCAATATGGAGCATCTCCAATCAGGAATGTATATTGTCAGGATCAGCGGAAAACAAGGAGTTACTACCCATAGGGTTGTAAGGAATTAAAGAACATCTTCTATTCCTACCCTCTTTCAGAATATTCATAAAGCTTGATTATCTTTGCACCTAAAAACCAGGATAATTTTTTAAACCCAAAGCATCATAATCCGAATGATGTTCTCAAATTCATATAAGATTTCATGAGCGACGATAAAAAGATCATTTTTTCCATGGTGGGAGTAAGTAAGGTTTTTCCACCATCCAAGCAGGTTTTAAAAGACATTTACCTGTCGTTTTTTTATGGTGCAAAGATCGGTATCATTGGTTTGAACGGTTCAGGGAAATCCACCCTGATGCGTGTTATTGCCGGAGAAGAGAAGTCTTTTCAGGGTGAAGTGGTGTTTTCGCCGGGTTATTCTGTGGGATATCTTGCCCAGGAACCCTATCTTGACAATACTAAAACCGTTAAGGAAATTGTGGAAGAAGGGGTGCAAAATTTGGTGGATATCATGAAGGAATATGATGAGGTAAACCTGAAATTCTCTGAACCCATGAGCGATGACGAGATGAATAAACTCATTGAGCGCCAGGGCGAACTATCCGATTTCATTGAACAATACAACGGCTGGGAACTTGATAGCCGGCTGGAGCGTGCCATGGATGCGTTGCGTTGCCCCGATCCGGACGAAAAGGTTGAGCACCTGAGCGGGGGCGAACGTCGCCGTGTTGCCCTGTGTCGTTTGCTTTTGCAGGAACCTGATATTTTGTTACTCGATGAGCCTACAAACCACCTGGATGCCGAGTCGGTAGAATGGCTTGAGGTGCACCTCAAACAATATAAGGGAACCGTAATTGCCATTACCCACGACCGCTATTTCCTTGATAACGTGGCCGGATGGATACTGGAACTGGACCGTGGCGAAGGCATTCCATGGAAAGGAAATTACACCAGCTGGCTCGAGCAGAAAACCAAACGACTGGCCCAGGAAGAGAAGTCGGAAAGCAAACGCCGTAAAACCCTGGAACGTGAGCTGGATTGGGTACGTATGAACCCCAAAGGTCGGCAGGCCAAAGCCAAAGCAAGGCTTAATGCCTACGACAAACTTCTCAATGAAGATGTGAAACAAAAGGAAGAACGCCTGGAAATTTTTATTCCCAACGGCCCACGACTGGGTTCCAAAGTAGTGGAAGCCAATGGCATTACCAAAGCATTTGGTGATAAGCTGTTGTTTGAGAATTTTTCTTTCATGTTGCCACCGGCAGGAATTGTGGGTATTATTGGTCCTAACGGAGCAGGTAAAACCACGCTCTTCCGTATGATCATGGGTCAGGAGAAACCCGATAATGGAAATTTTGATTTGGGCGAAACAGTTCAATTGGGATATGTAGATCAGGCGCACGTGGATATTGATCCTGAAAAGTCGGTTTGGGAAGTCATTTCAGGTGGTAATGAAACCATTGCACTTGCCGGTAAGCAATTCAACAGCCGGGCCTATGTGGCACGCTTCAACTTCAGCGGAGCCGATCAGGGCAAAAAGTGCGGTGTGCTTTCCGGTGGTGAACGTAACCGCCTGCACCTTGCCATGACCCTGCGCAGCGAAGCCAATGTACTGCTGCTCGATGAACCTACCAACGACATTGATGTGAATACCCTGCGGGCGCTGGAAGAAGGTCTGGAGAATTTTGCCGGTTGTGCCGTAATCATTACCCACGATCGATGGTTTCTTGACAGGGTAGCAACACACATCATTGCATTTGAAGGTGACTCTGAGGTGGCTTTCTTTGAAGGATCATATACAGAATACGAGGAAAGTAAGAAAAAACGTTTAGGTGATGCCGGTCCCAAAAGAATCAAATACAGAAAGCTTCCCACCTGAAATATCATGATTACTTTAGATTCCGGACCTTTGCACAGAGATAAGATCAGGGCTTCCCACCAAAGAAGCCTTGAGCTGGGCGTGGAAAAGGAAAGGAAACAACCTGCCATGGTTTTATCAGAGCATGCACTAAAACTCAGCCTTGAACGAAATCACCGTCTGATAAGTATTGCGGGTCCGTTTGTTCAGCTTCTTCATGAGTTCATGGCAGAAAGCGGCTTCATTATCATGCTCACAGATGAAAAGGGATTTATACTGCAATTGGCAGGACATGAGAAAACCCTCGAAGATATTAAGCCTTACAATCTTGTTCCCGGTGCTTCCATGAGTGAAGAAAGCATAGGCGCTAATGCCATAAGTATCGCACTTGAAGAAAATAGTGCCATACAGGTGACAGGAAAGGACCACTACATTAAAGTTTTTCATAACTGGAGCTGCTCTGCGGCACCTATACATGATGAAAAAGGGAGTATAACAGGTTGCCTGAACATCAGCGGGTATATCGATAAGGTATATCCGCATATACTGGGACTTATAGTTGCCTCCGTAAAAGCCATTGAATTCCAGGTAAAAAGCTCTTTCAGCGAAATGCGTCAGAAAGAAGCCTATCGATTTGTTTCCCAGATAATGAATACACTTGAATTTGGGGTTCTTGGAACCGACGTTTCGGGTGTGATCCGCAGAGCCAATAACATTACTTCCAAATTACTTCGTTTACCTGCCGATCAGATAGAAAACCGAAACCTGCAGGATTTTATCAAAGACTGGCCCCGGTTGTTTACACAGGTTAAAAATAACGAAATTGTTATTGATGAAGAAGTCCAGATAAACCGATATGGCATGCGCGATACCTTCAATATGAGTGTTTATCCGCTTACCGACGGCGATGGTTTCATAAGTGGCTCTGTGGTTACTCTACGCGATATGAAGCGGGTTTACAAGATGGTAAACAAATACACGGGTATGGAAGCGCGTTACAATTTTGATGATCTGATAGGGGAGAGTGACGAAATGAAGAGGATCATCGAATATTGCAAAAATATTTCTGACAGCCCAAGCACGGTGCTTATTCAGGGCGAAAGCGGTACAGGAAAAGAAGTACTGGCCCAGTCTATTCACAATTACAGTTCAAGGCGAGACCTTGGCTTTGTGGCACTCAATTGCGGTGCGATTCCTGAAACGCTCATCGAGAGTGAATTATTTGGATATACCGAGGGCGCATTTACCAGTGCAAAAAAAGGAGGAAAACCCGGGAAATTTGAACTAGCCAATGGAGGAACACTCTTTCTGGATGAAATTGGCGAAATGCCACCTGATATGCAGGTTAAATTGCTTAGAGCCCTTCAGGAAAGAGCCATCACAAGAGTAGGAGGCGACAAACTCATTCCTGTTGATGTAAGAATTATTGCTGCCACCAACCGAAACCTGCTGCAGGAAATAAAAAAGGGAAAATTCAGACAAGACCTGTATTACCGGCTGAGTGTTATTCCGGTTTATATACCGCCTCTTCGTAAACGTCGTGAAGATATTCCCATGCTTATCAACTTTTTTCTAAATCTTAAGTCTGTAAAACTTCGCAAACAGTTACCCGACATGGATAACAGGCTTTTCAAAAAACTGGTTTATTACGACTGGCCCGGTAATGTAAGGGAACTGGAGAACTTCATTGAAAAATATGTAAACCTTGACGGGAATCTTCGTCTTGCTGATGAATTTCTTGGAGCTGATGGATTTCAGCAGGAAAAGGCTACAGAACAGGAAACGCAATCGTTACCTGAACAGAAATCCGAAGACTTTACTGCCAATGAACCTTCGTTAGTGGTTTCATTAATTGAACTGGAAAAGGATGCCATACAAAGGGCTGTTAAAATTTACGACCGTAACATGACCAAAGTAGCCAAAGCCCTTGGTATTAGTCGGAATGCCCTTTATCAGAAAATCAAGAAATACGGATTGGATATCTGATTTCAATATTTGAGCGTATCACTCTTCTTGTGGTAAATAAACTTTTTCTTCTTTTTGCGTATTGGGCCAAGGTAAAGGCTGATTAGTCCGATTCCGAACAAGATGATACAGGCCATAAAAATATTACTTCCACTATGTAAATCCCAGTACCATCCTTTTGCCAGTTGCAGGTAGGCATAATCATAAATAAGGTGGGTGATGGGGAATTCTGTTTTGAATATGATGGTTATAAGTACGTCGATCAGCAATACGATTACCATCAGCAAGAGTGTTACTACGGCCACAACAATTATTACTAATGTTTTCAATGCAACAATGGCAGTATCATTCAGATTAATACTATCAAGTATGCCTTCTATCTCCAGTTTGCCGCTGGCAAAAAGACCAAGTGCTATTATGGCAGTGGATGCCATAAGAAAAGTGTTCCAGTTTCTCATTGGTTATTTTTTAGTTAAGAAGGTTGTTGAATTTTGTTTTTTTTTATTTGTACGTTTTTTTTAATTAAAGGTTATCATTTTCCAAT
>SKVR01000118.1 GCA_007129355.1 Bacteroidales bacterium | reverse complement strand
CGTTACCATCGAAGATGGCTTTGAGATACCCGTTATAGCAACCAATCTCATAAAAACCGGCACTGCCGAAATGAGTGAAAATATTCAGAAAGCTTACCAGCGAATCCAGGCACAGCAACAGGAACCTGAAGAAGATGAAGATACGCTTCCGTTGTACATTTCCCACAACGATCCTGAACAGCGACCAGATGGAGTTTACCTGGGCATAGTGCCTGAGATCCAGGATAATCCTTTGACCGGATCACTGGAATTGTATATGGTAAATCATACGGTTTTTGAAGTACTTTTTAGTTTGTTTCAAAACCATTCGGGCAGCTGGCATGGTGAGGAATATGGATTCATTCCTCGCGAATCAAGAATGTTTCTTGGCACTATAGGGAGGTCTGAAATTGAAAAATGGGCCAACTCCCTGCTGCAGATTGTATTCTTCAAAGAGGGTAAAACCGATCCCCTCCCTCCCTTTGCTGGCTTACTTAATTTTAGGCCGGTTAAAATTTATAAGGAGGATAGTTTTCAGTATGAAACACTGCTCAGGACTAAAGCCTTTTTCGTGGAAGCCTGTAAATTAGATGAACTGAAAAAGAAACCCATTTTTGAAGAAAAGATCAGCAAGGAAAGCATGATAAATCTGCAGGAAAAGATGAATATAAACCAGGGATCCAAATCGGCTCCTGCCGCAAAACCATCTTTTCTTGATAAACATAAGATAGATGATAAGATTGCAGAAGTGGACCTGCATGTTGGTGAGCTTGTAGATAATTTTACCAATCTGGAAAAGAATGATTTATTGAATGTTCAGCTTGATTACTTCAGGAAATGTCTGGAGCAAGCTCAAAAGGAGAAACTTGTTAAGATTATTTTTATTCATGGAGTAGGAAACGGTAAGTTAAAAACAGAAATTATTAAACACCTTCAAATGACTGAAGGAATAGAGTACTATGATGCTCCATATGCACGTTATGGCATGGGTGCAACTGAAGTTCATTTTTACCGCAATAAATGAAAGAAAGACAGGCTTTCCTGCCGCTATGCTTTTTCAAGCAGAGAGGAAAGTCCGGACAACACAGGGCAGCATACTTCCTAACAGGAAGCTGTTCTTCGGTCTTTGACCGGAGAGCAAGAGAAAGTGCCACAGAAAACAACCGCCCCGCCTTGTGCAGGGTAAGGGTGAAAACGTGAGGTAAGAGCTCACGGCAGTTGATGGCGACATCATTTGCGGGTAAACCTTATGCGTTGAAAGACCAAATAAACCGGGGATTGAGGGTAGCCCGCCCGAACCCGGAGGGTAGGTCGTTAGAGTTCAGGTGCGAACCTGTTCCCAGATAAATGGCAGGAATTTCATGCCCCTTCGGGGGTTTAGAAAACAGAATCCGGCTTATAAGCCTGTCTTTTTTTTATTGCTTTTCCAATAATATCAAACAACAAGCGTTTTCCTGTAAATCTAATAAATGGCGTTGTTTTTTCGAAACAGCTTAAAACTGTTGAAAAATAGCCTGTAATGTTGAAAAGCATGCAGCATTGCGTCTGCATTTTATTTGTAATTTCGTGCAAAATTTCATTTCATATGATAAAAAAGCTCATCCCTACCATTGTGCTTATGATGTTTGTTATGTCTGTTAGCACATTTTCCCAGCAGACAGCCATTTATGACCAACCTGAAGCCGATTACCGGCTTGCACTGGAGTTATTTAATAAAGGTAAATACGGAGCAGCTCAGAAGCTTTTTTTGCAGACTCGCGCTAATATTGATGATCCCCAATCAGAAATTCGCATAAATGCTGAATATTATGCAGCCATATGTGCTGTTGAGCTATTTCATCCGGATGCTGAAAAGCAACTCACCGATTTCATTTTTGTAAACCCCTCCCATCCCAGGCAGGGAATTGCAAGTTTTCAGATGGGAAATCTTCAATACAGAAACAGAAAGTATGATCAAGCCTTGCTTTGGTATTCGAGAGTAGGTTCGCATGACCTGACATTCGAACAGCGCGAAGAACTTCGTTTTAAGACCGGATATAGTTATTTCATGACTGATAATTATTCAAGGGCAAAACAATTCTTTTTTGATATTCGCGACCCCAGGTCTACATACTTCGCTCCTGCTACATACTATTACGGACATATTGCCTATAGTGAAGGTAATTATGAAACTGCCCTGATAAATTTTCAGAAACTTGTTGATGATGGAAATTTTGGTCCGATAGTACCTTACTACATTACGCATATTTACTTTTTACAGGAAAGATACGATGAGCTTCTCACCTATGCACCCGCTTTGCTTGAAGATACCGGTACAAGGCGCGGGGCAGAGATATCCCGAATGATAGGTGAAGCTCACTATAATTTGGGTAATTTTAGTGATGCTGTTCCCTACCTTGAAGATTTTCAGCGGCAAACTCGTCAGCGAATCGGCAGGGACGATTATTACCAGCTAGGATTTGCGCACTACAACGCAGGTAATTTTGAAAAGGCAATACCCAATTTTGAAAGAGTTACAAATGCAGAAGATGAACTGGCCCAAAATGCTTTGTATCATCTGGCGGATAGTTACCTTAAAACCGATCAGAAACGTTCTGCACGAAATGCTTTCCTTTCAGCTCACCGGATGGAGTTTGTTGAAGAGATCAGCCAGATATCCTTGTTTAACTATGCCAAACTTTCCTTTGAGCTTTCGCTGAATCCATTCAATGAAGCCATCATTTCATTCCAGAGGTATATTGACAAGTATCCCAATTCACCCCGAAGAGAAGAAGCCTACAGGCACCTTATTGATCTGTATCTTACCACCCGAAATTACAAAGATGCACTTACCAGTATAGAGGCCATTCCCATAAACACCCCTGCTCTGCGGTCTGCGCATCAACGGATTGCCTACTTCAGAGGAGTTGAACTATTCAATAACGGCGATTTCAAAGGGGCGATTGATCATTTTGAAAAGTCGTTACAATATGCCGACAACAGAACCATACGTGCACAGGCACTTTTCTGGCAGGGCGAATCGCACTATAGGCTTGAGCAGTATTCTGAAGCCATAAATGTTCATAACCGGTTTTTGCTTGCACAAGGTGCTTTTAGTTTACCGGAATACAACCTGGCTAATTATACCATCGGGTATTCCCATTTCAAGAGAAAACAATACCCGCAAGCCATTACTGCATTCCGGAAGTTTATTACCGATCGCGAAATAGGCGGAAATCTGCGCAACGATGCCTATTTGCGTATCGCTGATAGTTATTTTATAACCAAAAGTTATACCTCATCACTTGATTTTTATGACAGAGCGATTGCACTTAATGCCAGCGACAGAGATTATGCCATTTTCCAGAAAGCTCTTGTGCAGGGTGTAACAGGCAATTTTAATGGAAAAATTCAGACCTTACAGAACTTCCTGCAGCAATATTCAACATCAGCATATATTGTTGACGCACGGTATGAACTGGCCAATACTTATGTTATCCAGGAAAACCCCAACAGAGCTCTGCAGTATTACAATGAGATCATAAACCGCCATCCGAATTCCAGCTATGTACGAAGTGCCATGCTGAAAACCGGACTTATTCATTTTAATCTGAATCAGGATGAACAGGCTCTTCAGGTCTTCAGGCAGGTTGTGGAAAAATATCCAGGTTCACCGGAATCGCAGGAAGCTCTTACCAGTATGCGTAATATTTATGTTGCCATGGACAGGGTTGATGAATACGTCAGGTTTTCACAGAACCTTGGATTTGCCAATGTTACTGAAGCACAGCAGGATTCATTAAGTTATATCGCTGCCGAAAACCGTTATATGCAGGGAGACTGCGAAAACGCTGTAAGAAGTTTTACCAATTACATTGACAGGTTTCCCCGCGGAATTTTCGCTTTGAATGCACATTTTTACAAAGCCGAATGTGAATTCAGAATGAATGAACGGCAGAGAGCCCTTGCAGGATACGAATATGTGCTGGAAAGACCTATGTCAAAATTTTCTGAAAATGCTGCCATCAGGGCCGCACAGATTAATTTTGGCATGGAACATTATGCTGCAGCCCTCGGACACTATGAAACACTTGAGGAAATTGCTGAGTTTCGCAGTAATAAACTCGACGCCCAGATTGGTCAGATGCGTTCTTTGAGTCGCCTCGAGCGCACCACTGAAACCATCAGTGCAGCACAAAAAGTACTTGAAGCTGAAAAACTAAGTCAGGAAGTTACGCAGGAAGCCAATCTGCTTATTGCCAGAGCAGCTATGCAGCAAGGAAATATGGATATGGCAAGGGAACATTTCAGCATTACCAACCGCATTGCAGAAAATGCCATGGCTGCTGAAGCCAAATACAACCTTGCCCTGATTGAGTATCGCAGAGGCGACTATGATAAATGTGAAGAGCTCATTTTTGACTATATAAATTATCTTACTCCTTATGATTATTGGCTGGCGAAGATTTTTATCCTGCTTTCCGACAATTACCTCGAACAGGATAATATTTTCCAGGCTAGAAGCACACTGGAAAGTATTATCGAAAACTATGATGGTGAAGATCTCAGGATGGAAGCTATCCGTAAATTAGAGGAAATTGACAGGCTGGAACGATCAGGAGATCAGACGGAAGATCCCGATCCGCTGGAGATTGATTTTGGCACCCGTCCGGGCAATAATACAGAAATTTTTTAATTACTTCAGAAAAAGCTAAAAACCAAAATATATGCAAAAGATATTTTCAGTTCACAGCATTATTTTTGCAAGCGTGTTATTCTTTCTGGTGATGCCAGTCAGAAGTTTATATGCCCAGCAACTGGACTTTGATGAGATAAAGGTTATTGCTCCCTATGAACCTACCATCTCCGATGCATTCAAAACGAACTTTAACCCCCGTCTTGATGATACTTTACAGATTGATATATCATTTGATTACAGTATTAATCCCGTACAAATACCAACAAGATTTTCAGTTGAACCGCTAAGTCCGGCACGTATGCGTGGAGAACCTCTTGCAAAGCTCTACAACGGTTTTGCGAAAGCAGGATTGGGTAACTACACTACACCCTACGGAGAAGTTTTTTACAATTCACTTCGCTCCAACGAATATGCTTATGGATTGCACCTGAAACATTTGTCATCAGGCGGCGGAATTGATGATTACGGCCATAACGGCTATGCCGATAACAAAATAAATCTTTATGGAAAAAGGTTCCTACTCAATCACACCATTCAAGGCGACCTGAATTATGATCGCAACATGATGCATTACTATGGTTTCAGGCGTGATGAATATTCCGAAAACCTTGAAATGCTGCAATATATTGACGAATTATCCAACAAAGATATCAGGCAGGTTTTTCATTATATTTCACCTGCTATGGGATTCAGAAGCAATTATCTTGACCCAACCATGCTGCAGCATGATCTGAATCTGAAGTACTATTACCTGACCGACAGGTATGATGCTACTGAGCACAGACTTGAATTTTTAACCACCCTTGAAAAAAGTATTATTGAAGATCCGCTTGGATTTGCAGATAACCAAAGTTTTCAACTGGATTTCGG
>SKVR01000301.1 GCA_007129355.1 Bacteroidales bacterium | reverse complement strand
GTCAGGAACTTTTTGTTGTATTACCTGAAACCGGCCGCTGGCAAATCCAGGTCATTGCTGTTACAGGTCAGATCATGGATAGCAGATCCGTTGAGTCCTCTGCCGGATCACCCGTTTCGCTAAACTTATCAAACTTTACCAGCGGTATCTATTTTGTGAAAGCACAAAGCAATGGTCAGGTATTTTATGCCAAAATCATAATTGAATAATTCCATAAAGCATTAATGAAAAACCCCGGGAATTAACTTCCGGGGTTTTTGTTTCAATTAATCCAAAGATAAACCTTCGCCATTATTCACTTTTCAGGGTATCTACCGGATTACTCCTTGCTGCCTGCAAGGTTTGGCCGGATATAGTAATTACCGCAATCAATAGTGAAACAAATCCTGCAATCAAAAGATAAAAAACCGACATATTTATGCGGTAAGGAAATCCTTGCAACCACATTTGCATTACGTACCATGCAATAGGCCACGCTATAAGATTTGCCAGAATAACCCAGCGAATAATATCCCTTAGCAAAACCCACGAAACCTGTACTCCGGATGCGCCCATAATTTTTCTGATCCCGATTTCCTTTTTCCGTGCCATTACCATATAGGATGATAATCCCAAAACTCCAAGCATGGCAATAATAACGGCAAGAATGGAAGCGTAATTCAGAATTTTATTATTGCTTTCTTCCTGCCGGTAAAGGCTTTGGAAATAGTTTTCCAGATAAAAATCCTCCGGTTGATAATTGGAATCAAAACCCTGCAATACCTGATGAATATGGGAAAGAGCATCATCCTGCATATCACCGCTTAATTTTACCGATATAAAATATAGCTGGGATGCATAAGCTGTAAGAACCAGGGGGCTGATCTTGTTGACCAGCGAACTGATATGAAAATCTTCAACTACTCCGATAATTTTTCCGCTCCTTTGCCACATTATCGCATCCTGCCCGATGGGATTTCCCAGACCCAAAGCATTGGCCGCGGTTTCATTGATTACAAAATTCTGCCGGTCTGTCTGACTTCCAAAATCAAACCATCGCCCCTGTTTGATATTCAACCCAAAGGTTTTATGGAAGTCTTCATATACCCTGTATTCGGTAACAGAAATATCAACTCCCAGTGCATCATCAGCCTTTCTGAGCGACATTCCACTACCCGAAGTACCGGGATAAGAATGGGATGCCGTAACACTCTCAACTGACGGGTGCTGGAGCAACTCTGCTTTTACCGCATCAAAGGAACTTACCAGTCGGTTACTCAGCCCGGAATATACAAGAACGTTTTTGGGAGAAAACCCCAGGTCAGATGTTTTCATGTACTGGATTTGCCTGTTGAAAACCATAATAGACACAATCAGAATTACGGAAATGGAGAACTGAACTACAACAAGAATAATTCTCAGTAAAGGATTTCTTCGTCCTCCTTTCCCTTTCCCACGTAAAATAACAGCAGGCCGGTACTGCGAAAACATAAAGGATGGGTATAACCCCGCAAGAACTCCAACAACCGGAGCAAGTATAAGAAACATCAAAAAATTTGTAGTATCCAGTTGATTCATAAGACTAAGCTCCCGGCCCAGCAAATTTGAGAAAGGGCCAAGAAATATTTCTGCCAGCACAAGAGATATGAACAGGGAAAAAACACTCACCAGTATGGCCTCTCCCATAAACTGAAATATAATATCGAATCGTCGGGCACCGGATACTTTTCTGATGGCAGCTTCCACTGCTCTTTTCTCGGAGCGGGCCGTTACCAGGTTGATAAAATTGATAACGGCAATAAACAAAATGAAAAATGCCACTGCTGAAAAAACATAAATAATTTCAAGATTCCCCCTGGGACCCATGTCATACCTGTATTTCTCTCCAAAGTGGATGTCATATAAGGGTTGTAATGAAAAACTGATAGTTTCTCTGAATTCTTCACCGTATAAACCCAGTGCATATTCCTTGATCATATCTGTAAGACCATCCTTTTGGGTTTGCGATAACACAGAATATGATTTGAAATACACAAAAACATCATTGGCAAATCCCTGAACAAGAAGAGGGTCGTAAGACTCATAGGACTGTAATACCGAAAACCGCACATGAGTATTCAGTGGTATGGTTTCAAATACTGCACCAATTCTTACCGGGATGTATCTTGATGTTAACCGCCTGTTTTCTGGATCAATATAAAGCTGTTCTACCTCTATAATATTATTCAGGGCAGGTTGATCGCCAAACAATTTTTGTACAAGCTCATCTGACAGTGCAACCGCAGCCGGATCAGATAAAGTTTGCTGCAGATCTCCCTCTTTAAGTTTAAAATCAAATAACTCATTAAAAGATGGATCCGTGAGAAGAAAATATTCACTCTCAAATACCTGACCCCCCAATCTTACACTATATCTTTCAGGTTTTGCCCTTAATGCTTCTGCTAAAAGCGGCGATTGTTCCGGCAAAAATTCAGCAACACCAGGCAAGGTTCTGGGTAAAACATCAGCCACATCGCCCCCAAAACTGGAAACAACCCTGTAAATTCTTTCACCATCTTTGTGAAACCGGTCAAAGCTGCTCTCATGTTTTACATAGAGAAAGAGCATTATAGCTGCTGCCATGGCAACTGCCAGCCCGAAAATATTGATAAAACTGAAGCCTTTTTGCCTTATGATATTGCGCCAGGCTATTTTGAGATAATTTAAAAACATAACTAAAGGTTGTTTGGAATGAAATCCATAAACTCTAAATTTTTACAGTATTATCAACGGTCCTATTCTGACCTCAGACTCTGAACAGGATTGGCGTTTGTTGTAAGCCAGGTTTGAATACTTATTATTAAAGTACTGATGATCAAAATGACGAGGCCGGGTATAAGAAACCATAAAGGATGGATTTGAATACGCATCCAGAAATTATTCAGCCATGATTCCATCACCAGCCAGGTTATTGGGGCGGCAATTACAAAAGCAATGGCAAATAAAACCATAGTTTCCCTGTTGAAAACCCATAATAAACCTTCAAGAGATGCTCCCAGCACTTTTCTTATTCCTATCTCTTTTATACGCCTTTCGGCGGAAAACGCAGCAAGGCCATAAACGCCGAGCATAGCAATTACTATGGCAAGTAAAGTACTGATAACCAGCAGACCTGATGTTTGCTCCTCTTTTTCATAAAATGCCTGGATTGTATCGTCCAGAAATACAATATCCGGTAAATAAGCGGGGTCAACCTCATTAAGAACTTCTATGATCTGTTCCCGGGCCTCTTTCATGTTACCGGGATTAACCTTCACATAAATATGTGGAAATCCTTCCCGTGCATACAAAAAAACAAGAGGTTCAATCCTGTTATGCAATGACCTGATATGAAAATCCTGAACGATACCAACCAAAGGCCCCTTTATTCCGAAAAGATCGAGATTTGTATGCAGAGGATCATCATAACCAAGAGCATTTTCAGCTGTCTGGTTAAAAATAAACGCGCTTTGCACATCCATTTCAGAATCAGCATAAAATTTACGGCCATCCACCAGGCTAATCCCCATCAGTTCTAAAAAATCGTGGTCAATAGTAATGATATCGGCCAGGATTCCCTCTCTCAAAGGTGCGCCTTCCTGCACAATAACATCGATACGGCTGTGTCCTCCGAAAAGTAAGTTTGCCCCTGCAGTTTTTTCAATACGATTTCTGCTTTCCAGTTGCGAGCAAATTGCCTGGAAGTTGCGGGAAATACTGTGAGATACATTCTGCACTACCATTACCTGCTCCTTATCAACTCCCATGCTTTGTTTTTGCAAATGGCGCAGCTGGCTGCCCACAATCCAGAGTGCACTTAGCAAGGCAATGGTTATGGTAAACTGAAAAACTACCAGCAATCGCCGGAAACCCTGTCCTCCGGTTCCCTTTACCATATCACCTTTCAAAGTTCTGACAGGTTCGAACGATGATAAATAAAAGGCGGGATAAATACCCGATAATAATCCGGTAATAATAAATATAAGAAAAATCACAATGATCCCCTGAAGGCTGAAAAGCATCAGAGTATCTATGGTAATACCAAAATTACGCGAAAAGTACCCGCCAAAAATCTCAGCCAATCCTAAAGCAACAACAAATGCAAGGAAGGTAACTACGAATGATTCTGAAATAAACCGTCTTATCAGGTTGCCCCTGCTGGCACCTGCCATTTTTCTCACCCCTATCTCTTTCGCCCTGAGCGAACTGCGTGCGGTAGCAAGATTTACAAAATTTATTATGGCCACCAGTAGAATAAAAACAGAAATCAGGGCAATAATCCAAAGATCTCTTTTGTTGCCATTGCTTTTCATCTCCCATGCAAGATTGGAGTTGAGATGTATATCAGCCAGATTTAAAAGGTGACTTTTCTGTGAGAGTGTTTCGTCTCCCAAAAGGTCCTTCAACAAAGGGTTGCCGCCAATTACCCTGTTTATGGCAACATCATCAAGCTTTTCAGTTACGGCATCAATATCGCTGCCGGGAGTGATTTTAAGATAAGTATACCAGTTATAACCCGCGCTTTTTGAATATTCTACAAGATTGTAATGTGGTATTACACCATTAAACACAAGATGTGTGTTTTCCGGAAGATCTTCAATAATTCCTGTTATCAGGTAGCTATTATCATTAAATGTAACGATCTTGCCAAAAGCATCCTGCGGACTTTCAAACAACAATAAAGCAGAAGACCTTGTAAGCACCATTGAATTGGCTTCGGATAATGACATGCCGATTGAACCTTCCAGAAACTCAAAATCGAAAAAGGAGAAAAATGTTGAATCGGAAAGTAAAATGTTATTCAGATAAACGGTTTTGTCTTCATAGGTCAAAGACGGACTTCTGAAAAAACTATTAAACCGCACAAAACTTTCAATTTCAGGAAGTTCCTCCTGGGCAAATTCAGCAGTATAGAACATGGATGTGGGAATTGTTTCCGGATCACCCATTCCAGCACTAACTATGTTTTGTACACGGTAAATTTTTTGATGATCTGTAAAAAAACGGTCATAACTCAACTCATGAAGCACGTACATCCAGATGATAAGGGAAATAGCCAACCCCAGAGAAAGACCAAGTATATTGATAAGAGCGTGAGATTTTTGCCTTAAAATATTTCGCAATACAGTATTAAAAGAATTCTGGTCCATATAAAAATTGTATCTATTCATAATTTAATACTTCTGCAGGATTTTGTTTTGATACCCTGAGTAATTGTACAGATGCTATTGCAATGCTTGTGGCGGTTATGATAATTACGGCCGTAAGAGCAGTCCACCATGGAAAACTGATGGAATAGGCAAAGGAGGCAAGCCAGTTTTCCATCAGGTAAAATGCCAGTGGAACAGCAATCAGCGAAGCAATGGCAATAAGAATAAGGTATTCCACGGAGAATTTCCGTAAAATGCCCATAACTGATGCACCCAGTACACGCCTTACGGCAATCTCCTTCATTCGCTGCCTTGATGAAAGAACTGACAGGCCCAAAACCCCCAGCATAGCAATAATTATTGCCAGAGAAGAAAACAGAATAAACATTCTGCCAAAATTCTGCT
>SKVR01000275.1 GCA_007129355.1 Bacteroidales bacterium | reverse complement strand
GTGCCAGATCCCATACAACCTCTTCATTTTCCACCTCACCCAACCCGATTATGGCAGGGCCGTCAGGGGTAAGTTCTGTGCCCAGTTTGGAGATCACCTCGGCAAGCCGATCAAGCTTCTCATAATATCTTTCTGATGTCCAGCGGTTGGCTCCCTCCGGAGTGAATTCATCATCATTCCGGTCAGGGTCATTAATAGTGTCAAAAAGGTTTTCAACATTATAGTAGGCTATACACACTGCCAGAAATTTCTTATCATCTTGTTGTCCGTAAGAAATACTGAAACTTATAAAAAGGTAAAAGAAACCCAGAGCATATGTCAGAACTGAAAATCGAGAAAATCTCATTATGATTTAAGTTTTAATTTGTATAATTTCGTAATACCCATCCTATATTAGTTTGTGAATAATACGGATTATTGACATTTATATTGCTTAAGACATTTAACATTTCGGCAGTCTTAATTACAAAGATTTGCTTAATTTTGATGCCCCAAAAATAATCATTTTAAAACAATAGGGGATTAATTTTTCATTATGCAACCATGCATCAGGAATAACCCCATAAATTGCAAATGAGAATATTTAAAAGTTACTATATAATTTTCATCCGATACAAATTATTAATCCAGAAATAGTTTATGTATAAATCACTATGTATCATTGCAGCTTGCATGCTTTATTTAGCATCGGGGCTGTCAGCACAAACAACAGAAGAAATTGCCGTATCCGACACCATCGAAATACCCGATCGGCCCGATTTTGATTTTCCGGTAATCAGCATTGAAGATATTGAAGGAGATGCAGAATCGCACGACATATCGAGCCTTTTGCAGGGCTCCAGAGATGTGTTTGTTTCAACGGCAGGTTTTACTTTTGGTCAGGCTCGTTTTCGTATAAGAGGTTACGACAGCGAAAACACTACCGTTATGATTAACGGCATTCCTGTAAACGACCCTGAAACCGGCCGCGCATTTTACTCCAACTGGGGCGGCCTGAATGACGCTACCCGAATGACCGTCAGGCATGATGGAATTGGCGTGGCGCGCGAAAACTTCGGAGGTATAGGCGGAGCCACCAATATTATTACCCGTGCATCCATGTACAGTCCCAATACCAGGGTTACTTTTTCCAATTCCAACCGCAGCTATGCTCACCGCGCCATGTTTACCTACGCCACAGGAATGCAGGATAATGGCTGGGCTCTTACGCTAAGTGGTTCGCGTCGTATTGCTCAGGAAGGTCAGGGTTATGTGAATGGTACCTTCTACGATGCCTGGGGATATTTTTTGTCAGCCGAAAGAAAAATCAACAGCCAGCACAGCCTGGGACTTATAGCCTTCGGAGCTCCTTCCGAAACCGGCCGACCCGGTGTGGCCACCCAGGAAGCTTACGACCTGACCGGAAATAACTTTTACAATCCTAACTGGGGCTTCCAGAATGGTGAAGTGAGAAATTCAAGGGTAAACAGTTACCATACTCCCTGGTTCATGCTGAATCATTATTACGACCCCACACCCGACATCAATATCCAAACCTCTGCCGCCTATACTTTTGGTAAGGGAAGTTCTTCAGCACTTAACTGGTTCGACGGTGAAAGGCCTTTTCCCGGTCAGTTTGAAGGCCACGACCCCCGGCCAGATTATTACAGGTACCTGCCCAGTTTTTATGCCAATGAGCCTGTGAGATTTAATCAGTACACTCAGCTTTGGCAAAACGATGAAACCTTCAGGCAATTGAACTGGGACCTCATGTACCAGTATAATATGAAAAATCTTTATTCCCAAAAAGATGTTGATGGTACTGCCGGTAATAATATCGAAGGTTTACGTTCAAAGTTCATCGTGGAAGACCGACGTAACGACCGTAATAATTTTGTATTAAACTCATATGCCAATGCACGGTTGAACCCAACCACCTTTTTGAGTGGTGGTATCAATATTTCTCTGGCCAAAACCCACCAATACAAACTTGCAGGCGACCTTTTGGGAGGCGACTGGTGGGTTGATATTGATCAATTTGCCCTCAGAGATGCAACAGATCTGGATTTCGCCCAGAATGACCTGCAAAATCCCAACCGGCTTATCAGGGAAGGCGACAGATTTGGTTACGACTTTACCGGCAATATCAATAAATTTGAAGCCTTTGCGCAATCAGAATGGGTATTGCCACGCTGGGATTTTTATGTTGCAGGTAATGTTTCCCAAACCACTTTCTGGCGCACCGGGCATATGCAAAACGGACGTTTCCCCCAAAACTCACTGGGCGACAGCGAAAAACAAAACTTTACCAACTTTGGACTTAAAGGGGGTACCACATTTAAATTAACCGGTCGTCATTACTTTACTGCCAATGCAGCCTACCTTACCCGGGCACCCTTCTTCAGGGATGCATATATCTCGTCAAGGGTGCGCGATGATCTTATTCCGGTTTTGAACAGCGAAAGCATTATGAGTGGCGATTTGAGTTACATTGTACGCACACCTATGGTGAAATCAAGGCTAACTATGTTCTTCAGCGAGTTTAATGATCAGACCTGGAGCAGGAGCTTTTATCACGAAGAGTTCCGCACCTTTGTCAATTACAGCATGTATGGTTTAGATCAAAGGCATATGGGTGTTGAGCTGGGAATGGATATCAATCTCTCATCAACCCTCTCCATGTCGCTGGTGGGCGGAGCAGGCGATTATATTTACTCAAGTCGCCCCACGGTTACCATTACACGCGACAATGACAGAGAACTGCTGGCAGAAGAAAAAACCGTGTACTGGAAAAATTTCAAAGTAGGTGGGATGACCCATACTGCAGGCTCTGTTGGATTAAGGTATAACTCACCACGCTTCTGGTTCATTGGTACCAACCTGAACTATTACGATGACATTTACCTTGACATCAATCCCGACCGCCGCACAGCTAATGCATTGGACAATTTTGTGGAAAGTGACCCGGGCTGGCAAGAAATCATTAACCAGGAAAAACTCGACAATGCCTTTACGGTTGACTTTTTCGGTGGAAGATCATGGAGGATTGCCAGACAATATTTCATCAATCTTAATATAAGTGTTAGCAATGCCCTTGACAACACAGACTTCCGCATCGGTGGTTTTGAGCAGTTGAGATACGACAGCAACAATATTGAGAGATTTCCAGCCAAGTATTTCTATATGTACGGCAGAACTTATTTCATCAATCTGGCTTTCAGAATGTAATTTGTAAATACAGAGCATGATGAAAATGAAAAAAAAATATCAAATAGAAAAACCCCAAATAATGACCTTGAAATTTCATAAAATATTCAAACTTTTTGTCCTGCTGATGGCAGGTACAGTTCTGATGTACGGTTGTGTCGACAAGGATTTTGATGCACCTGATCCGCTGGATATTCCCATTGGAGAAGTACATACCATTGCTGAACTAAGGCAGATGTTTGCTGCCGGCGGCAACCAGCCCATTAAATTCACTGAAGATGTAACCGTTTATGGTGTAATTACCATGGATGCCACATCAGGCAATATTTTTCGCAGTGCTTTTCTGCAGGATGAAACGGCTGCCATTAATCTTCGGCTGATGTCGCCCGGCGGGCTATATCGGGGCGATTCACTTAGACTGAATCTTAAAGGGACCACCCTGGGTTCTTATGAGAATATGTTGCAGATTGATTCTATACATGTGGGCAACAGCATTGAAAAACTGGCTACAACGGTCAACGTTAAGCCTGAAGTGGTAAATATTAACACCCTGCTTTCCGACCCAAGCTATCAGGCTAAACTCATTAAGCTGGAAAACGTGGAATTCCATAATAATGAGCTGGGAGAAACCTTTGCAGATCCCGATAACCTGATTGCTCAAAACTCTATCCTTAAAGATTGCAGCGGAAATCAGATCATTGTAAGAACCAGCGGATATGCCAATTTTGCCGGTGCCTCTATTCCTGAAGGTAACGGAAGTATTGTTGCAGTGCTGGCACAGTTTCGTGATGACAGACAGCTTTTTATCAGAAATATTGATGAGGTTGTTATGGATGATGAAAGATGCCCCGTTCCCGGGGAAGATATGGACCCCATTACCATTGCCGAAATTAAGGAGTTGTTTAACCAGGGAACCACTACATTGCCCCCAAACAGAAGACTGGAAGGCGTGGTAATCTCCGATCGTGAGCACGACAATCATCCCGGTCAGAATCTTTACATTATGGATGAAAACGGCGATGGACTGGCACTCAGATTTGCTGCTTTCCATGATTATGACCTCGGAGATCAGATCAGGATCCTTGCCGGAAGCCTGCCCATCTCGCGCTTTAATGGTTTACTTCAAATAAGCAATATTCCGCTGGGCAATGGTGTGCTTCTGGGAGACGGCATCCTGCCCGACCCCACCACAACAACCATTGACAACCTGAAATCGAACTTCGACAGTTTTGAATCAACTCTGATCAGGATTGAAAATGTAGTGATACCACCAGCCGGAACCTTCAACGGAAACATTACTGTAAGCGATGATACAGATGAAGCTATCATGTACACCTATCCTTATGCCAGCTTTGCCAACACCCCTGTAACACCTGGTGTTTACAATATTACAGTAATTGCATCGTACTTCAACCAGTTGCAGCTGTTGCTCAGAAATCTCAATGATCTTGAATTTGTTGATGAATATGACCCGGGTGAAACAGACCTGCTTACCATTGCAGAGATCAGAGATATTTACAACGATGGTGGAAACTCAGTTCCGGCCGGCTACAGCATTGAAGGAGTTATCACTTCCGATAAGGATAATGAAAATACTACCGGACGTAATGCCGTTATACAGGACGAAACAGCCGGTATTATGCTCCGATTTTTAAATTTCCATGACTTCAATCTGGGAGATAAAGTAAGAATCCATGTGGGAACTGTTGAGCTGACCGAATTCAATGGTTTGCTGCAAATTAGCAATGTTCCTACCGGGAATGTCAGCGTTCTTCAGTCCGGTGTAACTGTTGAACCCACCGAGACCACCATTGCAAATTTGCTGGACAATATGGATACATTTGAATCAACTCTAATTCGTATTGTTGATGCTACAATTTCCGGCGGAAGCAATTTCCAGGGTGAAAGAACTGTAAATGACGGTACAGGAAGTATTACTATGTTTACACGCAACGACGCTACATTTGCAGGGGATGCACTTCCCACACAGGCAGTAACCCTCACAGCGGTTGCATCCGTGTTCAACACGCCGCAGATCTTCATTAGAAATCTCAGCGATATCGATTAATTGAAAAATGAAATCAGACAAACAGAAAAATTTAATCCTATGAATATATCTAGAATTTTAAGGGGTGGAGCTATATTCCTTTTATTCGCAGTTTTATTTACCAACTGCGAGAAGGAAGAAACCGATATACCTCCCATAGCCACCGTAAACCCCGACAGTATTGTTACCCTGGTTGATATCAGAGATATGATTGTACCGGGCGAAACCTATACTTTCCGCAATACGGGTAAGCAGCTTTTCGCAACTGTAACCATGGATCAACGCAATGGCAATATTTACCGTCAGGCATATATTCAGGATCCTTCCGGTGCTGTTAACCTAAGAATGGCATTAAGCACCGACCTTACAG
>SKVR01000180.1 GCA_007129355.1 Bacteroidales bacterium | reverse complement strand
TCGCCGGGCAATCTGGTAATGCGGGTGCACAAACCTGAAATGAAAGTTAAACAATTTCAGGTTTGTTCGCCGGGCAATCTGGTAATGCGGGTGCACAAACCTGAAATGAAAGTTAAACAATTTCAGCAGATGCTCATTAAAACTATAAGGGATGAGTATGATCATAATTTATCACAACAACTATATGTTTCGTATGAAGCATGGGAGCTGGTTAAGAGTGCTAAGGAAGAGATGGTCCGGCAAATAAATATTTCTGCCGCAAAGCTGGATGAGAATTCACCGGCTGCTGAACTCAGTAAATCTTTGCTTGAAATGAGTATTGATAAACTTGCTACCCGGAAAGCACTGAATTATATTAAAACAGAAGCCAGGAAAACCTTCTGATATTTTTTCGAGAATAGCCAATCATTGCGTCTGTCTCAATTATAGCTTTTAGCGGAAAGCAGGCTTCTGTTCATACATAATACACGAATTGCAAAATGGAAATAGTTTTGAATAACCGGCCTGATAAAATTGATGGCCATAAAAAAATCACAGTAAAACAATTACTGGAGTTAAAAAACTTCACCTACAAAATGCTGATGGTGCGTATAAATGATACCACCATCAAGAGAGACGACTACGAGACTACTTACATCATAGAAGGCGACAAAGTTGCTGTAATACACCTGATGACGGGGGGGTGATTTTCAGATTCCTGAGATGAAATGATGTACCCCTATCAAGCTGTCATAAAGATCGCCAGGCTTCCGATAATACACGTAAATGGCGTATTCGTTTTCCGTAACAGAATGACTGCCTTCGAACAAGGAAGGATCGGCTTCCTCAGCTCCATCTTCAAGAAATGCATATTTGTAATCATAGAAACCTTGCTTGAGTAAGAGCCTGAGTTCGTATTGCGAATCGCGATAATTATATTCCATTCTGTTTTCTGATGTAAAGCTCCATCCGGTAAGTTCACCCATAACATATACATTCCCATCAGCCATAGGGCCCGGGACTGGCAATGTAAAATGTACCCAGGTATAGTCACCTTCAAGCATATCATCCGGATAATCATCGTTTTTGATAAGGAATCGGCCGTTTATGTCATTGGATGTGGTGTAGCGGAGAAATCTCCTGTTTCTGTCAGGAAGAAGTAAAACATCCCAACCCTGCGATATGGGATTTATTTCCTTTATGCGCAAGCTTCTGTACCTTAAGCTTTTGTTGTCAAAATTCCTGAATTCATTTCCTCCCATAAAAAGATTTGCATCTTCATGATCATAAATAAGCATATTGCCCTGAACCAGCCGCGGCTGAATATCAGAAATAGCATTATCCCAACGACCATTCTGCGTTATAACTACCTTCAGATCGCGGAAGGGGTTTGAGATTGGGTATAAGCTGGTATTAATGGTAAAATCTATTTCCTGCATAATATCACGATAGCGCAGATTGACGGCCTGCTTAACCTTTGCATCCAAAGTAAGGTTCTGCTCAAAAACCATAAATCGGCGGGTTAAAATCACATTATCGGGGTTACCATCATGGAAAACTTTCAGTATATAATTGCCCGAAATAATGGGTCTCATATTTGAATTGGGAAATTCAAGATAATAGTGTGTATAACCTACTCTTGTATTTCTCGAAAAAGAATAATTATTGATCCTATCTTCGTAAAATCCCTGAATATACTCATACTCCATGAGTCCTGAAGGTTGCCATAACGCATTACAATGCATTACGGTATAGGCGTAGTTTTTAAAGTCACCATCCAGATCATCAAACCGTAATTCCAGTTTTTCTCCTGAGTTTAATTCTATAATGGGGGGTGTAAGTTCCCATCCCTTTCGATTAAACAATATGCTTTTTATGTTGTTGGAGTATACGAAATCGCCATATTTCATGAAGTCGCGCTGATAATAATCATCTGCTGGTGGCTGATTTTCAATTTCCGGCAGGTTATCATTTCCCGGAAGACTAATTGAAGAAAAATTTCTGCTTTCAGCTCTTAATGTATTGCTTTTGTTATGTGTGCTTAGCGAAAATAAAAAAGTAAATATGAGCAGAAATACCTGAATCTTAATGGCTATGAAAAATATGTTGGGCATCAGAAGGGTTTTTATTTAGTTTAAAACGAAATGAACTATATTGTTATTATTAATATAATCAGATTTTTGTTAGCTTAAAAATTTCAAAGATTTAAAAATATGCATAAATTTGCTGTTTAAAATCGTTCAAAATAAGATCTAAGGAAATGTCAAAGATAATTAAGATCAAAAAAGGATTGAACATCCCTATTTTGGGTGAAGCAGAAAAAATTCTTAACACAACACCCCGCTCGTCAACCTACAGCGTATGTCCGCCTGATTTCCATGGACTTACGCCCAAAATGCTTGTAAAGGAGGGAGAAAAAGTTAAAGCAGGCTCTCCTTTGTTTTTCGATAAATATAACGAAAAAATTATTTTCACATCACCAGTAAGTGGTATTTTTTTGGATCTTGTGAGAGGGGAGAAGCGCCGTATCATGAAACTGGTTATTCAGGCAGACGATACAAATGAGTATCTGGATTTTGGCAGTGCCGAACCTGATTCACTCAGCCGCGAACAGGTGATCAAAAAACTTCTGCAAAGTGGTTTGTGGCCTGCTATCCGGCAAAGACCCTATTCTGTTATCGCAAATCCTGAAGATTCGCCCAAGGCCATTTTTGTTTCAGCTTTCAATAGTGCACCTCTTTGTGCCGATATGGATTTTATCGTTAACGGACAGGAAAATGAATTTCAAGCCGGACTAAATGTACTTCAAAAGCTTACTGATGGAAAAGTACATCTTAGTGTTCACGTTGATAATAATTTGAACAGTGCATTTTTAAATGCCAAAGGAGTAGAGTTGCATAGATTTTCAGGGCCGCATCCATCAGGAAATGTAGGAATCCAGATACATCATATTGACCCCGTTGACAAAGGTGATATTGTATGGTATTTGGGTGTTCAACACTTAATAGCCATTGGGCGGCTTTTTGAGAAAGGCATTTATGACGCGTCGAAGATTATTGCTCTGGCAGGTTCTGAAGTGCTTAATCCCAGATATTACAGGACTATAAGTGGTGCACGTATAAGTGATATCATTGCCACTAATTTGCGTTTTGAAGAAGGCGTAAATCGTAGAATTATTAGTGGTGACGTGCTCACCGGAACACATGTTGGTGAAAATGACTATCTCAGGTTTTACGATGACATGGTTTCTGTTATTCCTGAGGGTGATAAGCCGGAGATATTCAGCTGGATTTTGCCCAACTTTGACAAATTCAGTGTATCTCGTTCATTCCCGGCATTTCTGATGCCATGGAAAAAGTACAGACATAACACCAATATCCGAAGTGGAGAAAGACCCTTTGTCGTAACAGGTGTTTATGAGAAGGTGCTGCCTATGGATATAATGCCCATGCAACTTCTGAAATCTATAATGATCAATGATATTGATATGATGGAGAAACTGGGAATCTATGAAGTGGCTCCTGAAGATTTTGCACTTTGCGAATATGTTTGTCCCTCGAAAATTGATATTCAATATTATATCCGGGAAGGATTAGATACGATCAGGGGTGAATTCTCTTGAAAATTTCATATTGAAAAGAAAAGTACAATAAGCTATTATTAACCCATAAAGATTAAAAAATTGAAGGCGTTAATTAATTTAGTAGAAAAGGTAAAACCCAACTTTGAAAAGGGCGGACGGTTCGAAAAGTTCTATAGAACTTTTGAGGCGTTTGAAACATTCCTATATGTAAAGGGAGATGTTACCAGATCGGGGGGTCATATTCGTGACGCTATCGATATGAAACGTACAATGGTGCATGTGATCATTGCATTAATTCCGCCACTTCTTTTTGGCATCTGGAATGTTGGTTTTCAGCATTATCGTGCCACCGGAGAAGAAGTTGCATTTATGGATCAGGTGCTTTTTGGCCTTATTCATGTGTTACCCATTATAATAGTAAGCTATGCTTCTGGCCTTGCCGTAGAATTTATTTTTGCATCGTCCCGTGATCATGAAGTTAATGAAGGATTCCTGGTTTCAGGCATGCTGATACCCCTTGTTATTCCTGTTACTACTCCCTTATGGATGGTAGCATTGGCAACCGTTTTTGCCGTTATTATCGGTAAGGAAGTTTTTGGCGGTACGGGTATGAATATTCTTAATCCCGCCCTTCTGGCCCGTGCCTTTCTGTTTTTTGCCTATCCATCTTATCTTTCAGGTGAAGTATGGATAGAAACCACTTTGCAGGAAGGCCAGCAACTGGTAGATGGTTTTTCAGGTGCAACTGCTCTGGCAGTAATGGCAGCCGGTGAGGGAAGCATGCCATCCGACTTTGATATGTTCTTTGGTTTTATTCCTGGCTCTATCGGAGAAACCTCAACCTTTGCCATTTTACTCGGTGCAATTGTATTAATAGCCACTGGAATAGGTAGTTTTCGTATAATGGCTTCAGTGTTTATAGGTGGATTGGCAATGGGATTAATTCTGAATCTATTTGCAGTGAATGACTTTATGGCAATGCCCGCATACAAGCATTTAATTATGGGTGGATTTGCCTTTGGCGCTGTTTATATGGCAACCGACCCGGTTTCAGCATCGCAAACAGGTGTTGGTAAATATATGTATGGTATTTTGATTGGGGTCATTACAGTTTTGATAAGGGTTGTTAACCCGGCCTATCCCGAAGGAATGATGCTTGCCATCCTGTTTATGAATGTTTTTGCACCACTTATTGATCATTACGTTATGCAGGCAAATGTGAAAAAGCGTTTGAAGCGCATGGAAAAGGTACGTTTACAAACCCAGGCTTAAAAATTTTTAAACGAGATAAAAATGAGTAACCGGTATGTTTTTATTTATGCTTCTGTAATGGTCATTATTGTCGCAGTTGTCCTTTCAAGTGCTGCGACACTGTTAAGACCTTTACAGGAAAGAAATATGCGCATTGAAAAAATGCAAAATATTTTATCAACCATTGAAATTCCTGCTCCCAGGGCAGAAGCTCTTGAACTCTTTGAGCAATATATTACAGATACAAAGGTACTGAATCATTTAGGCGAGGAGATTGAAGGAGATGCTTTTGAAGTAGACTTGCGTGATGAAAACAGAAAGCCTTTCGAAGAAAGACAACTTCCTCTTTTTATTGCAGATGTTGAAGGTGAACTTTACTATATTGTTCCTGTGAGAGGTAATGGATTGTGGGGAGCCATTTGGGGTTATCTTAGCTTTAAAGGAGATTTGAATACGATTGCCGGAGCCAACTTTGATCATGCCAGTGAGACGCCCGGACTTGGTGCAGAAATTGCTGATCCTCCCTTTGAACAACAATTTATTGGAAAAAGGATATTTGATGATGATGGTGATTTTCGCTCAGTAAGGGTAGTTAGAGGCGGAGCTCCTGCTGATGATCCCCATGCTGTAGATGGAATTTCCGGTGGTACAATCACATCTAATGGTGTAACTGCTATGTTGCGGGATGGCCTTCAAGTTTATAAACCTTATTTTGAAAAACAAAAAACATTATGAGCGAAAATAATTCAGCCCCCAAAGAAACACTGTTTTCACCACGAAACAGAAAATTGTTAAGTGAGCCCATTGGGACAAGCAATCCTATTACAGTTCAGGTACTTGGAATATGTTCTGTGCTGGCTGTAAC
>SKVR01000309.1 GCA_007129355.1 Bacteroidales bacterium | reverse complement strand
CAAAAAACTTTCAGATATTTTTTGAAGTTTCCGGGCTTTTTTTTGCTCATTTTTAATTTGTGTTTATTATGCTATTTTCTAACGATAAAATCTGTTTCTTATTTCTTTTCAATACGAATTCAAATGTCTGTTATTCCCTGCAGGTATTCTTCACGCATGGCATGTTCGATGCGAAACAAATACTCTCCATCCAGCGGAAACCAAACATTCCGCCTGAAATGAAAACTGTTGGTTTTAATGTTTCCGAAACCATCACCTGTCCAGTTTCCCTGCCTGTCAGAAAGTATAGTTTCTATGGTATCGCGAAAATCCTTCCATCAGGAAATTCGGTTTCAAAAAAAACAATAAAATTGCTGTAAGGGTATTCATTGTTGTTTCGTACATTCAGGTAAATGTCGTGTATTATGGTTGTGTCAGAAAAGTTGTGGGGAAAAGTAACCACATCGCGATAATACCATCCATCACTATCAATGCTTTTATTTTTTTCAAAAACCACATCAGGGTTGCAGGCAATGAAAAAAAAGAGCAGAATAATTGTCGATAAAGAATAAATCAATCGGTTTTTAATTTTTCCGGACATATAAATGTTTTTCTTAATGGTAATTTCAGGTTAGTTTTCAATGGGTCATCGGAGTTTCCTAAATCGCATAAATCTGAAATATTTGAATGAGATTTATGGTTTATTTCTTTTAGATCTGTTCTTTTTTCTTTTCCTTTTTGACGATGTGCTGGGGTTGTCAAAACGGGTAAGGCTGTCTTCTTCGTATCCTTTATCGCTGGTACCCGGCGTATCAGGTTCAACAAAACCGGCTTCCTGGAGTTCTTCTGGTAAAGTTTTTCTGCGATTGAGTTTTTGAATTTCTTTAACCCTCTCAACAGTAAGGCAAATAAACGCAGAAGGGTTGTCCTTAAAGGAATACCACATCAGGTTGCGTAGCACATCTGTTTTCTGATGGAAGGCTTTCCCATTTTTTGTTTCCAGTAATATTTCTGTATCGGGGTGATCTTTGATGGCATCGAGATAGCTGTCGTTCTCATAGTTAATGCAACATTTCAATTTGGAGCACTGGCCTGCAAGCTTTTGCGGATTAAGAGACAGCTGTTGGGTGCGTGCAGCATTGGTAGAAACAGAGCGGAAATTTGTAAGCCAGGTTGAACAGCATAATTCTCTTCCGCATGATCCGATACCTCCCAGCCGGCTTGCTTCCTGGCGCATACCTATCTGCCGCATTTCAATTCTTACGTTAAACTTTTCGGCCAGCACTTTGATGAGTTCGCGAAAGTCAACTCTTTCATCGGCTGTATAATAAAAAATGGCCTTGGTTTTATCACCCTGGTATTCCACATCGCTTATCTTCATGTTGAGCTTCAAGCCTGATGCAGTTTCACGTGACCCAAACATGGTTTCCTCCTCCTGATTTACTGCTGCAACCCATTTTTCAATGTCAGAAACTTTGGCTTTACGGTATACTTTTTTAAACTCGGTAGAACGATGCTCTATTTTCTTTTTTTTCAATTGCAGGTAAACAATTTCGCCTGCAATGGAAACGATCCCGATATCATGTCCGGGAGAGGCTTCAACAGCAACAATATCACCTTCTTCCAGTTGCAGATCGTCAGGCACTTTGTAAAAGTCTTTCCTGCTGTTCTTGAAACGTACCTCAACAAAGTCGGATGCAGGGAAGTTTTTCGGAGGTTTTATTTCATCCAGCCAATTAAAAACATTGAGTTTGGTGCATGAATGAGCGTGAAGTTCTTCCTGCCGTGTGGTATTGGGTCGGGGGGCACAGCGGCAACCCCTTGATATGAAGTTGTTTTTTTCCAATTTTGTCATGTTTAATGAACTTACAAAATTAAGCAAATAAATCATTTTTTTGTCTTCATGATCCTATTGCTTTTAAGTGAAAGGTCGGTAAAAAGTATTTTTGGATTCGCGTTCCGTTCTACATGATAAATGGCTTTTGAAAACTCTTCTGCCATTTGCATGGCAACATTTGGTGTAAGGATGGCGGAAAATTTACTGATAAAGTCACGAGAATCGGGATGTACCTTTATCAGGTTACTGGCATGGTAATTAAAAAGGTTACATTGCCTGAATACTTCAATAGCAAATGAAAGCAAGTTTTTTTGACGTTCTCTTCCCATTTTTGCCAAATTATCCACATAAGCCAAAATTTCCCTTGTGTCATTTTTATAACATACCCTTAGCCATTCGCGGAGAAAGTTGGTGTTATTTTCCAGTATTTCGTCTGATTCGAGCATAAATAGTGCCTGATGGAAATTACCATCGGCCAGGAAAGCTATCTGATCTGCCCTTACCGGATCGCAACTGTAGTGGCTTATAAGTCCTTCTCCGACTTCATGATCCTTAAGACGCGGAATTTTTACCATTTGTGCCCTGGATAAAATGGTACTAAGGATCATATCCTGGTTCTCACTTACCAGCAAAAACAAAGTTTTTTCGGGTGGTTCTTCCAGTATTTTCAGTAATTTGGGTGCAGCAGAATGATATAGCCTTTCAATCATCCATATGATAACAACTTTAAACTCACTTTCATAGGATTTGTAACTCAGCACCTTTACGATTTCGTTACAATCCCTGGCATTAATAATGCCCTGTTTGTTTTCAATATCTATACTTTTATACCATTCATTCAGACTGACATAGGGTGATTTTTCCAGAAAACTCCGCCACTGAGGGGCAAAGTCTTTGCTAATTAGCGGGGTATCGCCCTTCAACCTGGAAGGTATCGGGTAAAAGAAGGTAAGATCGGGATGGGCAAACTTATTGTATTTAAGACAAGATGGACAACTACCACAAGCATCTTCAGCCCCGGGGTTTTCACAAGCCAGGTATCGGGCATACGCTATGGCAAGGGCAAGTTTGCCGCTGCCTTCCGGGCCAAGAAATAACTGGGCATGACTTACCCTTTTATTTTTAATATTGTGGATGAGTTTTTTCTTGATATCTTCCTGACCTATAACGTCTCTGAAGTACATGATATCGGTATTTTAGTGAGGGTCAAAAATACCAACATTTCCCCTAAACAAGTAATATTTAATCAATATTATGAAGATACCCTTCACTTTGTTTTCCAGGGTTTAATAATATTTGCACTTCGAGGGCCAAAACATGGTTAAAAATTGCAAAACCAAAAAAGTTATAAACAAAACATTACGTTCTAAAAGGCTTATCAGGGTTGAATTTCAGCACCGCAAACGTTTGTTGTGTTGGTAAATATGATTCATTCGTATAATAAAATACATTATTTATAGTTACATTTGCACCTTAAATCATGACCTGATAAAGCCAATTTTTGCAAGTTAAAAATTTTATTACCTTTGCAGGCTCATTTGCTCAGGCAAAATTTTAACATCATGAGACAACAACAATTTGTAAAAATTCTTCTAGTTGTTGCAATTCCCCTCTTAATTTTTAGCGGACTGATTTTAACCAACAGGACTGTTACTGTTGAGGAAATTGTAACGGAAGAAACTTACAATCACAATGATCTGCCGGCTATCCTCGAGCGAGGTGTGCTAAAAGCAACTACCGACTATAACTCTACTAACTATTTTGTATATCGCGGACAACCCATGGGTTTTCATCTTGAGTTACTTAAGATGTTTGCACAGCACATTGGTGTTGAGCTTGAAGTTTTTGTATCTAATGACCTGGAAGAAAATTTTGGCTGCCTTTTTGCCGATGGAGAGTGTGATGTTATAGCCATGGACCTCACTGTTACACGCAGTAGGCGCAATATACTTGATTTTACAGAGCCTCATAGTCAAACACGGCAGATTCTGGTGCAACGCAGGCCCGAAAACTGGTATAGTATGCGGTCATCTGAAATTGAAGATTATCTTATCCGTAATCAACTTGATTTGGCCGGGAAAACCATTCATGTTCAGAAAAATTCTTCTCATATTATCAGGCTCAACAACCTGATGGAAGAAATCGGCGATACCATTTATATGGTAGAAGTTGACCAGGAAACCGAACAACTCATCGAAAGGGTTGCCAATGGAGAGATAGCCTACACAGTAAGCGATGAACATGTAGCCAGAGTTAATCAAACTTATTACGCCAATATTGATACACAAACTCCCCTGAGCTTTGCTCAGAATCTTTCATGGGCAGTACGCCACGATACTCCGCTTCTAAAGGAAGCAATTGATGAGTGGATGCGTGATTTTAAACAAACTCGTCAGTATGCCAATTTGTACTCGAAATACTTCCAGAATCCACGAAGTTCATACATGGCCCGCAGTCAGTATCATTCATTGGGCGGAGGAGGAATTTCTATCTACGATGACCATTTCAAGCGTTTTGCTGATATTATAGGATGGGACTGGCGACTGATTGCCTCACTGGCTTTTCAGGAGTCGCGCTTCAACAACGAAGCTGTTTCCTGGGCAGGTGCATTTGGTATAATGCAATTGATGCCCAATACTGCAGCTATGTATAATGTTTCCGAAAACTCTTCACCGGTTGAGAACATCCTTGCCGGAATCAAATATCTGAACTGGATTGACAGAAGGATGCAGAATATCATTATTGATGAAGAGGAGAGAATAAAATTTGTACTTGCATCCTACAATGTGGGAATCGGTCACGTTCTTGATGCAAGGAGACTGGCTGAGAAATATGGCAAGGATTCTGATGTATGGAAAGACAATGTGGATTACTTTGTGCTTAATAAGTCAAAACCCAAGTATTACCTTGACCCTTTAGTTCAGCACGGTTATGCAAGAGGCTCAGAGCCCTTCCATTATGTAACGGAAATTCTTGAAAGATTCGAGCATTATAAAAACGCGCTCGACAGCTAATAAACAGCATTTTTTCTTTAACCATAATACGCAAAGCCCGTTTCTTTTTCAGAACGGGCTTTGAATTTTCAAGAAGGCTGGGGTTGAAGGTCTGGTTAATGTGCTTCGAGCCAGTTGGAGCCGGTGTTCATATCCACAACCAGATCGACATCAAGCTTGATAGCATTTTTCATGTTGCTTTCCACAATTTTTTTCAGGGTATCAAGCTCGTCATTCAATGTGTCAAAAACCAATTCGTCATGCACCTGAAGGATCATCTTTGATTTGAGTTTTTTCTTTTCCATTTCTTCATGAATCCTAATCATGGCAAGTTTGATCATATCGGCTGCCGATCCCTGGATGGGGGAGTTAATAGCATTTCGTTCAGCATAACCTCTTACTGCTCCGTTTGAGCTGTTGATGTCGTTGATATATCGCCGGCGGCCCATTATGGTTTCCACATATTGATGTTCACGGGCAAAAGAAATGGTATCGTCCATGTATTTTTTGATACCCGGGTACTGGGCAAAATAGTTTTCAATGATCTCAAAAGCTTCGCCCCTGGGAATATTGAGCCTGTCCGATAAACCAAATGGAGATATTCCGTAAACAATTCCAAAATTTACGGTTTTTGCTTTCCGGCGCATTTCCTTGTCAACATCATCCAGCTCAACACCAAATACTTTGGCGGCAGTGGCTGCATGAATATCAAGCCCCTTCTTAAAAGCTTCAATCATGGCCTTATCCTTACTTAGCGAAGCAATGATGCGTAACTCAATCTGTGAATAGTCGGCAGCCAGCAGCACATGGTTCTTGTTACCCGGTACAAATGCCTTCCGGATTTCTCTGCCCTGCTCTGTTCGGATGGGAATATTCTGAAGGT
>SKVR01000253.1 GCA_007129355.1 Bacteroidales bacterium | reverse complement strand
TTATCGGCGCAACAACCGGCGCACTGAAAAAAGGTGACCGCGTAGCATTGGTAGGATTCGGATCATTCTCCGTTTCTAAAAGAGAATCACGCAAGGGTAGAAACCCACAAACCGGTAAAGAGATTACAATCCCCGCCAAAAAGGTTGTAAAATTCAAAGCTGGTGCAGAACTCGCCGACGTGGTAAAATAACCACTTTTAAAAAATATGAAACCCCGGCAAATCAGCCGGGGTTTTTTTTTGACTCATCCCCACCTCTCAAAAAAATAGCCTGAGTAATTTTTCCTTGCACACTTCTTTAAAAGCCCTTATTTTTATCAGGTATAATTTAACTTACCCTCTATGAACGAGAACCCCGATAGCAAGGCCACGAAGATCAAAAACTTTGATCCTGACGGAGTAGGCAATACCAATGCCAATATTTTTGGCTTACCCTTTTCGGTTGAAGAGGCTGATGTGGTTATCATACCCGTGCCCTGGGATGTAACGGTTTCAAATATAGAAGGAACTTCCGGCGGACCTGAAAACATCTTCAGACAATCGGCTCAGATTGATCTTTACGACGAGTTTGTTCCGGAACCATGGAAAGCGGGTATTGCCATGGAAAAAATTTCCGTACGAATGATCCGCCGAAACAACTCCTTGCGCCCCATGGCCGAAAAGTATATCCATTGGCTGGAACAGGATGAATCGCCGGAAGATCATCCGGAGTTTAATGAAATTAAAGAGGAAATCAACCGTGCATGCGCAGAGCTCTGCGAGCAGATCAAATCCCGATCCCTGGGCTACCTGGAACAAAAAAAACTAGCGGTTATCCTGGGAGGTGACCACAGTACTCCGCTTGGATTGATAATGGCTTTGGCCGAGAAAAATAAAGACTTTGGCTTGCTGCAAATTGACGCCCATGCCGATCTTCGTCCTGCCTATGAGGGATTTACCCATTCACATGCATCTATTATGTACAATGCCATGCAACTGGAACAAATAAGCCGCTTTGTACAGGTAGGACTCCGCGATTTTTGCTCACAGGAATTGCAGATCATTGAGCAGAACCCCGATCGAATGAAAGCATTCTTCGCCAGAGATATTCACAGAAGGCTTTTTGAAGGGGATAACTGGAAAAATATCTGTGAAGATATCATCAAGGAACTTCCCGATAAGGTTTACATCAGTTTTGATATTGACGGACTGGAGCCGGCCGGTTGCCCGGGCACAGGCACTCCTGTTCCTGGTGGGTTATTCTACAACCAGGTTTTGTATCTTTTCGAACAAATTGCCCTGTCCGGTAAAACCATTATTGGCTTTGACCTCGTGGAAACTGGCACAGGCCAGCTGGATGGCGTAATCGCCTGTCGCATTCTTTATAAAACCATTGCTATTATGCTTAAATCCAACGGAAAGGTATAATGAAGCTCCAAAAACACGAACAAGAATACATTCTTGACCATCTGCAACAAATGATCTCAGAAGAAAGATGGGTAAAGTTTCAGCAGATTATTTCTCAGAGAACACGATATATTACTGTAGTTCTGGAAGATATTTTCCAGCAGCACAATGCCAGTGCCGTGATTCGTACATGTGAACTGATGGGGATTCAGGACCTTCATATTATTGAAAACCGCAATCCTTATGAAGTAAACCGTGATATTGTTGTGGGCTCCGACAAATGGATCAATATGCACAATTACAACCGGCATGATCATAATACCCTGAACTGTTTTAAGCAATTAATAAGAAAAGGATACAGGATTGTGGCTACCAGCCCGCATAAAAACGATGTCCTCATTACTGAACTGCCCCTTAATCAGAAAACCGCTATTGTACTGGGAAATGAAGGTGACGGACTTTCTGAAACTGCCCTGCAACATGCCGATGCATTTGTAAAAATTCCTATGTACGGGTTTACCGAAAGCTTCAATATTTCTGTTTCTGCTGCCATTTGCCTCTATGAGTTAACCGGAAAAATGAGAAAGGAAGTACCCGGGTGGCAGCTCACTGCTGATGAAAAAAACACTCTTTTGCTGGATTATGCGCTCAAAACCATTAAAAATCCAAAAACCTTTATGCGTAGGATGAAAATGGAACTGGAAAACAGGGTTGTATGAAACCCCTTTTTTTATTAAATTTGTTTTTAGCAGAAATTTAATGCGGTTCTAACCAAATCATATATGCCATGGGAAAAGGAGATATAAAAACAAGGAGAGGTAAGATTTTCCGCGGAACTTATGGAAAACTAAGACCTCGCACCAAAACCGTTTCCAACCCTGTTGGTGTTAAACATCAAAAGAAAAAGGGTAAGTAAACGGTGAGTATTTTAACTAATCTTTTCAGGCAGGTGAATCTTTTTCAAGAATCATTTGCCTGAACTTTTCTCCCCTGTGCTCAAAATTTCTGAACATATCGTAGCTCGCTGCAGCGGGCGACAGCAGGCAAATTGCACCGATAGGTGTTATGTTTATAGCTGCCTTTACCGCACTTTCAAAGTCCTGGAAAAGCATAGCCACATTAAGCTCATCAAGGCTGAGTAATTCCTTTGCAATGCGCTGGCCTGCTTTTCCTAAGAACAGAATCTTCTTAACCGGGTGATTTTGAAGATAACTTACCAGCGAAGAATAATCCACTCCCCTGTCGAAGCCTCCAAGCAGCAGCGTATACACATCAGGAAATGTTTTTAAGGCCTCTATAGTTGACTCAGGAATGGTACTTATGGAATCGTTATAAAAACGGGCCCCGTATCGCTCACCGATATATTCAAGCCGATGTGGCAGACCTTCAAAGGCTTCTGTGGTTTTCCGGATAATTTCAGGATCAATCCCTTTTATATATGCAGCCATAGCGGCCGCAAGGATATTGGTGAGATTATGCTCTCCCGGAAGTTTGCGCCGGTGGCAGAAATTTTCAAAACAGATCTCTCCGGAACCATCATCAATGATCAGATGATTATCCTGAAAACGGGCTCCTGATTTGTCACTGGGATTGTAATGAATAATCATTTGAGTTGATTCAAGGGGATATTCAGAAAGCAGACCTCTGAGTATTTCATTCTCTCCATTGCAGATAAAAACATCTCCCGGTTTTTGCCAACGGGCAATATTGAACTTGGCAAGCTGATAATCGCGGTAGGATTCGTAATGGTCAAGATGCTCCTGGAAAACATTGAGCAGAACAGCCAATTTTGGAGAAACCCTGATATTTTCCAGCTGATGACTACTCATCTCAAATACCAGGAGAGTTTCAGGAGTTATTTTATCCAGAAAATCCAGGGGAGGCACACCAATATTTCCTCCAAGTAAAGTATCTTTTCCTGCATTCTTCAATATCTTATAAAGCAAACTAACCGTGGTACTTTTTCCTTTGGTACCGGTAACACCAATTACCTGATCCCTGAAAAGCTCAAGAAATAGTTCAGTCTGCGAAGTGATTTTTGACGCTACATCAAAACCCGTCAATACCTTAAGTGACACACCGGGTGATTTGATGATGATATCACTTTGAATAATCGGGTTAAGAAACCCTTCCCCGCAGTAAAATCTGACATTCGAATCAACACCAAACTCTGCTGTAAACTCATCCTTGCATCGCGGATTACTGTCAGAAACAATGATATTTATATCGTTTACGAAATGACGTAAGGCCCTGTAACTCGACTTTCCTTCCCTGCCAAAACCAAGCAGACAAATGGTTTTCCCGGAAAATTTCGCTTTAAAATATTCCTGTATCTGGACCTTGCTCATATAATATCCTTTTGAACAGTCTTTAAGGATTCTTTCAAAAGCTTTTCAAATCCTGGAATAAGAGTATGAAATCCATTCCAGTATTGAAGCTGTTCCTTCACCGATGTAAATTTGATACCACTGGTTGCCTTCTGGTATTTTTTCAATAAAAGGGGAAGCTGATCGTAACTTTTACTTTCACACAAATGGGCTAGGGCAGAATTTACTTCATTAATGGTTCCAACACATTCAAAAGGCTTTTCGGGGGCCAGCCCGGCAAGTTGGTAAAGCGTTTCTTCCAGGTTGTCATTTTCAAAAAGATCTTCACCAAAAATTTTCACCATAACACTTTTTTCAATGAAGGGAGAAAGCATAATGAATGTGAACAAACACTTGGAGCAGTTGCAGCACCATGTATCGGTTTTACTTCCCACATTGCAACTCTTAAAAACTTTAAAATACTCCGGATTACGCGAAAACAATGCACCTATCTGTAACTCATTCAAAGGTCGCAGAAAACTGAAATAGTTAATATCCGGACTGATAAAGTCAAAAAGGTACGAACAGAAATCCTGCTCAAATTCAAAGGATTTTGAATACTGATGGTTTATGTTTGTTCCTGGGATTGTTGCTTCGTTGGCACTGGATTCATTGGAAAGCGCAATATGTTTTCTGCCTGTAATAACCGCAGCCAGTGCACTTGCAAAAGCCAGCAATGAAGAAAAAGGTGTGTGCCCGTTTAAAAAACCTTTTTCATTTAACTCAAGTAATGTAGGATGAATGCTGCGGCTTATCTCAAATACATTTTTATCAAGACCTGCTTCTTTAATGCATTGCTCTGTGGCTTTTCGCTGATTGATAACCAGTGCAGCAGCTTTTACATGACCCTGTGCAAGAATACCCAGTGTTACTACAGAATCTTTTCCTCCTCCTACGGGAATCAGCAAAGCATCTTCAAGATCAATCCGGAATTCTGAAGGTGCGGGAGTTGTATTTTTTTCAAAAGAAAATGATAAAAAGTCATGCAACCCGACATCAATTTTATTAAGGTAGAAAAACTCACCTAGTCCTTGATAATAAAGCTTTTTCCACCATCTTACCTGGGAAGGTTTCAATCTGTATGGCTTTATAAGAACAGTTGGAGAACATGCAGCCTTCCAGTAACTGACCAGTTCTGCCATTCCGATATGAAACACCAGGTTATCCATGATATCATCATCGGGTATATTTACAGACCAGCTCTTCAAATCTATTGTATGCTCAGGGAAAAAGTCATATCTGTCACCAAGGTTGAAATGGAATTTAAGTATCAGGATATTCCCCTTTATTCTCCACGAAAAATCTTCATAGGTAAATACAGGATATTGATGTCGCAGCAGCGCAAACTTTTTATTCTGAACCAAATCTGACATATGAACAATGGTATTCTTTTGTTGTTTCAAAAGTTGAAGGTATGTGCAAAGATAAATCTTTAATTGTTTTATACACTTTGAACCGTTATTTTCAAAACTGCATTTAATCACCACTAAAAACAAATCTTAAATGACCCGCAAACTGCAACCCTCACAAGGCAGATTATTAATAAGCGAGCCCGCTTTGCGCGACTTTTACTTCGGCAAGAGTGTGGTTTTGCTTATTGAGCACACACCAGAGGAAGGCTCTTTCGGTCTGATTGTGAACAAGCCCATTCATCTTAAACTCAATGAAGTAGTTAAAGATTTTCCGAAGAATGATTTCCCGCTCTACCTGGGCGGTCCGGTGCACCCCGAACGCTTATTTTACTTACACACACTGGGTGACAAGCTTCCGGGAAGTATTCATGTATTTGATGATATCTACTGGGGAGGGGAAATCAATAAACTTATGGAACTTATCGACCTGAAACTGGTTGGACCCGAACAGGTAAGATTTTTTATAGGCTATTCCGGATGGGAAAAAGAACAGCTCAATCGCGAAATGGGTGAAAAATCATGGATTGTTACCCAGGCTTCCCGCGAAAGCGTGCTTGCACAAAGCCCTGAAGCCATGTGGGGAAATATCCTGAAAAAGCTTGGCAACGACTACGCCATCTGGGCTAACTTTCCTGCCGATCCGATTCTGAATTAATCAGACTTCATTTCTATTAAACCTATTCTGACATTTTTGCCAGATCCGATGCCAGCAAAGCATCTGGGTTTACTCTGTCAATTTCATGCGATGTGGCATACAGTACCCTTCCATCTTTAGCAGCGATAATAAACTTCCAGCATTTTCTTCCCGGGTGGGGCATGGTGTCTTCTGGTCCTATTTTATGAAGAAATGCAACATCTTCACGATCCTGCGCAATTGCTTCGGCGATTTCTTCGCGACTTGCAATTCTCACTTTGTAAGGATAATATCTCCTGATTTTTTCTACCGAATTAATTTGTGGCGACAGTTCCTCTTCCAGTAACCATAATTCCATCTTTTTCAGTTTCTCATCCGTAACATTAAAAAAGCGACTCAGTCGCAATCGTGGTGTGTTTGATTGTTCGAGGGTATAGGTCTGCATAAACTTTACAAAAGCACCCATTTTGTAATAATACAATTCCTGGTCGGCATCTAAGTATGCAATGGGTACAGAACCCAAATCGGGCATACTCTCGAAATCACGCTTTTTATCACCCATTACAAAATTGACAAACTCATAAACCTCTGACAGGTTATTCTGTTTAATATCGGCAAAGATCATGAAGGATACGTTCTCATTGGTTCGCATGCGCTCAAATTCAACGAAGGAAATAAATTTTACCGGTGTAATATGCCAGTGTTTCTCCATGGCGTTTTGAAGGTATTCATTAAACCTGGAAAAGGGATCGCGGTCCTGCACAACATAGGTTGTACTTTCCAAAAATCGTTGTACTTCTCTGCGCCGGGCAGGCCTTACCTGGCCAAAAGTTTCAGCAACCAGAATAATTAAGACAAACAGGGTAATAAATCGTTTCATGGTATGATGTTTTGGTGTCTTTTGAATGAGATGGTAAAATTAGCCGACCCCAGTAATTATTTATCCGTAAAACACCCATATGATAGTAATATAAAGACCTGTTTGAGCGTTATTTGAATTGTTCAGTTTTTTCGTAAGAAGATTTGAAAGAACATGATAAGCCCTGCTGACATAAAACACAATAGGAAGATTATGAAAATGATTCTGATTTTTTCAGCATTTCCTCTGGCTCTTTTTTTGTTAACGCCATCGCTTTCTGAACCGGATTTCCCTTTAGACAAAGAAGTTTTTGACACTACTCAGATTGCCGGATATTCATTTTTCCGTGAAAACGGTATTGAAATTACTGCAGAAAATAATATCGATCTTTTTAATACACTTTACCCTCTAATGGGAACACCCCATCGCATAAGGGCCGGAAGAGACGGGCTGGACTGCTCAGGACTGGTAAAAAGACTCTACAATAAAGCTTTCGGGACAAACTTAAAGGGTGCTTCAAGGGATATTTTCCGGATGACAACCGAAATCTTTGTAGAAGAACTGCAGGAAGCCGATCTTATTTTCTTTAAAATCAACAGTAATCAAATTAATCACATTGGTATTTATCTTGGAAACAATAAGTTCGTGCACTCATCATCCGTATCAGGTGTTGTGATTAATGATTTTTTAATGGATTATTATCAAACGCATTTCTATAAAGCCGGACGTTTGAATCTTTAGTAATCATTATTGCCGAAAATCAGTGAAATGATATGATCGGGTTTTACACTTTCACCCTTGATAATACAATGGGCCTGGTTATAAAAGGGTTCGCGCTCATCAAGCTTTTGGCGTATAAATTCAGGAAGCTGGGCGGTTTCAATATTCTTTAAGAGGGGGCGATCTGCTCTCGCTTTTTCCAGCCTGCTAGCCAGACTGCATTCATGCATGCGTAGGTATACAGTAACGCCTTTCTCGTTCATCACCTCCATATTGTTTTTGTGACAGGGTGCGCCACCACCGGTAGCTACAACTCTGTTCATTGATGGATCCAGGCTTTGAAGCAGAAGAGATTCCGTTTCCCGGAAATACGCTTCACCTTTTTCCTGGAAAATCTGCGTAACAGCCATCCCCTCCTGCTCCTCCAGCACTTTATCCATATCCATAAACTCCCAGGACATTTTTTTGGCAAGTCTTTTACCTAAAGTTGATTTACCACTTCCCATAAAGCCGATCAGAAATATTATCATACCAGAATCCAATATTTAGTAATGATTTTAAATGTGCTAAAATTATAGCAAATTTAGTTATTTCCAAAATGGTGAAATTTAATAAAGAAAGGTAATACGGGTTTTTCAAACAAATCATGCCGAAATAATCTTTGAGGGTCAGCGAATAACACTAATTTTGCAGAAACTTTAAGCAGTTATGAAAATACTCACTGTTATAGGAGCCAGACCCCAGTTCATTAAGGCTGCTGCCGTTAGCCGGGCCATTGCAGCCCACAAAAGTATTGAAGAAATCATTATACATACCGGCCAGCATTTTGATGACAATATGAGCAGGGTATTTTTTGACGAACTGAATATACCCCAACCCCTTTATAATCTTGACATTCACAGCCTGAATCATGGCGCAATGACCGGCCGTATGCTGGAAAAGCTGGAAGAACTCATGCTTATCGAAAAACCCGATATTGTGCTTGTATATGGTGATACCAATTCTACCCTTGCCGGTGCACTGGCTGCAAGCAAGTTACACATTTCAGTTGCCCACGTGGAAGCTGGCTTGCGCTCCTTTAACATGCAGATGCCAGAAGAAGTGAACCGGATACTTACCGATCGCATAAGTACCTTTCTTTTCTGCCCCACTACCAAAGCAGTTGAAAATCTTCGCAAGGAAGGATTTGAAGATCAGCCTTGTCATGTTTTTAATTCGGGTGATGTAATGTATGATGCCGCTTTGTATTATGCTGACCGGGCGAAAAAACCGGAAGCTGATATTCCCCCGGATTTCATTCTGGCCACCCTGCACCGTGCCGAAAATACCGATCATGCCGACCGTCTGAAAAGTATATTGGAGGCTTTCAATTCTATAGCAGAAGAAATCCCTATCGTACTTCCGTTGCATCCTCGCACACGCAAAATCATGAATAATCTGGGACAAAGTAAACTCTCGTCCAACCTGCTCATTCTTGAACCCCAGGGATATTTACAAATGATCAGTATGCTGAAAAATTGCAAAATGGTTATGACCGACTCAGGTGGACTGCAAAAGGAAGCCTATTTTTTCCGAAAACCTTGCATTACCCTGCGTACCGAAACTGAATGGGTTGAGCTGATTAATTCGGGTGTGAATAAACTGGGTAGGTTTGAGAAAGAAAACATTCTGAAAGCTTATAAAGAATTCTCTGATTTCCCGGTTGATTTTCCGGAAAGTCTTTACGGAAATGGCGATGCATCGCAAAAGATCATTCGATTTCTGAAAGAGTTTTAGTAATTTTACAAATTCATAAACCATCCTTTTGCACAGTAATATACAGCACATTATATGACCAAAGACAATGCAATAAAAAAATCAGAGAAAAGATTTCTGCTGGCACAAAGGATGACTTACACCCTGCTTGCAATCATTCTCTTTATTTATGGATTGATTGCTATCCGCAATTTTCTTTATCCCATTGCTTTTGGTTTTTTACTGGCTTACCTGCTTTTCCCTATAGCCAATTGGCTGGAGAAAAAAAGAATACCACGCATACTGGCCAACTTTATTACCATCATTGGAGTGCTGGGCATCATGGTCAGCCTTATATTGCTCGCATACAGCCAGATTGCCCCTGTGGCAGGCGAACTGCCCCGGCTGGTAGATACCGGTATCCGGAATATGTCGGATATGCTTGCCCGATTTGGCGAATATTTTGGATTTGACAGAGACGAAACTAAAGAACTCATCCTGGAACAAACTTCTGCCATTATTGCTTCAGGTGGAGAGTATTTTCAGGATATTTTCAGCTCTACAGCCAGCACTATTGTGGCAATCGGATTACTTCCTGTGTACATTTTTCTTTTTCTCTATTACCGTACCAAGTTTGCTTACTTCCTGCTAAAAATTGCCGGCCCGTCAAGACGAAAAGAAACCATTGATATACTAAGAGAAATATCAAAAGTATCGGCACGGTATATGGGAGGTGTAATTGCCGTCGTAACCGTATTGTGTTTTCTCAATTCGCTGGGATTATGGATCATTGGAATGAGGTTCGCCATTGCTCTGGGGATCATTTCGGCATTCTTTAACTTCATCCCCTACTTTGGAACACTATTGGGTGGATTGGTCCCTTTCTTATTTGCTTTGCTTGTAGAAAATGATCCGGTGCTGGCATTCAGAGTAGTGATTCTTTTTATTGTCATTCAGTTTATTGAAAACAACATCCTTACACCCAATATCGTGGGTGGAAATGTAAAGGTGAACCCTTTCTTTATCATTACCGGACTTGTGGCAGCAAGTATCATCTGGGGCATCCCGGGTATGTTGCTTATAGTGCCATTTCTGGCAATTGTCCGTATTGTCTTTTCGCACATCGACTCCATGCGACCCTATGCATTTCTGCTGGGTGAAGAGGGAACGGCGAAGCATTCGATAACTTTGAGCAAAATAAAAGAACTGTGGCCATGGGATAAAAAGAAGGAGGAGAAAATACAGGACGAGAATTAAAAAATTTGCGGGATAATAAAAGATTACATTTTTCTCACCACCCTCCTGAATATCACCGGTAATCTTTTGCCGAACAGAAATGCTGAAGCCACACAAATAAGCGAAAAGGCGAAAATCGTGTAGGGTACTCCGATATATTCGGACACCCAGCCGGCGGCAAGGCTTCCCAGGGGAGTTATGCCCATAAAGGAAAGGCTGTACAAAGCCACTACCCTACCGCGCTTGTCTTCATCGGAGATGGTCTGGATCAAGGCATTGGTACTGTTAAAGTGTACGATCATACCAAAGCCGGTAGCTGCCATCATGATGAATGAAAGGGCCCTGATAGGTGAAAGGGCAAAGATGCCCAAACCAATCGCAAACAGCAATGCCGCGTGGAAGGTGATAACAGGTATGGTATGCACATGCTTTCGGGCTGCCAGGTAAAATGCACCTGCCAGTGCTCCAAACCCAAGCGCACCGGTTAATATTCCGAGTAGTTCTGATCCTCCATCCAGCACATCAGCGGCAAAAACCGGCAGCAAAACCTGAAATGGTAATCCGAAGAAACTGCTAAGCATTACCAGAGTTAACAGATATCGGAGAGATTTTTCTCCCAAAGCATAAGAAATCCCTTCTTTCAATTCACGTAGAATGGAACCTTTGATTAAACGGGCCTTCTGCTTGTTAACCTTCATGGCAAACAAACAAACCAGCACAGCTATAAAACTAACTCCGTTGATAAAAAAGCACCAGCCCTCTCCTACCAGTGTAATCAGCACACCCCCAATGGGCGGGCCGATAAATCGTGCCAGATTGTACAACGATGAGTTGAGAGCAATGGCATTGCCCAAGTCTGCCCTGTTGGTGATCATATCGGGTATGAATGAATTTCGGAAAGGAGTGTCAAAAGCAAGGATAGTTCCATTAACGGCTGCAAGAGTAATGATCATGGGCACTGTAACAAAATCAAGCAGCACCACAAAGGCCAGCACAAAAGCTACTACCATAGCGGCAGCCTGTGAAATGATGATCACTTTTCGCCGGTTGAAACGGTCGGCAAGCACCCCGGCAAAAGGCATGATAAAGAGGGAAGGGATCTGCTGAGCAAAAGCCACGGTTCCCAGCAGCAAAGCCGATCCTGTGAGCCGGTACAACAGCCAGCCCATGGCAATATTCTGCACCCATATTCCTATAAGAGATATGCTCTGACCATAATAGTACAAACGGTAATTGGGATATTTGAATGCCCTGAAAATGGTTTTCAATGTTCCCGGTGGTATGCCTATGCCACGGAATATCATTAAATAATGGGATTATGTTGCTGGGCAAACGTACGGATTTTTTTTGAAATGTGGGGATGGAATGATTGGATGGAAAGATAAGAAATGGAACGCAGATGACGCGGAACGTTATGATTGACGCAGATTAGAAAATGCGATGGGGCACATGTGGGTGACTTGTAGGGAAAGACAATATGAAAATGTTGAAAGAACTTAAGCTCATATTTATTTAAAACTGTTCGCAAGCGGACATTTTCTTCTCGCTAGCGGACAATCTATTTAGCACTTTATTAGCAAGACAAAAACTAATTTTTTGTATATAATTGATTTCCTTGCATTTAAAATCTTTGGCACAGTATTCGTAACAGAAGTATCAGAAATCACAAAGCAAACAAAAAATAAAAACATAAAAAACTCAATGTCATGAAAGCAAAAATTTTAACCCTCGCAGCCATCCTGATGATAAGCGCAAACTTTGCAAATGCCAGCAATGTAGTAAGAAGTTTCAGAACCATAGATATCAAAGGAAATACCTTCGAAATCCAGGTAAAAGTTGAAAATCTGAAAGAAACCTTTGAATTCGACACAAAAGTTATCTTCAGAGAAGTAAAACAAAAAAGAAATGGTCAGCAGGAGATGCTGGATATCAGACCCTTCATTAAACCTGAAAAGGAATTAGAAGAAGAATTATTCTAAGATTAAAAACAGACTCCTTCATAATAATCTCTTCATAGTGTTTTGGTTTGGCCGGGCTTCTTTCCCTAAAGAAGCCTGGTTTTTTTATATAAACAAATCCGATGCGATGCCATCAGCAAAAAACCTTCCTTTTTGGGTAATCTTTAAATGGCTTTGGGTTTCTTCCAGCATACCGCTGTTTAAGTGTTTACCGGCACTCTGCTTCATTCGATTAAAATAATCTTCTCCGAATCTATTCTTTACAAGTTTTTTCTCAACACCCCACATTGTGCGCAAGGCAGTCATAACATATTCATTGTATTGCTGGTCCTTGTCAAGGTGTTCCTGTTCGAATGGGGGTAATTGTCCATTTTGCAGTTTGTCGATGTAGGCGCAGGTGTTGGCAACATTCCAACGTCGCAAACCATCGCTATAACTATGCGCCGACGGGCCCAATCCCAGGTAAGGCACTCCCGACCAGTAACTCAGGTTATGCCTGGAGAAAAACCCGGGCTTTCCGAAGTTGGATATCTCATAATGCTCGTAGCCATATTTTGTAGTTATTTCACACAATATCTCAAACTGTCGTGCCGATTGCTCTTCATCAACCGGGGCTGCCTTCCCTTTGCGTATAAATACTTCCAGGGCCGTTTTCTTTTCAACGGTTAAGCTATAGGCCGAAATATGCGGAATATCCCGGGTAATCAATTTCATGATATTTTCTATCCATTGCTTATCGCTCATTCCCGGCGTACCATATATAAGATCGGCTGTAATATTTTTGAATCCGGCTTTTTTCGCATCATGCAAAACCTTTTCTGCCTGTTCTGCATTGTGGGAGCGATTCATATACTTCAGATCCGCTTCATAAAAACTCTGGATGCCAATACTCAGGCGGTTTACAGGAGTATCACGCAGGACCGCCAGCTTTTCCGCACTTAGGTCATCGGGATTGGCTTCGAGCGTAACTTCGGTATCAGGAGAAAGTTCGTAAAACTTAAAAAGCTCTGATAAAATTTCGTTCAGTTCTGATATCTCCAGCAATGACGGGGTGCCGCCACCAAAATACAAGGTATCAAGAAGAACTTTGCCTTTATTCCCGGTTTTGAGAAAGTCTTTTTGCAGAGATATTTCTTTTTTCAATGCCTGCACAAACTCAGGCCTTCTTTTTTGAGAAACAGAAAAATGAAAATTGCAATAATGGCAGGCCTGCCGGCAAAAAGGGATGTGAATGTAAATTCCGGGCATATTTTTCAGAAATTAAAACCAGTGCAATCTTCTCAAAGCATTTACCCGCAATCCCACCATGAGATAACCGGCGTCTATATCGGTGTCCATGAATTGCTCATTCCGGAAGGTGTAACTCAAATCGAGCCATACATTGGGGCGCCACTGCCATGATACTTCTGTGCGGAGCATGAGCAGGTCTTTGATTTCTCCCTGCAGGAAGGTATGTCCGTAATCGCCAATCCGGGTTGTATAGTCGCGATAGATGTTGCCACCCATATTGATTCCCAGGGAGTCCATCCCCTGCCGGGCGGAAAACAGGGTAGCATTGAGGGCCCAGTTAGAGTGGGGCATATATCTTGCCTGCAGCATCAGTTCCCTGAAATTGGCTCCCAGCGGATGAGCAAGTGCCTGGCTGTAATGGGTATAGTTTGCAGCCGGTCGTAATCCCGATCCATCCACATCGTAATGACTGTAGACAAACGGGCGCACCCAATTGCCTTCCACCTGGATATCCAGATTGTCAACCCCAAGGAAATCAACCCAGTGGAAACCTTTCTGCAAGCCGAATTTATGACGGAAAGAAGCCCGCTGATCGTACTTTCTGTCAGATCTCAGTCCCGCATTGTGCAGGAAATAATCCAGGTCGTATTTCAGATCGCCGATATGGAAATCGTCGGCATATACCTGTCCGTAAAAGGCCATCCGGTGGCCGGCAATCCAGCGCCAGAACATACCCAGCGCCACCTTGTCGGGATCGCCTATGTGGTGCTCCATGGCGCGGTAAAATATAACCGGGTTGAGGTAGTGAAGCTCAAAGGAGCGCTGTGAATTCAAATCACTGCGGCCAAATACCACATTCTCAAAAAGTCCCAGTTGAAAACGGGGCGAAAAATTGACCGAAAGGGTATGCGATGCCATGTATTTGGCGTCAAACATTCGTCCGCCAAAAGATCTTAGCGGAAAATCCACCAGTCGGGCAAACATATTCTGGTAATGGAAACGCCAAAGGCGGGTATTGATCTTCAGGAAGAGATAGTTGTTGCTGTAATCGGAAAGGATGAGCGAACGCTGTCCGTAACCCAGCATATTACGATCTTGCCCAAACTGAAAACCAATGTTTTTTGTGGCCTGAAAAGCGATATACCCCCTGGCGGTAAAAAAGTCATAACCCCGGTTACCGAAGGGAATATTCCATCCCTCACCTGGAATGGCACCCTGCTGACTGGCTATCTTTGCCCGCACATAATTGGGAAATCTTGCCTGGTTATCGGCCAGGTAGCTGTAAAAGCCGATCTTTTCATCAATCATTCCCCTGATCTCCACACCTCGTGTATTCACATAGGGGTTCAGCGAACCATCGAAACCGCTGCCTGCTTCCAGGTGCAAAACGGGGTTGATAACCAGGAAAAACTCATCATCGTGATATCTGAAAAGGTCGGAAGGAGTTTTGTAAAACGGACCGGTCCAGGTACTCCTTGAGCTGTCAGCCGGCGCATCTGACCATTCGGCATTGCTTTGTCCGATGGCGTGGATCATACGCCTGTCGGTTTGGGTTACTCGTTTGGCTGCGGTATCAGCCTGCTGCAGAAATTCCATCATGCCTTTGCGCTCCAGCGGCCTTAATGCGTAATGGAATTGCGAACTGCTGCCCCCCGATTTGATCTCCATCCGCTGAATGAAATGGTGCCACTCGTGGCTGGTGGGAAGGTAGGTGCTTTGGGCTTTTACTCCAGCTATATAATAAAAGCAAAATACAAGAAAAATTATAAGGGTTTTTGGTTTTTGTGGCATATACAACAGAATGGTTAAAGATGATAATACTCTGATCTGCTCAACTGGTTTCAGATGCAAATTTATGTATATTGGTTTAATAATTGAATAATGACTGATTTTTTAATCCTTCCCGTGTGGATTTAATTGATAATGAGCTCAAGGTAACATTGAAGCATTCCAGCGGAGAGCTAATTGAATAGTTTGAATCATGAGATAACTACCGGCAAAAAAGTTGCCGGAGAAGCTTTGAATTGACAAGCCACTTAACCTACCTGTTACATACCACCCGAAAATCACAATTTTTACAATTGTCTTCGTCAGGAGTGCGGGCGAAAGGTATATCGGGATTGAAGATTTCCTGTATCAGATTTCTCAGCTCATTTTCAAAAGCATCAATGGCTTCGTTGGAAATGGTATCCTTTCCGCCCGGATAACTCAGGCCAAACAAACCCTTGCTGAGATGGCGTAGGGAAATGATACCGGGTATAACAGCCGTATCGCCATAATTCTGCCTGTAAAGCATGGCATACATTAAGAGCTGAAAGCTTTTGCCCTGACTGCTTTTTTCAATCACATCGGGCCAGTTATTAAATTTCAGTTCCTTGTCTTCTACCTTTCCGGTTTTATAATCAATCACCCTTGTGGTTCCGTCAATGCTATCAATACGGTCGGCAAAGCCCCTGAATTTAACCTGCGTCTCTTTACCGCCTATTTCTACCGGAAGCGTGCCATGCATTTCATCCTCGGCTTTTATATAGGTAAGGTATTTCCCGGATTTGTGTAACTCATCCAGATATTCTTTTTCACGATCCAGGAAATTGCGGACAAACCGCATAGCAACTTTATATAGCAGAAGGTTTTTCCCCGATGTAATATCTCCGCCGGCATAATTCTCTTCAAAGCTTTTTTGGGTAAGGGCTTCTACCTTTCCGTACATTTTATCAATGTGCTCCGTGTTCAAAACCTTTCCTTCCAGTTGCTGCTCCTGGTAAAGCTTTTGCAGTAATTCATGCACCACGGTTCCCAAAGTATTAGCTTCGATGGTTTCCTCCAGCTTTTCGGTTTCTTTTATGCCTGCAATATGCCTGAAGTAAAAAAACAACGGACAACGGATGTAATGGCTGAGTGCCGAAGGGGAAAAACCCTTTTTATCAGAGATGTTCATGAGCTTATTCAGAATCTCGGGAGTTTTTGGGATGATAATTTCATGATCCATTTCATCCTTGGCGGGGGGCAATGCAATGATCTGATCGGTAATGCGGATATTGGGATTCCAGGCCGGCATCTCCATCTGCAACTGGGTAATGAACCGGCTTTTCTCGTTGCTGCCCAAATCCTGCGATTGTGTATTGTAAATGATATGCACATTTTCAGCCCTCTGCAAAAGCCGGTAAAAATGGTAAGCAAAAATGGCATCTTTTTCTTTATAAACAGGAATGCCAAATCCCGCTTTCACATCAAAGGGGATAAGCGATTGCCCGCCTTTGGCAGCAGGCAAGATGCCTTCATTGGCAGAAAGAATGATCAGGTTCTTAAAATCCAGGTTGCGCGTTTCCAGCATCCCCATGATCTGCAACCCATTCAGTGGCTCACCCACCATGGCAAGCCGGCTTTCGCGAGCCATGGCCTGGAAAAGCATAAAAAGGGTTTTTAAATCCTGAACCTGCTTCTGATCGGTTTCAAAACTCTGCAACTTCCGTAAAATAATACCTATGGGATGCAGTGCTTCAAAATCGGTAAACCAAGGCGCTGTTTCCACTGGAATTCCGGATTCCTCAGCCTGCGTCCGGAAGGCTTCATCCAGTTTATCCGTAAGCATCCGGAGCGCATTGGTGAGCAAATCAGCTTGTCTGGCAAAGCCCGGGAAAAGAAACGCAAACACATCGTTGAATTTCTCCCTTTCGCCGGACATACCGGCAAGTGCATCAAAACTGAGAAAAGTTTTGTTAGTGGAAATGATATTCTTTACCAGGGCATCCATACTGTTTTCATCATTACCCCAAAAAATACTTATGGCCGGATGCCGGAAAAAGCGAATAAGGTCCTTGTGATAGAATGCAGATTTCATTCCTTCACCAGCCGAATTCATTCGCAAAGTAGTAAGGTGCATCTGGAAAATGGCATCAAACAAGCCGTAGAGCGATGTTTTTCGCAGCGGATAGCCCATGGTAATATTCACCTTATCCACATTGCCTGGCAGGGAATGCATCATGGGCATGAGCAGCTCTTCGGAAGCCAGCACTACTGCAGTCTGGTTTTCTGTAATGTCTTCCGTGGAAAAACTTTTCAGGATATTTCCGGCCAGCTTGGCCTGATTCACGTTTTTGGCTACGCCATACACAAAAATATTTTTGTTTTGGATGCTGAAATTATCTTCCACACCTTCAATACTGATATTCCAGCTGTCGCGATATTTCCGGATAAAATGCCCGGCTTCATGGTTTTTATTCTCCAGGTAGTATTTGTCGGCATCCCATTTAATTTCGGCAATTCCCTTTCTTTCCAATGTTCGTATGATGATTTCCTCGGCCAGGTTCAGGGCATTGAAACCCACAAACAGGATTTTCTCCCAGGGAATTTTAGCCTTCTCACTTTTCACATCCATGGCTGCCTGCCGAAAAGCCAGTCCCTGGTAGGCCGTTTTCCTGCTCAGCAATTTTTCCCTGAAAGCTTCATGGTAGATCTTCATCCTATGGAAAAACTTCAGGTATTTTTGCTGATACTCTGAAGGTTGCTGTCCGTCGGGGTTCCAGGCTTCAATCTTTTTCACATCCAGCACATTGCTAAAAAGCTGTTCCGGTTCGTCCACATGAGCATCAATATCATTGAAATCCTTGATAAGCATGGGCGCCCATTTGAGAAACTCTTCCAGGGGCTCCGCATTTTCCTTTTCTATGGAAGCATATACATCATAAAAATCCATCAGCACAGCAAAGGGTTCCTGGATACTGATGCCGCTTACGCGGGAAATGAAATCTTCCATGCTCATTACATCAGGGGCCCAGACAGCCTTGCTGGCCCTGCGCGAGAAATATTTTTTCAGGAACAGCCCGGCTCTGCGGTTGGGTGTAACCAGGCAGATCCTGTGAAGCCTGTCGGGGTAATTCTCCAGCACATATTGGGCTATTTTATCGAGAAAAGGCATAGTGTCAGAATTTTTCGGGGTGCAACTGCAACATTTTTTCGGCTGCATCCAGTTTTTCAGTAGTTCCAATATCGGCCCAGCAGCGCGGATCATGCTCCCAGGCAATGATCTTTTGCGATTGGGCCAGACGCAGATACAGCTGGTTAATGGAGAATTTACCGGTCTCAGTTATGAGATCAAAGATTTCCGGACTGATAACATGTAT
>SKVR01000298.1 GCA_007129355.1 Bacteroidales bacterium | reverse complement strand
ATTGAAAGTCTGGTGGAAGAAGCAAAGCAACTGGCTGCCAAAGGGGTTAAGGAAGTACTTTTGATTGCCCAGGATCTTACTTATTATGGATACGATTTGGAAAAAAGATCTATGTTGCCCGAACTGCTCCGGGCACTCATTCCCGTTAAGGGAATTGAATGGATACGCCTGCATTATGCCTACCCGAACAACTTCCCGCGTGAGGTAATTGATATTATGGCTTCTGAACCCAAAATTTGCCGCTACCTGGATATTCCGTTGCAACACATTAACGATGGAATATTAAAATCCATGCGGCGCAATACTGACAGAGAAACTACGCTTCATTTGCTGCGCGATTTCCGTGCTAAAGTTCCGGATGTAGCCCTTCGAACCACATTACTTGTAGGATATCCCGGTGAAACAAAAAAGGAGTTCGAAGAACTCATTGAGTTTGTCAGGAACACCCGTTTCGATAGGTTAGGAGTATTTACCTATTCTGCTGAAGAAGGTACCCGTGCATACGCTCTGAAAGATACAGTTGGTCAGAAAGAAAAGGAACGCAGGGCAGAAGTAATCATGGAACTGCAGCAGACCATTTCGATGGAGTTAAATCAGGAAAAGGTGGGTAAGGTTTTTCGTGTGCTCATGGAAAGGGAAGAGGGCGATTATTTTATCGGTCGTACAGAGTATGATTCACCTGAAGTGGATAATGAAGTGCTCATACCAAAATCTGCTGAAGTAAGGCCAGGTGAGTTTTATAATGTAAAAATCATATCAGCTGTGGAGTTTGAATTGTATGGGGAAATAATATCCTGATTTTTTATTTTTCATAATACAAAAAAGGCCACCGGAGAAATCCGGTGGCCTTTTTTCTGATATAACAGAACAGTTATTATTCTTGTTTTGAGAAGTCCATTTCAGCATAACGTCTGTAGGTGTTGTAACGCCATTTTGCGTTTTCTTCTGCAGCTTTGAAGAGTTCGGTCGCTTCTCTGGGGAAGGCTTTCTTCAATGAGCTATAGCGCACTTCGCTGGACAGGAAGTTCTGGAACTTGCTCCAGTCGGGCTCCTTGGAGTCGAGCTGGAACGGGTTCTTTCCTTCTGCTTCGAGCATGGGGTTGTAACGATACAGTTGCCAGTAACCTGCTTCAACAGCATCTTTGGTCTGGGTTTGTGTAGCACCCATACCGTTTCTCAAACCGTGGTTGATACAGGGTGAGTATGCAATGATTACTGATGGTCCGGGATAAGCTTCTGCTTCGCGAACGGCTTTCAGGAACTGATTCTGATTAGCACCCATACCCACCTGTGCAACGTAAACATAACCATAGCTCATAGCCATAACGCCCAGGTCTTTCTTGCGAACGCGCTTACCGGCAGCGGCAAACTTGGCAATAGCACCAACAGGTGTAGCCTTGGAAGCCTGTCCACCGGTGTTGGAGTATACCTCGGTATCCATAACCAGCAGGTTGATATCTTCGCCTGAAGCAATCACATGGTCAAGACCACCGAATCCGATATCATAAGCCCAGCCATCTCCACCAAATACCCATACTGATTTTTTAACCAGGTATTGTTTCAGTGCCATGATGTCTTTGGCAATCTGGTTTTTCTCATTCTTGAGTGTTTCTACAACTTTTTCAGAAGCTTCCTTGTTTCTGGAAGCATCTTCCTTGCTGTCGAGCCATCCTTTAAAAGCTTCTTTGGTTTCGGCTTTCATGTCATCGGCTTCCATACCAGTTTCCATGAAACGTGCAATTCTTTCACGAATTTTGCTTACACCGGTTGCCATACCAAAACCATACTCAGCATTGTCTTCGAACAGTGAGTTTGCCCATGCCGGACCCTCTCCCTTGCTGTTTATGGTATAAGGTGTTGCAGGTGCAGAACCACCATAAATAGAAGAACAACCTGTGGCATTGGCTACCATCATACGGTCGCCGTAAAGCTGAGTGATAAGCTTAATATAAGGAGTTTCACCGCAACCTGCACAAGCACCGCTGAACTCAAACAAAGGCTGAGCGAACTGGCTGTTCTTAACAGACTGCTCTTTGGGAAGTATGGTGTCTTTATATGTAACGTTCTTGCTGATCTTATCCCAGCGTTCGTCTTCAATCATTTGAGAATCCAGTGACTTCATTATCAATGCTTTCTCCTTGGAAGGACAAACATCCACGCAGTTACCGCAACCTGTGCAATCCAGCGGGCTCACCTGCATACGGTATTTGTAACCGGCAAGCTTACCTTTGGTTATTTCAATTACTGGAGTATCTTCACCGATCTTCTTCATCTCTTTATCATCAATGAGGAAAGGACGGATTACAGAGTGCGGGCAAACATAAGCACACTGGTTACACTGGATACAGTGCTCGAGTTGCCATTCAGGAACATTAACTGCAATACCACGCTTTTCGTAAGCTGTAGTTCCGGGAGGGAAGGTACCATCTTCGCGATTCAGAAATGCACTAACGGGCAGATCATCACCTTTCTGGGCATTGATTGGGAATACAATGTCGCGAATAAAGTCAGGAACATCATCGCGTTTCTTCGCAGGCTTCACGTCAATTTTCTTCCAGTCAGCAGGAGTTTCTATCCTGATAACTTCACCACCTTTGTCAATAGCAGCATTGTTCATGTTTACTATCTCTTCACCTTTCATGCCGTAAGACTTCCGGATGGCATCTTTCATCTCCTTTACCGTTTCAGAATAAGGAATTACTTCAGCTACCTTAAAGAAAGCCGATTGCATGATGGTGTTGGTACGGCCACCAAGTCCTATTTCTTCTGCAATCTGGGTTGCATTGATGATATAGAATTTGATATCATTGTCGGCCAGATATTTTTTCATGTGGTCGGGCAGACGCTTTTTGGTTTCTTCTTCATTCCAGATGGAATTGAGAAGGAAAGTACCGCCTTTTTTCAAACCTTTGAGCATATCATATTTCTCAAGATATGCCGGCACGTGGCAGGCCACAAAGTCAGCCGCGTTTACCAGATAAGGAGAACGGATGGGTGAATCACCAAAACGCAGGTGAGAAACCGTTATACCGCCTGACTTTTTGGAGTCATAGCTGAAATAGCCCTGTGCATATTTATCGGTGGTATCGCCGATTATCTTAATGGAGTTTTTATTGGCTCCAACTGTACCATCGGCACCAATGCCATAAAATTTGGCAGCATAGTTACCTTTGGGTGAAACGTCGATATCTTTACCCAGTGGCAAAGACTTAAAGGTAACATCGTCGTTTATACCAACTGTAAACTGGTTTTTAGGCTCATTCATCTTGCTGTTTTCAAATACAGCAATAATATGATGGGGTGTGGTATCCTTTGAACTTAAACCATAACGGCCGCCATAAACTTCGGGAGCATCTTTCTTACCATAATATACTTCGCGGATATCAAGATATAAAGGATCGCCATTGGCACCAGGTTCTTTGGTACGGTCAAGTGCTGTAATTCTCTTTACGGTTTTGGGCATAACTTTCAGCAAATACTTGGCTGAGAAAGGCCTGTAAAGGTGTACACTTACCAAACCTACTTTCTCACCTTTTTCAATGAGATAATCGATGGTTTCTTTGATGGTTTCTGTGATAGAACCCATGGCAACAACCACATGCTCAGCATCTTTTGCACCATAATAGGTGAATGGATGATATTCGCGTCCGGTAATTTTAGTAATTTCCTTCATGTAATCTTCCACCAGGTCGGGAAGTACATCGTAGAAACGATTTGCAGCTTCCCTTGACTGGAAGTAAATATCGGGGTTTTGTGCAGTACCTCGGGTAACAGGATGCTCCGGATTAAGAGCGCGATCGCGGAACTCCTGAAGAGCTTTTTTATCAAGAAATTTTTCAAGCGTATCCTGGTCACAAGCTTCAACTTTTTGTACTTCATGAGAGGTGCGGAATCCGTCAAAGAAATGAAGGAAAGGAACCCTTGATTTAATGGCAGCCAGGTGAGCGATAGGGGCAATGTCCATGATTTCCTGAACACTACCTGTGGCCAGCATGGCAAAACCGGTCTGGCGGGTGCTCATAACATCGCTATGATCACCGAAAATGGAAAGTGCCTGGGCAGCGAGGCTCCTGGCAGAAACGTGGAATACTCCGGGGAGTAATTCACCCGAAATTTTGTACATATTAGGAATCATAAGTAACAATCCCTGCGATGCAGTGTATGTGCTGGTTAGAACACCAGCCTGAAGAGATCCGTGCACAGCACCTGCTGCTCCGGCTTCCGATTGCATCTCAACCAATTTTACTTCTTCCCCAAAAATGTTTTTAAGTCCTTTAGCAGCCCACTCATCAACGTTTTCCGCCATATTGGAAGATGGTGTAATGGGGTAAATTGCTGCTACTTCACTAAACATGTAAGCAACATGTGATGCGGCGTAGTTACCATCACAAGTAATAAAATTTTTCTTTTTTGTCATAGTTGTCTTATTTAAAAAACCGTCTAATTATAAGGCATTTAGTATTATCTGAATCACGGCCCAAAATTACTAAAAATACTCCGAGAAATCAGCAATTACAGCTTATTTATAACGATTTCAAACAAGAAGAAAAGCAGAGTTGTTAATCGAAAAACATCCACGAAACTCCGAACTTAAACATGCTTTCGGGGATAGGGTAGAATGGAATGTCGTAATGGGGTTTGGTTTCGAATACCAGTCCGAGCAGGTTCTGATATTTTACAAATAACCTTGCTCTCTTGATTTTACCGCTCCAGAATACATCCACCAGAAATTTATCACGGGTTGTATGGTCACCCTGTGCATAAAAGGCCCGGGTAACTGGCATCCATGACATGGCTCGGTAACCGGGATTAAAATGCAGGTCGAAACCCAGCTGGTTGATCAGAGCACGATCAAAAAGATTAAGATTTAAATATACTGAATGGTAACTGATAAATGAAGGATAATCTTCAAAGTTTGCCGTTGTGCTGTATTGGTATACTCCTTGGTTTCTGAAACCAAATCGGCCGATTTCTATATCGCTGTATGCTCCCAGGCTTATAAATCCAAATCCCGAAGAATTTTGTTCTGGAAGTGCATTGCGATTGAAATATACCATATTATTAAGAAGATAATAATTCCCTTCCAGTCTTATCCAGGGGATATTTAACCGGCCACGAAGATTGAGCACCTGCATCTTGTCAAAATTATTATTCCAGCTTATATAATTGCTCCGGAAAGTATTATAGAAATAAGGTGCTTCCATATTTGCCACACGCAGCAACCCGTCAAGAGTATAATTTCTGTCAGGGCGACCGAGATTCAGATATGCACCTGCATGAAAGTCCTCATCATTATAGCCGCCAACTGTAATATTAGCAAATCCTCCAAAGGAAAGAAACCTGGTCTGGTCGCTTTGCAGCTCGATTCCCTGGATGATTTCATTATAATTGTATTTGTCATAGTAAAAAATGTTCTGGTTTAATGAATCCACAAGGGGTTTGTCATCGGGAAACCAGGGCTGCTCAATGGTATTAATGCTATGCTGGAGGAATATTCTGAAATTAAACGGGAAAGTTCCTCTGCCACTTTCGAGTGGAAAATTTGACCAGGATATTTCATTCTTTATTTGGTGCACAACAGTTGAATCGAATGTAGATTGCGGATAATGCGGTGTATAATCATAAAAAGGATAGGGCTGTGCATCTTCCACGAAATTAAAAGCTTTCCGGGCATAAGTAAAATCGTGATTAAAGCGTCCGAGATTGATAAAACGTCCCTGCTGGACTGTATCACCACCGGAATAGAAACCGGTCTGATAAAAATGGCGCAAATTTACAGATAAATCCCTGTACCACGATTCAGCCCGGTAGAGAAATACACTGTCGCGTACCTGGTTTTCTTCAAAGGCAGCCGGGTTTCTTAAACCGCCGCTCTGCTGGTTTCTCACCCGGTTTAAAATAAAACTTCCCAGGGCCTGATACCGTTTACTGGGATGAAGATAATCTGCTGTAAAGTAAAGGTTTACGTTTCTTGAACCCAAACGACTGTAGGCCCCCGGTGAGTTAATTACCCGGTATTGAAACCCAAGGTAAAATGTTTCGTGAAGCCTTTGTGTGTGTTTTCCATAAAAAAGTTGTTCACGTTCATCTCCAATCATGTAGTAGAGATCGGTAAATACATGTTTAGGCCGGTAATAACGCAATTGTTCGTGGGTAAAAATATAATCACCGTAAAGCCTCAGATGACCGGGATCAAGCCCGGGTGAAAGAACAGGATTGAAAATCAGCGGACGGTAAGCATGCCCGGGATTTCCTTTATGGGCATATAAAAGCCCTTTCTTAGCAGCAAAATCATAATGATGAAAACCCAGCAGGTTTGTATCAACGTAATTGGGTGATAATGTAAAGGGATTTTGCAACTGCTCCTCACTGAACCATGGAATAACAGAAGGAGGTAAGTCTTTTTCTTCGGGTTTTGACAATCCGGGTATAGCTGCGGGTCTTGTAGTTTCAGGAATAGTATCAACTTCTACCGCCGGAAGTGTATCGTTTTCAGCCTCTAGTTCCGGTGGCAGAATATCGGGGCCCAAAATAATGGTATCATTGGGACGAATGGTATCCAATGCATTGAAAACATGGTAAGAAAAAGTTTTTGTAGCCATCGAGAACAGGCTCATTGAGCACAGTAAGAAAAACATTGTAATGCTGGGAATTGCTTTGCGCATTTGCTATGAGATCGGCAGCTATAAATCTGGTTAACAATATGACTCCGGAAAATCGAGCCCAAAATTACTAAAATAAACGTAAAAAAGAGTTCCGCATTATATAATAGGGTGCGGAACTCTTCTTGAAATTAAAAATTATTCAGGGATTATTCTTTCAGCCACTGATCAAGCCATTTAAAAAATTCTCTTTGCCAGAGAATACTGTTCTGTGGTGTTAGCACCCAGTGATTTTCTTCGGGGAAAACCATAAGCCTGCTGGGGATACCTTGCAATTGTGCAGCATTGTAGGCCTGCATCCCTTCTGAGATGGGCACACGATAATCTTTGGCGCCATGAATTAACATAATGGGTGTGTCCCAGTTACCTACAAAAAGGTGCGGTGAAGAATCATAACTATCAGGGCGATCTTCAGCCCAGTAAGGACCGCCAATATCCTGATTGGCAAAAAACATTTCTTCAGTAGTTCCGTACCAGCTCTCGATATTAAACATGCCGCAGTGAGAAATGAATGCACTGAAGAGTCCGTTGTGATGCCCTGCCATCCAAAGGACTGAAAAGCCTCCATAACTTGCACCCACGGCACCCAGCCTGGTTTCATCGATGAAAGGCTCCTTGCTTACTGTGCGGGCTGCTGTAAGCAGATCCTGCATGTTTTGTCCTCCATAATCCTGGCTGATCTGGTCGTTCCATTCCTGACCGAATGTAGGTAGCCCGCGACGGTTGGGAGCAATAATAATATAATCGTGTGCAGCCATGATCTGGAAATTCCAGCGATAGGAGAAAAACTGGCTTACTGCACTCTGGGGGCCACCGCCGCAATATAGCAGTGCGGGGTATTTTTTGTTGGGATCGAAGCCCGGAGGATAAATCACCCAAACCAGCATTTCTTTGCCATCGGTGGTTTCTATCCAGCGTTGTTCCACATTTCCCATCTCAATTTTATCAAAAACAGGCTGGTTGACATTGGTAAGCTGCATCTGAATGCCATCTTCAGGATTTACCCTGAAAATTTCAACCGGAGAAGACATACTCATTCGCTCTCCCACCAGATAATCACCCGCAATAGCCAGTGAGTTGTAATTGTGCCATCCATCAGTTACCGGACTGATATTGCGACTGGCTAAATCCAGTTTGTAAACCTGGTAGGTGGCGTGGTGCCCGCTGATAAAGTAAAGCGTTCTGCCATCAGCTGACCACCTGAAACTTCCTGAACTCTGATCAAAACCTTCGGAGTAATCAATCCAGCTTCCATCGGTCAAATCCATAATGAGGATGCGGTTCTTGTCAGACTCAAACCCCGGTGTTTCCATGCTTTCCCAAGCCATATAACGTCCGTCGGGTGAGAAAACGGGATTACGGTCGTAGCCCTTGTTGAAAGGAGTGATGTTGGTGGTCTGCCGGGTACTGAGATCGTAGATATATATATCTGAGTTGGTACTTACCGCTCTGTCTTTGCCCACTTTCTTTTTTGCAGTATAGGCAAGTGCCTGGCCGTCGGGTGTCCAGCTGATCTGGCCGATTCCACCAAATGGAGGCATAGGAGAATCCCAAGGTTCATTTTCCATGATATCGTAATACCTGCCGGTACTGCCATTGCTGTAAGGAGCTATGAATATATGGCTGTAGGAATAATCGTGCCACCTGTCCCAGTGACGGTACATCAGGTCATCGTAAATCAATACATCAGTGAGTGGAAGATCGGGATGCATATCATGCGGGGTTTCTTCAATCTTGACCCTTTTGGTAAAAAAAACATTACGCATATCAGGGCTGTATTCAAATCCGGTAATACCCCCCGAAAAATTGGATACCTGCAATGGATTGCGGCCATCAGGATCCATTTCCCAGATCTGCACAGTACCGCTTTTTGAGCTAAGATATCCGATTTTTCGTCCATCGGGACGCCACATTACGTTGAATTCGCTTTCAGGGCTGTTGGTAAGATTGCGGGGTTGCCCGCCTTCCACCGGGATAATAAATATATCCCTGCTGGCCCTGTTGGTTTCCACATCATAATTGGTTATGGTAAACAGGATTTGTGTTCCATCGGGCGAAACCTGCATGCCACCCACACGACCAAATTCCCAGAGCGTTTCGGGCACCATGGCTTGCTTTTCAGACGAAACAGCCTGAAAAACAAAAAGTAATCCAGTTAAAATAGCAATTGTTAGTCGTTTCATTCTTTTGTATTTTGGTTTATTACTGATTGATTTTCTTTTCAAGGCTGTAAAAATAGCAGGAAAAAATAAAACCGGCATAAAATAGCGGGCGAATTCATATAAATCCATTACCCGGTGATCAGATAATTGGAGAATTTTTTGCACGTGACGGGGCCACTTAAAGTGACCCCGCCACTTATGATTCCGGAGATAAGTCAAGCCCTGCAACCGGTTCCGGAGACGCGCCGGTATGCGCGTCTCATGCCTGCTTAAACATTTTTCCTGATATTTTTTGAAATGCAATCAATCCTGGGGACAGGTCAAGCCCTGTCCCTTTTTTCTGATACGCTCATGCCGGCGCGTCTCAAGAACCTTCCACCCATTTTTGCGATATTTCCAACCGGGCTGCATTGCGCTGCAAAACCTGTATATTTTTATTAATCGGTGCTGCGTGCAGCGCTTTTCCTTTTTATCCTCATAAATCCCCGGGTTGATACCCGGGGCTATTGAAATTTCACTCCTTCGGAGTTGATTCACCCAATACCCGAAGGCTCATATATTTAAAAGAATCTCTTAACTTTACATTCGTTCCGAACAAAATAGTTGATTCTTAATATGAAGCTTTCTACACAACAGAATCTCAGTTTGCAATTGACCACAAGCAACTCACTGGATCAGGGGTTGGATGAGATTCATTTGATTGCTGATGAATACTCTGAAGATATTACATCACCTGGTTTTTTTAAGAATATCAGGAGGTTCTTCCTGGCTAATAATACAAAGAAATTTTTCTCTAAAGATATGCCTGCCGCAGACTATCTTAAATCAGATTCTACTATGATTGAAAAAGTCATTAAACTTGCCGTGAATCGTCATAAAGATGAATTTCGTAATTCAGGTTTTCCTTATGTGGCTCATGTGCTGAGTGCTGGGTTTTTACTTGCCCGTCTGGGGTTTCCCAAAGAAATTGTTTTTTCTGCTATTCTTCATGATTCCTTTGAGGATACCGGTGATAAAAATAAAATACTCAATGAACTTCACGCTATAAGTCCGGCAATTGCGTGTTACGTTTACAGTGTTTCGGGAACTGATACAAAAGATGCAGTGGAGAAAGACCTGATGCTCATGGAAAAAATTAATTTGTATTCTGAAAATGCAGGAAATGTTTTTCCTAAAGCCATCAAATGTGCTGATGGTATAGCCAATTTGTATGATATTGAATTTATGCAAGCCCGCGATGGCCGAAATGCAACGGAACGCAGACTCAGATTTCTGAATCAGACTGAACATGAAATTCTTCCATTTGCAAGAGAAGTTGATACAGCCGGAGTGCTCAGGATTAAAAATAAAGGGGAAATCTTTTCACTCGAGGAATATGTAAAAGATACCATAGATTTCAAACTGAGCCTTGTTAAGGCCGGTTAATTATTTAGTTTGATAGATGCGAATCAAGGTAAATGAACATATCATACTTAAAGAAATAAGCCGCAATGATGCAGCAGATATTTTTTATACTATTAATTCTCAGCGATCATATCTCGAAACGTGGCTTCCTTTTGTTGCCTATGCAAATGAACCGGCAGATACAGAAGCTTTTATAGAATCGGTGCTGGCTAATCAGGAAGAAAACCGTGAGTATGTATTTGTGATCAGGTATGATGATGAGTTTGCCGGTATAATTGGGTTTAAGGATACTGATAAAATCAATCGCAAAACGGAAATCGGTTACTGGTTGTCAAAGCATTTTCAGAAAAAAGGTATTATTACCCTTTCTTTAAAACAACTCCTTAAACTGGCATTTGATAAGCTGGAAATTAACAGAGTACAAATACGTTGTGCAGTTGGAAATACTGCCAGCAGTAATATTCCCAAACGTCTTGGATTTATTTTTGAAGGTATAGAAAGGGAAGGGGAGCATTTAAGAACCGGTAGATATTCTGACCTGGAAGTGTACAGCCTTTTAAAAAGGGATTATAAATCGTTCAGTACTTTTTTTAAATAAGGATAACCAATATGCCTTACAAATTCTTTTTTATAGTGGTTTAATATATTTGCAGGAATAACCAATTAAGTCGCTATAATTCCGTACTTTTGCAAATGTTTATTTCTGATATCAGGTTTGAAACAAGATGCTGATCATTCTTTTTTCCCTGATGATTTATAATCTCTCTGACTGCAAACTATATATTTTGCCGGGCTTTTTGCGGAATCTGGTGTGTAAATGCTTCTATGATGCATTTAAAGATTTCCCTGGAACAAAATAAATCTTTTTCTTAGCTGCATTTCCGGGGCATTAAAAAACAATATTACACATTCTTTTTTGGAGATTATAATCGGGAGTAAACATATAAATCCATTGATAAATTAAAATTATTTCAGAAAAAACTATGGGAAGATCGCAACAATCATTTAATAAAAAAGAAAACGAAAAGAAAAAACGTAAGAAAAAACTCGACAAGGAAAAGAAAAGAGAAGAACGCCAGTCGGGCCCAGAAAAGGGCAAGAGCCTCGATGATATGATAGCTTATGTTGATGAGCATGGCAATATTACCGATACACCTCCTGATCCTGCAGAAAGGAAGAAAAACGAAATAGAATTGGATGACATTATGATTAATGTACCCAAAAAGGAAGAACTTGAAGAAGTTGACAAAGTAAGGTTGGGTACAATTACCTTTTTTAATGATTCAAAAGGTTATGGATTTATCAAAGACCTGAATACCCAGGAAAGCATTTTTGTACATATTAATGGATTGATTGACCAGGTAAAAGAAGGAAATAAGGTAAGCTTTGAAACCGAAAGGGGGCACAAAGGTTTGAATGCGATAAAAGTAAAGCTTGAAAAGTAAAGTATTAGTTTAAGTGTAGGCCGGCAGGAAGGTTCTGTCTAATATCCTGCTGCCTGCCCATCCTTCCGCGTTTCCGATGCTCCATAATACACTTTATTGACAGGATCCCACATAATTGCCTGGTATCCTCCAAACGGTCCGACGGTCCATTGCATCCGATGACCTTTATGAATCAATTCACGTATGGTTTCATAGGGAAAGCCTGATTCCAGCATTACAACTCCACCATTGGTCATTTCCTGTCCGGTGGGCTCTGATGAGCCTGTGTGGTAAATCCGCGGAGCATCGCCTGCTTCCTGGAGATTCATTCCAAAATCAATCATATTTACCACAATCTGTGCATGTCCCTGGGGTTGCATATCTCCACCCATCACACCAAAGCTCATATAAGGCTCATCATCTTTTGTTATAAACCCTGGTATAATGGTATGAAAAGGTCTTTTCCCGGGTTCATAAGTATTGAATCTGTCAGGCTTAAGTGTAAATCCTTCACCACGATTCTGGATTACAAATCCAAGTCCCGGGGGTGTCATTCCGCTTCCCATCCCGCGGTAATTGCTCTGGATCAGTGAAACCATATTGCCATCTTTATCGGCAACGGTAAGATAAATGGTATTGGGGCTTTCATGAATACCTGGGTCGTATTGCCTGGCAGCACGATCAGGATTGATCAGTTCTCTCCTTTCCGCTGCATATTCTTTAGAGATAAGTTTTTCAACCGGAACAGGATTGAAATCCATATCAGCATAATACCATGCACGGTCTTCGTAGGCCAGTTTTTTGGCTTCCACAAAAAGATGAATGTACTCCGGGCTGAATAAACCCATAGAAGCAATATCATATCCTTCGAGTATATTAAGTATTTGAAGTACCGCAATGCCCTGCCCGTTGGGTGGAAGCTGCCACACATCATACCCCCTGTAATTAGCCGATACCGGGTCAATCCAGGTACTGGTATGTGCTGCCATATCTTCATAGCTGAGAAATCCGCCGTTTTCTTTAATATACGTATCGATGGTGCGGGCAATATCTCCTTTGTAAAAAGCATCTCTTCCTTCGCGTGCAATGATTTCGTATGTATTGGCAAGATAGGGGTTTTTGAAAATCTCTCCTTTGGCGGGCATATGGCCATCAGGCATATAGGTTTCTTTAAAGTTGGGATAATGTCCAATACGACTTACCGACCGGTCAAGGTACCATGCAATCAGTTCGGTTACCGGAAAACCGTTTCTTCCATATTTTATGGCAGGTTGAAGTATAGCCTGCATGTCAAGTTTTCCAAATTTATCATGCATTTCAAACCAGCCGTCGACCGTGCCCGGAACACTTACCGGTAGAGCGCCAAATGAAGGGATGTATTCGTAACCTTGATCAAGAAAATATTCTCGGGTCAGACTTTTGGGTGATCTGCCACTTGCATTGAGTCCATGAAGCTTTTGTGATTCAGCATCCCAGATAATGGCAAAAAGATCTCCGCCAATTCCGCAACCGGTAGGTTCCATCAAACCGAGCATGGCGTTTGCAGTTATGGCAGCATCAACTGCACTTCCACCTAACTTTAATATATCAAGAGCTGCCTGGGTAGCAAGTGGATGGCTGGTGGCAACCATGCCATTTTGTGCAATAACTTCCGACCGACTTGCAAAATTATGTCCGGTAATACGGTCCTGGCCGGAAACTAAAGAAACTATAGCCGTTAAAATCATAGTAAGGTATAAGTAGCTTTTTTGCATGACTGAGGTTTTTTAGTTTATAGTACAACGAATATAATAATTTTCTCAACTATCTAATTTTGTTTTAATTTTGAATTCAGCTTAGGCATAAACCCAGAATACTATGAACATAAAAAAAATCTTCGAAAACAACGAACAATGGATTGCTGAAAAACTGGCTCTTGATAAAGATTATTTCATGAATTTATCACAGGGACAAAGTCCTGATATTTTGTACATTGGCTGTTCTGATAGCCGTGTAACGGCCGAAGAGCTTATGGGTGTGCAACCAGGGGATGTATTTGTACATCGCAATATTGCCAACATGGTGCCTAATACAGACCTGAATGTTCAGTCTGTTATAAACTTTGCAGTAAGGCATCTGAAAGTAAAGCATGTAGTAGTATGTGGACATTATTATTGTGGCGGTATAAAGGCAGCAATGCAATCGGCCGACCTGGGGATTTTAAATTCATGGTTGAGAAATATCAGGGATGTTTATCGCTTGCATCAGGATGAACTGGATGCTATAATAGATGAAGAAGAGCGTTATAAGAGACTTGTTGAGTTGAATGTTCAGGAGCAATGCGTTAATGTTATTAAAACCGCTTCAGTTCAAAGGGCTTATCAGGATCGCGGTAATGAATTTATGGTTCATGGATGGGTATTTGATGTGCGAACCGGTAAATTAGTTGATTTGAATATTGATTTTGACAATATACTTAAAAATATTATGAAGATTTACAGAATCATCTAGCCTCTGAAAAGCAATAAAAAAGAAAGCATATTCTCAAGTTATGAACATATTCGCAAACTAAAAGCTAAAGGAATTGTTGAACTCCCAGAAATGTAATTGAAGAATCAATTATTGTCCATGGGAAAATAAACTAATCTCCAAAGATTAATTAAAATTCTAAATATTAGATATATGGAAAAGAAAAAGAAATCAGGAAAAGCTATCAGTACGTTGTTAATAGGAACAGGTATAGGTGCTGCACTGGGTGTTTTACTGGCACCTGAAAAGGGAAGCAAAATACGTAGTAATATTGCCACCAAAGCGAAGGACCTTGCCCAAAGATTTAAGGAAAAAAAAGCTAAGGAGTAATTGTGTACTGATCCTTAATAATGAAGTATTTTTTTATAAATATCCATACACATAAGCTCTGTGCTGAAGATGCTTTGTGCATCAGTAATGTGTTTGCTGATGATCTCCATGATAATAATAATAAAGATTCCGGTTTTTTTTCTGCTGGTGTTCACCCCTGGTATATAAAAGATGATAAAACTTTGGAAAAGAGATTAACTAAGCTTGAAGAGGCTGTATCTCACCCAAACTGTCTTGCCATAGGTGAGGCCGGTCTGGATAAACTGACAGAAACCGATTGGGGTTTACAGGTAAAAGCATTCAATGAGCAAATTCACATATCAGAGAAATCAAGCAAACCCATAATCATTCACTGTGTAAAAGCCTGGGACGAAATTCTTAAATTGAGAATGCAGGAAAAAACAACCTTTCCCTGGATCATTCATGGATTTAACAGCAGTGAACAAATGGCACGGCAGCTGATTGATACGGGCTGCTCGCTTTCTTTTGGTAAGATGATACTGAACCACGAATCAAAAGCAGCTAAAGTTTTATTGAGGCTGAAGCCCGAAGACTTCTTTCTCGAAACGGATGATGATGATATTGCGATTGGTGAGATTTACAAAAAAGCTGCGGAGCTCAGAGATATAAGTTTGGATGAACTGAAAAAGCAATTGATCGGAAATTTTAAAAGAGTATTCAAAATATCTCTAACTGACAATACCCTATGACTTTATCCAATTGGCAGGAAAGAACCATACTACTTCTTAATCAGGAAAATGCAACTATATTAAATAATTCCAATATTCTGGTGGCTGGACTGGGTGGAGTAGGGGGCTATGCTGCTGAAATGCTTTGCCGTTCAGGAATAGGAAGGATGACCATAATCGATGCCGATAAGATACAACCATCTAATCGCAACCGGCAATTACTTGCTCTCAATAGTACGCATGGCAAGCGCAAAGCCTTACTTATGCGTGATCGCCTGCTGGATATCAATCCTGAGCTGAAGCTAACCGTTATCGACGAATTCATCCGCGATGAACGAACCCATGAAATCCTGGAAACACCCTTTGACTATGTTGCAGATGCTATTGATACGCTCTCGCCAAAAATATTTTTGATCCGTCAGGCCTTGAAAAACGGACTTCCATTGTTAAGCAGCATGGGTGCAGGTGGAAAAACAGATCCCACCCAGGTAAAAATTGCTGATTTCGGTGATACTTACCAGTGCAACCTGGCGCGTATGCTAAGGAAAAGATTAAAAAATCTGGGAGTTCGTACCGGATTTAAAACGGTTTTTTCACCTGAAATGATTGATGATGAAGCCATGCTTGCGGTAGAAAATGAACCCAATAAAAAAACAACGGTAGGAACCATAAGTTATATGCCTGCCATTTTTGGCTGTGTTATGGCTTCGGTTGTCATTCGCGATTTGCTGGGCATGAAAATTGAACTTGCAAAAAGGCCCTGCAGAAGAAAGAGCAGGGCCTGAGAGTAATCAGGTTTTATTTCTGCAAATCGTAGAAACACCTTTTAGGTGAAAATAACACCCCCTCTTCTTTCATTTTTTTAATTGCTTTTTCAGCATCTTTCTTTTCCAGTCCAGCCATTTCAGCTACCTCACCCGGTCGCATAGGTTTACCTGCATCTTCAAAAGCTTTAACGATCTTTTCTTTTGCTTCCATAACTACATTTTGTTTAATGAATATTTAGTTGGTAAAAAATCTAAGTATATCTTTTTTTAAAGCAAATTATTTAAATCAGCGTTCCTGCCCCTGGCCAATGATTATTTGCTCACCCAAATGACGGGGCTGTTTTCCGGAAATGATATCCAGAAAAACCTTTACCCGGGCAAAAACCTCACGAATATTTGTGCGGATACCCTGACGCGCATCAGGGCTTTTGGCATTGTAAGCCGTGGCATGTATTCCATTTAACCTGGCAAGAAAAACGGCACGCTGATTATGGAATTTTTGCGATACTACAATTATAGTATCCTGACCAAATATTTCTTTACTCCGCACCATAGAGTCTAAAGTACGCAGGCCGGCATAATCAAGATACATGATATTGTCAGGCACATCATATTTTATAAGTTCCCGGCGCATTTGTTCCGGCTCGTTATAAAAACGACTGCGGTTATCACCACTGAGTATCAGATATTCTATCTTGCCAGAGTGATATAGTTCAGCGGCTGCACTTATCCGGTAATGAAACCATGGGTTTGGAGCTCCTCCTTTTACGTATCTGCTGGTGCCAAGAACAACGGCGGTTTTTCCGGCTGGCATATCATGTACTTCGCTGTACAGATATTTATTGGAAATCAGAATAATAATTAGGTTGGAGGCAATAATGATGAATGCAAATGCGAATATAACTCCCAAAATAATTTTAAGGGAAAATATACTTTTTGCTATTGCACGGATTTTTTCCATCTCTTGGGGGCAAAAATAAGAAATACCCTTAATTTTAAAACATGATAAATTAGAATTTATTTTATTTTTTAACCAATCCTGTATTTCCCCTTTTCATTAATTATGGCAAAAGCCCGGTCCTGAAATAACTAAATATTTAGTTGTTTGTTTTTCCTTTGAATTGTATTTAAACTTTATTTAAATTAGGATTTGGTAGCTGCTAACCAAAATATTTCGTGTACATTTAAAATTTTTATTAATTATAATTACAAAGTTGAATAACAACCCAATGTTAGATTGTAAGCATATTGTCAAAAATGTTTACAAATTATTTTAAATATTAAAGAAATAATTATAGATTTGCCCTAATAATGAACCTTTAGTTTTAATTCTATTATCACTCTAAAATAAATTTATATAATGGCAAAACGAGGAGATGTTGTCATCGACATAGAAAAATGCAAAGGTTGTGAGATTTGCGTCTCTGCCTGCCCCCAGAACATTCTTGCTCTTGCTCCCCAGGTTAACCAAAAGGGATATCATTATGCACTTAAGGTTAATCCAGGCTGCACTGGCTGCGCCAATTGTGCAATAGTTTGCCCAGATGCTGTAATAACTGTTTACCGGGAAAAATAGACACATCAGAAAACAGATTTTAAGTTATTTATATAACTCATTACAATGAAAGATTTAAGATTAATGAAAGGCAATGAAGCACTGGCTGAGGCTGCAATAAGAGTTGGTGCTGATGCTTATTTTGGTTATCCCATTACGCCCCAGTCGGAGGTTATTGAATATCTGATGGCAAACAGGCCTGAGGATCGTACCGGTATGGTGGTATTACAGGCTGAAAGTGAAATAGCCGCCATAAATATGGTATATGGCGCTGCAGGTTGCGGAAAAAAAGCAATTACATCTTCATCCAGCCCAGGAATCAGTCTGAAGCAGGAAGGTATTTCTTACATTGCAGGTGCTGAACTTCCTTGTGTTATAGTTAATGTAGTACGCGGTGGTCCGGGCCTGGGCACCATTCAGCCCTCGCAGTCTGACTATTTTCAGTCAGTAAAAGGCGGCGGGCATGGCGACTATAAACTTATTGTGCTTGCACCCAACAGTGTTCAGGAAATTGTTGATTTTACGAAACTTGCTTTTGAACTGGCTTTCAAATATCGTAACCCTGTAATGATTCAGTCAGATGGTATTATCGGGCAGATGATGGAAAAAGTTGAGCTGTTTGAACAAATGCCACGTGTTGAACCCGATTACGACTGGGCAACCACAGGGCGAAAGGATGGCAAGCCGGCAACATTTGTAACTTCATTGCAACTGCAGGCCGAAGAGCAGGAAAAAGTTAACCTTAAACTTCAGGCTAAATATCGCGAGGTTGAAAAGAATGAAGTGCTTTACGAAGAATTCGATTGCGAAGATGCTGAATACCTGCTCACCGCATTTGGTTCCTGTGCGCGTATAACACGCAAGGCTATGGAACTAGCCAGAAAAAAGGGCTACAAGGTAGGTTTACTTCGCCCGCAAACTCTCTATCCTTTCCCTGTTGATGCTTTCAACAAAATTGCCGGCAGAGTTAAAGGAATTCTCACTGTAGAGATGAATGCCGGACAAATGGTTGAGGACGTTAGGCTTGCCGTTAACGGTAAAACCAAAGTTGAGCATTTTGGCCGCTTTGGTGGTATGATTCCCAACCCTGATGAAATTCTTAATGCATTAGAACAAAAAATTATTGGAGGATAACCATGTCAGAAAACCTTATAAAACCCGAAAATCTTGT
>SKVR01000308.1 GCA_007129355.1 Bacteroidales bacterium | reverse complement strand
TGCCGGAACATTGTTAAGCCAAACCTTCAGTGGTACAGCTAATGCCCTTTTCGGTGTATTAACTGCATTGGTATTCGCCTTCCTGATACTACTTTATAGAAAAGGGCTGATCCGCGCTTTTGTTGGTTTTTATCCCCCGGAAAAAAGAGAAAAGGCCATCAAAATGTTTAAATCTATTCAGCAGGTTGGTCAGCAATACCTTTTTGGAATGATGATAATTATTCTGATACTGGGATTTGTGAACAGTATCGGGCTTTGGATTATTGGAATTGATAACCCTTTCCTTTTTGGGTTTTTGGCCGCAATCTTAGCCATTATTCCTTATGCCGGAACCGTTATCGGAGCTGCCATTACTGTATTATATTCTTTTATGACATACGATTCTATTTGGATGCCAATAACCATAGCTATTTTCTTCTGGTTCGTTCAATTTACGGAAAGTAATTTTCTGTCCCCGAAAATCGTGGGAGGAAATTTAAAAGTTAACGTTTTAGCCTCAATTTTAAGCATCATCATCGGTGCTTCGATGTGGGGTATAGCCGGTATGATTTTATTTTTACCCTTCGCCGCCATGTTAAAAGTGGTTTGTTTAGAGTATGAAGAACTTAAACCCATGGCATTGCTGATGGGTGAGCATAATTCTAATACGAAAGATGTCGATAATAAATTAATTGGTAAATGGCTTAAGAAGATAAAAACCTGGTTTTCTTAACTTCGCATAACTTTTCATAAAAATGAACAAACTGATGGATGAACAGATTCTCAGTCATTTGGTTTTAACTGAAATGTGTTATATATTGGCCGGGAATAGTGTTAGCCAGCTAGCTGATTCCTTCCATTATCAAAAAAAATGAAAAATAAAATAAGCTTTTTGAGTTGGTATTACTATTTATTTCTTTTGAACCAGTTCACAGGGTTTAGGCGTTTTTTATAGTGGGTAAAAAGTTCTTTGCCAACCAGTAGGCCGCCCGTCCAAAAAACGACTTCCATCATTATAAAACTTGCCGTTGCTGCTACCACTTTGGTTTTGGCAGGCAACTCAGACAACGGTATAATTAACGTCAAAGCGAAGAAAACCCCTGAAAAGACCATCAGAAATATTCCCAGTTTTATTCTTAAGTGGTTTTTATTTTTTTGCATACGTATTAGTAAACTGTAACCGGGCAATATTTGTTTAAAAAAGAGATGTATTGTATCATCATTTTTTAATATTTATCGAACAAAAACGCTTCATATACTATCAATTTTGGATTTAATTGATAAATTTGGAACCGAATCCGGTTAATAAAATAAAGTTGATGTTCTTACCAGCTGGAATTTTAAACACATCGTGAACAAAGCCTTTAGTATATGAACCGAGCCTTGACAATACTATTGACACACACGCGTATGATTATATTTTCGTAATAACTCCAAACCACTTGTGTCGATTATTGTTAGCGAGCTCCATCTAGCAACTTTAATAAAATTTAATCAGATGAAAACTAATTTAATTTTACTGGGACTAAGCTCGTTCATAATTGGTTGCAATACAGCACAGCGGGATGACAAAGTATCAGGTGATACGGATGAGAAAAGTGAAGCTGATTCAAAGAGTTAAGTAGTTTATAACTCATCAGAAGCAATCTGGAGATATGACTATAACCTTGGGATAGTTTTCAGGAAAATTCAGCGGTTACAATCCCTGAAAGTCATATGAATAAAAGAATGCATAATGAAAACAACATAATTTGACGTTAGTCAGAATTTAAGCCCTAATTGAGAAATTTTAATTAATAATGCTAATATACAGCATTTTAAGGGCCATAGTAAAAGCAGGTTTTAGTAAATAATTTTTGCGAATCGGTTTATGACAAGCATATCAATGTTATTATTTCCTAAATTCCGGGCCTATCTTATAATTAAGCTGTTACTTTATCGTTTTGATTGCGCAAGAAATCAAAGAATTGATTACCTTTGCAAATTGTTTTGGAACGCACATACAAAAACAAATTAAGCGCGAATTCATGCTAAACAGACACACTACAAAAGGGATTCTCATTTTTTCAGCATTCTTATTACTTTTCGCTTCATGCAGTAAATACCAGAAACTGCTTAAAAGTGATGATGTCATGCTCAAAAAGGAAAAAGCAATTGAGTATTATTACAACGAAGATTATAACCGTGCATTGGGTCTCTTAACTGATATAATTCCTTCATTTAGAGGAACAGCACAGGCTGAGCAGTTGAATTATTATTATGCCATGGCTCTATATAATCAGGGCGATTACATACTTGCTGCGCATTACTTCAAAACCTTTACACAAGGATTTCCAAGAAGTGAACACGCAGAGGAGTTTCTGTTTATGAGTGCCTATTGCAAATACCTTCTTTCGCCAAGAGCCAGTCTCGACCAAACACCTACCCGTGAAGCCATTCGTGAATTTCAAGGCTTTGCTAACAGATACCCTAACAGCCAAAGATTGGAGCAAGCCAATCAGCTTATTGATGAACTTCGCGAAAAGCTTGAGGATAAGGCGTTTAAGTCAGCAATGCTGTATTTTAATATCCGCGACTATATGGCAGCGGTTAGATCATTTCAGAATGTAATCAGAGATTTTCCCGATACACAATTCAGGGAAGAAGCCATGTTTTATATTCTTCGCTCCCATTTTCTTTTTGCTGAAAATAGTATTCAAGCGCGTCAGCTGGAAAGATTCCAGGATGCAGTGGATGCACACCGTCGTCTGGTTAACCGTTATCCTGAAACTGAATTTCTCTTACAGGCTGACCGTATGTTAAGAACTGCAACGGAACAAATCAATATACTTGAAGAAATTGCTGCAGCTCAAGCCAATAGCTAACTATAAAAAAAAAATAAATCATTTTTTAAGATCATTGTAAACCATGGATTACAAAAAATTAAAATCAGAAACCAATACTACAACACGCGACCTGAGAAGGTTCGACGAGAAAACCGAGAATATTTATCAGTCTGTTGTCATTATTGGCAAGAGAGCTAATCAGATTGGACTAGAGATGAAGGAGGAACTCAACAACAAACTCTCAGAGTTTGCCACTTCTACCGATAATCTTGAGGAAGTATTTGAAAATCGCGAGCAGATTGAAATTGCGCGCTACTATGAGCAACTTCCGAAACCCAGCCTGATAGCCATCAGCGAATACCTGGATGAAAAGATTTACTATCGCGTGCCCGAAAAAGACTAACTAAAGGTCTTTAAGTATAATGAGATATAACCGGGGTTTTTGAAATTACCGGATTATCGGTAAAGTGCAAATGACGAAGGTTTGAATCCCTGAATTGAATTTGCAGGCCGTTATCCGGATTTCAGAAACCTTGTTTTTTTTAGGATTAGCATTAATTTCTCCCCAGATTAAAACATATACTACCATGCTCAAAGAGAAAAAAATTCTTCTCGGAATAAGTGGCGGTATCGCTGCTTATAAAAGTATGTACCTGATTCGGTTATTCAGAAAAGCCGGGGCAGAGGTGCGTGTTGTGGCAACGGAAAGTGCTATGTGGTTTGTAACCCGTGTTACCATAGAATCATTATCACAAAATAAATTATACGACAAAGTTTTTGGTGAGGATAATGATTACACCACCGAGCATATAAGTCTTACCGATTGGGGCGATGTTTTTGTTGTGGCTCCGGCCACAGCCAATATCATAGGAAAATACGCCAATGGCATTGCCGACGATGCGCTTTCTACTTCACTGATAGCTTTTGATAAAAAGGTTTTTATGGCTCCTGCCATGAATTGCAAGATGTATGAAAAATTTGCTTTTCAGCGTAATCTGGACTACCTGAAACAAAACAATGTCGAAATCATTGAGCCTGCCAGTGGCTATCTTGCCTGCGGTTACGAAGGTAAAGGTCGTATGGAAGAACCCGAAGCGATTTTTGCTGTTATTGAGAAGTATTTTTCAGGCAAAAAAGACCTGGAAGGTAGAAAAGTTTTGATTACCGCAGGTCCTACACATGAAATTATTGACCCGGTAAGATATTTGGGAAATCATTCCACCGGGAAAATGGGGTTTGCCATAGCCGAAGAAATTGCTGAAAGAGGAGCACATGTGCACATTGTTTGCGGACCGGTTAGTATCGAACTAAAAAACCCATCCATTCAGCGCATCAATGTTAAAAGTGCCGATGAAATGTATCACGCTTGCATGGAGGTATTTCCTGGAATGGATGCCGCCATCTTAACTGCTGCAGTAGCTGATTTCAAGCCTGCGAAAATCCATAAGACAAAGTTGAAACGTGATGGTCGGCCCGTGCTAATGGAATTGATTCCAAATCCTGATATTCTGGCTGCCCTGGGAAAAACGAAAAAAGAAAATCAGGTTCTGGCGGGTTTTGCGCTTGAAACGGATAATGAACTTGATAATGCCCGCAAAAAACTGCAAAATAAAAACCTTGATTTCATTGTGCTGAATTCTATGCAGGACGAAGGTGCCGGCTTTGGTACCGAAACCAATAAAATAACTATTTTAGACAATAAAAACCAGGTTTCGGGGTTTGAATTAAAGAGTAAAAAGCTTGTTGCAGTTGATATTGCAGATAAACTTGTAAGCTATCTCAAAGAATAGTTTCAATATGATTTCTTTCATTTAACTGCAATTTTGATAACTTTGATTTCTGTTTCTTTCAATAAAAAATATGCGTAAAATATTATTCATTTTCACATTTCTGTTTCTGACAATAACCGGCATTAAAGCCCAGGAGCTACAATGTATGGTGCAGATTTCCTCTCCAGGAATGTCGGAAACAGATCGCCAGGTTCTGCAAACGCTGCAATCTTCCATTTACGAGTTTATGAATCAGCGTAACTGGACAGAATATCAATATAAGCCCGAAGAAAGGATTGAAGCGAGCATTCTGATTACCATCAATGAAAAAATAGGAAGTGACGAGTACCGCGGTACAATTCAGGTTCAATCGCGTCGACCCATTTTCAGAACATCCTACAGTTCGCCTATAATCAATCATAACGACCGTGATTTATCCTTTCGTTATGTTGAAAACCAAACCCTTGAATATGCCGATAATACCTTTACAAGCAATCTTTCTTCTGTACTGGCATTTTATGCCTATCTCATAATTGGTTTCGATTTTGATACGTTTTCACCCATGGGTGGCACACCATACTTTGAAAAAGCCCAAAGCATTGTTAACCTTGCACAAAATGCGCCGGAACGCGGATGGAAATCCTTTGAAGGCCAAAGAAACCGCTACTGGCTTATGGAAAACATATTTAATTCGCAGTATACAAGTATCCGGCAGGCACTCTATACCTATCATCGTTTAGGATTTGACAGAATGACCGATAATATGGATATGGCAAGATCAGAAGTGGTAAATGCCATTGAGATGTTTCAGCGCGTGCACCGCCAGCGGCCGGGAAGTTACCTGATGTCTATTATCATGACCACCAAGGGAGATGAACTGGTTAACATCTTTACCGAAGCTCCTGCAATGGAAAAAAACCAGGTTGTTCAAATCCTTACAGAAATAGATCCTGCCAACAGTGCAAGATACCGCAGAATTACACAGCCCCGCAATTAATTGCAGCACAAACATTTGTTTTAATTGATCACTCAGGAAACGCATTTTGCAGCTCAATGTATTGCAAAGTTTGTTAACTTTGTGGCTTCGCTAAATTTTAGCCCTGGTTCAAATGTTAAAAAGTCTTCTGATTGAAAACTATGCCCTGATTGAAAAACTGGACATCAGCTTCG
>SKVR01000310.1 GCA_007129355.1 Bacteroidales bacterium | reverse complement strand
CTGCAAGATTATGTTATTGAAAGGTGAATTTTTTGCATATCAGATGATACTTTGATTTTTTGATAAAATTTATGGATTTAATACCAAGGTATATAAATATAAATATAATTAGATATGAAACTCTGTTTTATGCTATTTTTTAAGTAAAAAATTCTTTTATCTTTGATAAAAGATAGACAAAACTCAAAACACAAATCGCAAATTATGAACTTTAACTTAACAGAACAGCAACAGGTAATTCAGAAAATTGCCAGGGAATTTGCGGAGAAAGAGCTGCTGCCCGGAGTAATTGAGCGAGACGAAAAATGTGAATTTGCCACAGAGCATTTCAAAAAACTTGGAAAGCTCGGCTTTTTCGGGCTTACAGCTGATAAGAAATATGGTGGAAAAGGATTGGATGCAGTTTCATTAACATTAGCCATTGAAGAGCTTTCTAAAATAGATCCGGCAGTTTCGGTGGTATTATCGGTTTGCAATTCGCTTGTCAACCATGTAATTGAAAAGTATGCACGCGAAGAACCCAAAAACAAATACCTTCCCAAACTTACATCAGGCGAGTATATCGGTGCGTTTCTGCTTTCTGAACCCGATGCAAGCAGCGATGCCGGGGCTCAGACAACTCAGGCTGAACACAAAGGTGATTACTATCTGATTAATGGAACCAAAAAATGGATCACCAATGCAAAAAATGCTTCTGTTTTTATAGTTATAGCCCAAAGCAATCCATCTCAGAAATACAGGGGAATCAATGCTTTTATTGTAGATAAAGATTCACCGGGAATCAGCCTGGGTCCCAATGAAAACAAAATGGGGATACGCAGTTCAGATACCCATGACGTGTACTTTAAAGACGTTCGGGTGCCTGTGGAAAATTTGCTGGGCAGGGAAGGAGAGGGTTTTTCTTTAGCCATGAGAGCGCTGGAGAGCGGAAGAATTGGAATTGCTGCCCAGGCTACAGGCATTGCCGCAGGTGCCTTTGAACTTGCCCTCAAATATTCAAAGACCCGGAAAACTTTTGGCACAGAAATTTGCAACCACCAGGCCATTGCTTTTAAACTGGCCGATATGGCCGTAAAAATTGAAAATGCACGTAATCTTTATCGGAAGGCTGCATGGCTGAAAGATGCCGGAAAACCTTATGGTATGGCAGGTTCAATGGCCAAACAGTATTGTGCTGATATGGCTATGGAGGTAACTACCGAAGCAGTTCAGATACACGGTGGTTATGGTTATATCAAGGAATTTCATGTGGAAAGATTAATGCGCGATGCCAAAGTAACCCAGATATATGAAGGAACATCTGAAATTCAGAAAATTGTTATTTCAAGGGAATTGATTCAGAATTCTTAATAGGTATCCGTTTTTTTTAGAATATACATTTCTTCCAGTTCACCTTCAATTCTGTTTCCATCCATATCAAGATGGAAGATGCGATTCTCAGAAACAAAATACTGGTTGGGCTCATCGGCTTCTTCCAGTGTTATTGTATTACCCGCTTCATCCCAGGTATATATCCCGCTTTCTTCAAATACCATGTCATCCTGACCTACATATTGGGTTTTGCGGATGAACTGGCTTTCATCTACAAGAATAACTTCGGTGCGAATTCCTTCGCAATCGGCACATGGAAGAACACCAGAATAAGTTCCCACATAATCAAGGGCTATTCGGGCATTATGCATATCATAGAATTCGGGTGGCATTTCTTCTGATGCTGACTGTTCTGTTGATTGTCTTCCGCATGACAAACCCATAAAAATGATTGCGGAAAAAAGGAATAATTTGAGATTGCTCATAAGTTATACTTATAAAAATTAAAAACACACAAAAGTCTACAAATTTACTTATTAAATTGTTAAGTTCTTGTATTAATCAGTTAAATAATCAGTGGCTTATAGCAGATGTAAGGGTAATTACAGTAATGATTGTGTCAATTTTAAAGATAGTAATTTTGGATTTGTTATATTAGTTATAAATGTTTATATTTGAATTAACAGTTTGTCTGGCGATAAAAAATGTTTGTTAAAAAGCATTACTTAACCCATTAATCGAAAAAGCATAAATGTCTGAAAACAATCATGTAAACACTGCAGAAGTAACGGTATATCTGCAGGAATTCAGCAATGGTAATAAAGATGCTTTGGATAAACTGTATCCTTTGGTTTATAATGAATTGCAAAAGGGGGCTCATCGTATCAAAAAACAGTTTTACAATCTCGATACAATGAACACCACCGCCATTGTGCATGAAGCTTACCTTAAGCTTATACAGGCAGGTGCTGCAGATCTGAAGAATCGTGCCCATTTCTTCTATATATCAGCCAGGGCAATGCGGCAGATTCTAATTAATGCTTCACTCAGGAAACAAACATTAAAAAGAGGAAGCAACCCCAAAGTGATGCATCTGGATGATTTGCAGGAAGGGATTATGCTAAGCGATCAGACCACCGAAGATCTCCTGTTACTTAATGATGCCCTCCAAAAACTTGAGTTGCAGGATGAACGCCAGGCAGCGATTGTTGAATGCCGGTTTTTTGGAGGTATGACTATTGAGGAAACGGCCCTTGCCTTGAATATCAGTCCGGCAACCGTAAAAAGATCCTGGAGTTATGCCAAGGCATGGTTGTATGTTGAACTCAATGAGCAGTAAGACAATTCATTATGAAAGACGGAAGTCACAATAAACAGGAACGGATAAGTGAACTTTTTATAGGGGCGCTGGATGTACCATCAAATCAGTGGAAAAATTGGGTAGAAGCCCATTGCACACATGAGGAAAAGTCGGAAGGAATTGATACTCAAATCCTGAAACTTCTAAAAAGCTCTTCGAAAGCTGATGCATTTTTCGAAGCACTAAACAAAAACATTGAAGACGACATTGATGGTCAGAATAGTAATATTCCTTATAAACCGGGAGACATTTTTGAGAAGTTCAGGATCATAAGCGAACTGGGTCATGGAGGAATGGCCAGTGTGTTTCTTTGCGAAAGAATTGATGGGCAGTTTGAACAGAAAGTTGCCCTGAAAGTAATGAAAGTTCAGGGAGATATAAATCTCCTCAAAGATAAATTCCGGCAGGAACAACAAATTCTCGCAGACATAAACCATCCTAATATTGCTCAACTTTACGATGGTGGTATCAGCGAAGAAGGTTTTCCATACATGATTATGGAATATGTGGAGGGAGAATCTATTGACAAATATTGTAAAAAGAGAAATCCTGATCTAAAGGAGAAGTTGCAATTATTCCTTCAGGTATGTGATGCATTGCAATACGCCCATAATAATTTTATTGTCCATCATGATATTAAGCCCGCCAATATTCTTGTAAGCGAAGCCGGTCATGTTAAACTTCTTGATTTTGGTATCTCGCAGATTATTCATGAGCAGGAAAAGAACATCACCAGCAACAACGCATCATTTACCGGTACATTGCAATATGCATCACCCGAGCAGTTTAAGGGATCTGGTCCGACCGTAACTTCGGATATTTATACACTCGGACTGGTTTTATTTAAACTTTTAATGGGTGAGCATTACAATAAAACAAAGTTTTATAACCAGGAAGACACATACCTGAGCAAACATGAAAGTTTTAAGAATTACATCAGAAACAAGGGTTTTCCCGGTAATCATAATGGTTTGTTAATCTGTGATTTAAGTGCCATATTTCAATGCTCATTAGCAGAAAATCCCGGATCGCGTTTTATAACTGTAAATGCCTTTTCTCATGATATTCAAAATTTGCTTGAAAATAAGCCATTGCACTCTCATCATCCTTCCTGGAAATACAAGTTGAAGAAGAAATACTCACGAAATAAACGAAAAGTGCAGTTTTTTCTGGTGTTTAATATTCTCCTGTTTACTGCCATCGGGTTTTTTATAGCTCAGTATTTTGAAACGGTTCGCGAGAACCAGAGGGCTGAACAAATTCTCGGTTTTATACATGAAATTTTTGATTCGGTTGATCCGGTTCAAACAGGAGGTGAAGCCCTTTCCGCACTTGATCTTTTTGAGAAAAGTGCTGAGAGAATTGAGAGCCTGGAAGGGCAACCTGAACTTCAGTCTGAATTATTTTTACTTACAGGTAACCTGATTTCCAAGCTTGGAGACTGGGATCAAACCGTGGCGTTTTTCTATAAGTCACTTGAATATTTACCGGAGAAAAATGACCGTTCTCACAAACTTCAGAAAGCAATTATACTTCAACATCTCTCATCAGGATATTTCTCAAAAACCGATTATATAGTAGCCGACAGTTTAATTGATGAAGCAATTATATATTTTAAAAATGCAGGCGCAAAAGGCCGGAAGCATATTCCTGAGATAATGGTCGAAAAGGGAAATATTTTACGATTTAAAGGCGAATATGATGTCGCACTTACTAAAATTCAGACAAGTATTGATCTTTACAGGACCGATAATCGTTTTCCGCGCCATGAACTGGTAAAGGCACTGAATGCAAAAGCTTCCTGTCTGAGAGAGATGGAGAAACTGGAAGATGCTTTGGAAACCCAAAATGAAGCCTATGATGCAATTTTTCCTGTAAAGGATGATAATCTCGAATTATACCTGGGAACCTTAAATAATCTGGCGCTTCTTCAGCAGCGTTCAGGCGATTATGAAAGTGCAATTGAATTATCAATAAGAGTATTTGATGAGTATGAAAAAATTTTTGGAAATGATAACCCAAAAACGATCATGGCATTAAATAATCTGGGATCTGTGTATCACGGTATGCAGGAACAGGATAAGGCTGACTCTGTATATGCTCTGGTTTATCAAAAATTTCAGGAAATATTAGGCCCAACGCATCAATATACTGTCAGTTCGTTATTTAACCTGGCAACTTCACTTTACAGACAGGAAAATTTTAAAGAGGTATTGCCTCTTTACTACAAAGTACTGGAAGCAGATATTGCAACTCTTGGAGAAGAACATCATTTTGTAGGTTCTGATTATATTCAACTGGCAAATGTTTATATGAATCTTGAAAACTGGAGTCAATCAGAGAAATACCTTTCAAAAGCAGAAATAATTTACAAGGGGCAATTTGGTGATTCACATGCCAATATCAGCAGACTGTATTATTTTTTCGGTCAATTGTTTGGAAGAAAAGGAGATTCAAAAACAGCACTTGATTATTTAAATCGTTCGGTGGATATGGCTAAAATGCATCTGGGTGAAGACCATCAGAATACAAAACGCTACCAGGAAAGCCTGGCAGCGTTTGAAGAAAAATTTTCGCAATGGGTTGCAAATTAGAATATCAGAATTTCAACGACACTCCAAAGCTCAAAACCCCCAGAGCACCGCGACCTCCTTCGGCATAAATAGCAAAATTATCGCCAAGATAATATCTTACACCTGTTATGGGGCCAATAAAAATTCTTACGGTATTATCATAGAGTTCAGGAAATGTCTGGCTGTTGAAATTCCTGATCTCCAAACCACTCAAAATACTTACATACCAGTCAATTTTTTCTTCATCGATATCTCCTCCTAATACTTCATTTATAATATTGGTAAGATGAAAACTACCTCTTGCTCCCAGATGATAGAAAGTCCAGGAATAATCACTATTTATATAACGATAATCCCACCTTCCCATACCCGCAAACGGGCCCAGGGTAACATATTCGTGTACTCCGAATTCATAGTAGGCATTAAAGGGTGGTATTGAAAGACTGCGGGTTCCAAAAAAGCCATATCCATAGTAACCTATAAATAAGCCCCCACCCAAAAGACTTACACCTTCATATCCTGTTGATTCTACAGTGTCTT